>JBBDNU010000067.1:0-134870 GCA_040877365.1 Planctomycetales bacterium
CTGTTCGTGGGCCGCGTGCGGAACCCGAGTGCGTGAGCGACCGATCGAAAGGTCTGGGAATGTTATACTTGACAAACCCAATCCCGGCGGGTAGAATCGAGCCGTCCCGAACGGAGAATCGCCATGCCCGCCAAATTGCCGAACACCGGAACCGACGCCGACCTGAACCTCGCCAGCCTGGCCCCGCTGTTCGCCGATGAGGACAAGGCCCGCGGCTTCCTGGAATCGAAGCGCTGGCCGAACGGCCAGGTTTGTCCGCATTGCGAGTCCACCGAAGCCTACAAGCTGATGCCGAAACCGGGGAGCAAGCGCCCTGTCCGCCCCGGCGTGTACAAGTGCAAGAAGTGCCGCCAGCAGTTCACGGTGCGGATCGGCACGATCTTCGAGGAATCGAAGTTGCCGCTGCGGAAGTGGCTCATGGCGATTCACCTGATGACGAGCAGCAAGAAGGGCGTGAGCAGCCACCAGATCGCCCGCGAACTCGACATCACGGTGAAGTCCGCGTGGTTCCTCACGCACCGCATCCGCGAGGCGATGAAGCAAGAGCCAATGGCCGGGATGCTCAAGGGTCAGCTTGAGGCGGATGAGTGCTACGTCGGCGCGCGGAAGCCTCGCGTTCCGGTCGGGAAGAAGGGTCGGGGCAGTGCGACGAAGAAGGCCCCCGTGGCACTGATCGTCGAACGTGGCGGGTCAGCGCACGCCCGCGCCGTCGAATCGGTAGATTCCAAGACGCTCCGCGACGAACTGTTCCACCTGGCGGATCGCGATTCGAGTCTTTGCACGGACGAAAACCGGATCTACACCAAGCTCGGCCGCGAGTTCAAGGGTGGGCATCGGTTCGTGACGCACTCGAAAGGCGAGTACGTTCGCAAGACGAAGAACGGCGACATGCTCGTCACGACGAACACGGCGGAATCGTTCTTCGCGCTGCTGAAGCGCGGGCACTTCGGCATCTTCCACCAGCTATCGAAGAAGCACCTGCACCGCTACGTCGCCGAATTCTGCTTCCGGTGGAACCAGCGGAAGGTCAGCGACGGACACCGGATGGTCGCGGCGATCGAGGGCGCGGAGGGGAAGCGGCTACGATACCGCGAGCCAATCTGAAGCTCACTCGTCTCCATCTTCTCGGCCACTGACGATTCTCCGGATTTCTTCAAACGGGGGCGTATCGGTGATGGCGACCCCCTCCGTCAGCACGCCACTGGGTTCAACGTCTCCAAACTCGTAGGTAATGCCCGGTTCCGTAGTCGCAAGTTCCAGTTGCTCTGGCACTGTCTCACTCCTGCTTCTTGGTCACGACGACGATGCGCCGCTGGACGATGGAATCGCCATCGGCAACAAGCTGGCAAAGGTAAAGACCCGCCTTCGGAAAGCTGATCCGAACCCCCATCGCCGCTTCGACGATCCGGTTCGGATCATCGGAGACAATCTCCATCGGCGTGGGCGGGAGGTTCACTTCCCATGATTCATCATCGCTCAGATCGGCGGAGGAGTCAACGAACCTTACCTGAATCCCCGTTCGGCCCACGAATTCCGTCATGGCGCAGTAGATTGCGAACTGGGCCTGGATGGGTTCGGTCTTCCCGGTCACTCGGTCGAAGGTGCCCATGATGAAGAACTTTCCATTCCCGCCGTCACGGTGGACGGCATCGCACAGAACCATCGCAAGGCACGTCGGCTTCTGAGCTTCTGACATGACGACTCGTCTCCTTGAGAAATGAATACGGCGGGATTCCACCGCGTTTCGAGGTTGCGACCAAAGATACCGGGGCCGCCCCGAACGGGCGGCCCCGGTTAGCCGTTGCCTACTTCCTCCTGCCGATGGGCCAGCCCTTGTAACCGTAGTCCTTCGCCCAGACCTTCCGACCGTTGCGGGTCGTGAAGTAGGGGCGCACGTTGCCGGCCCCGCCGTTGCGGGGCCTCTTAGGGGATTCCCCCTTGCCGTTCATGTCGATACCTTCTATCGTAAGAAGCGAAGTGAGGGAGCGGTCGCCGCCTGCGGAGTGCGCACGGAGGGAGTCGGACCCTCATGGGAAGTGCTCCCTGCTACGGGCTTCCCACCGGATTCCAAGTCCGGCGCGTCTACCAATTCCGCCACATGCGCGAAGGGCCGCAGGCGACGACCGCGAACGAAAAGGGGCCGGAGCGGGCGCAGCATCCTTCAATGAGGCTGCTCCCGTCCGGCCTTTTTCGTTGACGGCGACGGTGGGCCGCGCGCGACTACATGGATGATGCCTGCCGAACTCCGTCGATGCATCCGTCGCTCCTTCTGAATGTTAGCCCCGGCCGCTAGGTGTTCGCGGGGCGTCGCGCTTTTCTCTCCTCGAACTTCTGCCGCAACAACTCCCGCGCTTCCTCAGCCTTCGGCCCAGCCTGCCAAGTGCGCGCCCCATCGGCGCGGCGGCCGTTCGCATACACGTTCGCGGGATCGAACCCGTAATGCGAGAGAATTCGATTGACCCTCGTTGCGAATCCACCGAGTCCCTTCGTGCTTTTGAGTTGCATCGCTGCGGCGAGATCATCGGCAGTGACCTCCCCCGATCCATCGTGCAGCAGAAATGCCGCGAACCTCCCGGCCATTCGAATATCGCGAGCGTCCGGTGCCTGGCCGGACACGCGGCGGCGAGGGCGACCCAACGGCTTTTTCGGTCGCTCCTCCGGCATTTGCGGAGCGTCCGGTGCCCGATCTCGTCCAAGCGCCCGCTGGACCGCCGCAATCCCCAGCTCCAGTTCTTCGAGCGTGTCGCCGGAGACTGCCCACCCATCCTTCTCGATTCTCGCAGCCATATTTTGCCCCTCTGGCGTTGACGGAGACGTAAGTTTCGGCTACAATTAATGGCGCAAAGCGAGACGGGCACCGGAATCGAACCGGTTTTCTGGGCCGTGCAAAGGCTCCCCGAGAACCATCCTCCCGCCCGTCAACACTTTGCGACTCTATCAAGCCGGGACTGGTCGCCCTGAGAAGTGCCAGTTCCGGCTTTTTCGTTACTGCCATCATAGCGACTCCGCCAAGTGACCGTCAAGTGCGTGAAACCGGTTTTCGGTGGCACTTGGAAAACTTCTTCAGACACACGGAGAATCACATGGCAAACCCGAAGAGCGCGCACAACGGCGATACTCGCCAGCCGCCAGTCCATATCCCGCTCGATTTCGAGCAGGCGGTGGAGGGACTGATCGGCGTGAAGCCCGCCGCAAAGAAGAAGGCCGAGCCTGAGAAGAAGGCTCGGCCGAAGCGGCGGAAGAAGAAGTAGCCGAGCCGCTCACCGGAGCGCGGCCGCCCGCTCATTCAGCGGATGGTTTGCAAAGTATAACATTTCGAAAGGTCTTGATGCGTCGCCGCCGCGCGGTATAATCGCCGGCGCAGACTCGGAACGCGAGTCGGCGTCCGGCCCGGCGCCGGCGCGGCTCGCGCGGCCGGCGTCGCTCCGAAAGGCTCGAGCCATGCTGACGTTCCTCGGCGAGCGCGGGCGGTTTTGTGACGGGGTCTCGCGGCGGAGTTTTTTGAAGATCGGCGGCCTCGCGGTCGGCGGACTCACGCTCCCCGGCCTGCTGCGGGCCGAAGCGATCGCCGGGGCGCAGGCGACCGGCAAGTCGGTCATCAATATCTTTCTCGGCGGCGGGCCTCCGCACATCGACATGTTCGATTTGAAGCCCGCGGCGCCGAAGGAATACCGCGGCGAGTTCACTCCCATTCCCACGAACGTGGCGGGGATGGAGATCTGCGAGCTGATGCCCGAGCTCGCCCGGATCGCCGACCGCTACACCGTCGTCCGCTCGCTGACGGGGGTCGAGAACGAGCACAATGCGACCCAGTCCGATTCCGGCTGGTCGGTCCGATCGCTGCTGTCGATGGGAGGCCGGCCGAGTCTCGGGGCGGTGATGTCGAAACTGCTCGGCCCGGCGCGGGACACGCCGCGCGGGACCGCTCCCACGTTCGTCGATCTCTCGGGCTGGACGAGACCCGGGTTCCTCGGGCCGGTGCACCGCGCCTTCCGGCCGGACGGCGACAGCCGGCAAAGCCTGTCCCTGCGCAACGGCTTCACGATGGACCGCCTCGGCGATCGCCAGTCGCTGTTGAACGGGCTCGATCGCTTGCGGCGCGACGTCGACTCGAGCGGCACGATGAACGCGATGGACAGCTTCACCGAGCGGGCCGTCGGACTCGTCGCCTCCGGCGAGGTCGCCAACGCGCTTGACCTGAGCAAGGAAGATCCCCAGACGCTCGATCGCTACGGCGACAACCGCAACCGCAGCTTCCTGACGGCGCGGCGGCTGATCGAGGCGGGCGTGCGCTGCGTCGCTTTCAGCTTCTATGACTGGGACACGCACGCCGACAACTTCCGCGGCATGCGGATCCGCCTCCCGAACCTCAGCCGGGCGCTCACCGCCCTCATCGAGGAACTCGAACAGCGGGGGCTGCTCGACGACACGATCATCATGATGTCGGGCGAGTTCGGCCGCACGCCGCGGATCAACGGCAGCGCCGGCCGCGACCACTGGAACCAGGCCTCGTGCTTCTTCCTCGCCGGCGGCGGATTGAGGCACGGGCAGATGATCGGCGCGACCGACGCCCGGGCCGAGGCGCCCGTCGATCGGCCGGTGCACTTGCAGCAGGTGTTCGCGACGGTTTACCGGCAGCTCGGCATCGACCCGGACCGGACGCAGCTCATCGACCCGAACGGCCGGCCGCAGTATCTACTCGACCACCGCGATCCGATCCGCGAACTGATTTGATCCGTGCATGAATCCCAAGCCCGCGGGCAACGCCCCGCGGGGTTCCCGGCGATGCCGGTACGCGCTCGCCGCACATCACGGCCCAGCGCTCGCGCTCCCGGCCGGGACCTTCGCAGGATCCGGGCGCACGGGGGCCGGCGCCGCCGGCTTCGGCGCCGGATCGGCCGTGAGCTTGAGGTAGTCGGCATAAGCCGCCTTGGGATCGAAGGCTTCGCCCTCCGGCCCCGAATGAATCAGCACGCCGAACCGCAGCCGGAACGTCTCGCCTGGCTTGACCACGATGCGGCTTTTCTCGCCGCGGGTGAAGGCGTTGCGGCCGAACGGATTGGCCGCCAGGAACCCGTAATCGCGAGCATGGAACCAGCTTTTGCGGAAGTTGCCGGGGTGCGGCATGAGCAGGATGCCGATCCGCTCGCCTTCGACGACGCCGGCGTAGTCGCACCAATCGGACGGCTTCGCGCCGACCCGCTGTTCGTCGCGGTCCCCCTCGGCATTCAAGATGCGGCCCGCCCCGCCTTGCACTCGGATCGCCGACGCGACGCGCACGCCGAGCCCCATCTCCTCCTGGTCGCCGAACGCGAACGACTGCTCCGCATTGGAGAACTCGGAGTCCCACAGCAGGAGGTGTCCTTCCGGCCGGACGTGGATCGCATAGTGTGCGAGCTCCGTGCAAACCACTTTGTCGCCCGACAGATAGCGGTTGCGGACGGCGAACCGGGCCCCTCCGGCGTCCGCCGTCGGCCCTTCGGCAAACTCGACGTGCTCGACTCGAGCGCGGTTCCGCCAGAAATCGGCGCCGCTGATGTCGGCGAAGGCGAGCCACAGCCCCGGGTGCATCGTCGAGTGGTCGGTGAGGTCCTCGCCTTCCACCGGGGGATGCCGCCTCGTCGCCGGCCGGCCCGACGGCGCGTGCACGTTCGCGAAGTACGGCCGCGCGATCTTTTCATCACGGCAGACGTACGTGGCGAACGGCTTGCCGCCGACCGTGATCTCCAGCCGCCCGGTGCCTGGCTCGAACGCGATCCGCGGCGCGTCCGCCTGAGCCGCACGGAGCGGCCAGACCGCCGGTATCGCGAGGCACGGCAGCATCGCAGCGGTCCAGAGCGCGCGGCGGGCATTCATCGAGCCTCCCCGGAAGCGGGCGGGAGCGAGAAAGGACGTGGCGAAGCCTGTGGATCGATTCTAACGGCCGGCGATGGTCTCCGCCAATGAGACATGCACGGCCGCCGATATGATTTGCCGCTTGGCCCGCCACTGGCCACGGGCCCCGAATGCTCTGCCGGCGCCCCGAGCGATGCGATATACTGGACGCCCGGCGTCGAATCTCGACCGAGACAGCAAACCGTCTCTGGACCGGCGCTCGGCCAGACACAGGAGCCTTCTCCATGCGCATCGTCCGTCGCATCGCACCGTTCGTCCCCTGGCTGGCGCTCGTCATTCCGATGGCGGTCCCCCGGCCCGCCGCGTCCCAGTCCCCGCGCGACCCGTACGCGGCGGTCCGCGAGCGGATGGTCGACGAGTACATCGTCAAGGAGGGGATCGCCAACCAGCGCGTGATCTCGGCGATGAAGAGCGTCCCGCGGCACGAGTTCGTCCCCGGCGCCGTCCGCAATCAGGCGTATCTGGACGGGGCGCTCGCCATCGGGCACCAGCAGACGATCTCGCCTCCGTACATCGTGGCCTACATGACCGCCGTCATCGACCCGCAGCCGGAGGACAAGGTGCTCGAGATCGGCACCGGCAGCGGCTACCAGGCCGCCGTCCTCTCCCCGCTCGCCAAGGAAGTCTACACGATCGAGATCGTCCCCGAACTGGGACAGTCAGCCGCCGCCAAGCTGAAGAGGCTCGGCTACGCGAACGTGAGCGCGAAGGTGGGGGACGGCTACAAAGGCTGGCCCGAGCACGCTCCGTTCGACAAGATCATCGTCACCTGCTCGCCCGAGAAGGTGCCCGAGCCGCTCGTCGAGCAGCTCAAGGAGGGCGGAAAGATGATCATCCCGTTGGGCGAGCGCTATCAGCAGGTGTTCCATCTGCTCGAAAAGAAAGACGGGAAGCTCGTCGAGAAGCAGCTCGTCCCGACGTTGTTCGTCCCGATGACCGGGATCTCCGAGGAAAAGCGGGCCGTACTGCCCGATCCCGCCAGTCCGAAGATCGTCAACGGCGGCTTCGAGGTCGACGCCAACGAGGACGGCCGGGCCGACAACTGGCATTATCAGCGGCAAACCGAGCTGATCTCCCAGGGGGCGCCCGCCGGCGAGCGGTTCCTGCGGTTCACCAACTTCGATGCGAACCGGCTGTCGCAGGGCTTGCAGGGGCTGGGAGTGGACGGCCGCCGCATCCGCTCCGTCACCGTGAGCCTGCTCGTGAAGCACGACGACACGGCGGCGGGGGCGCAGCCGCTCGAGCAGCCCGCGCTGATGATCCACTTCTACGATTCCCGCCGCGACAACGCCGGCAGCGGGGGCGTCGGCCCGTGGCTCGGGACGCGCGGCTGGCACCGCGTGCAGAAGGAGATCCCGGTCCCGGCGACTGCCCGGGAAGCGGTCATCCGCATCGGGCTCAACGGCGCGACGGGCACGCTCGACATCGACGACCTCTCGATCACGCCGAACCCGCGGTGACAGCCCGCGGGCAACGCCCCGCGGCGTTTGTGCCGATGTTTGCACGAATCCAGCGGGACACGACTCTCGCAGGAATGGGCAACCGCATGAGCACCGCGGGGATGAACCTGGATGAACCCCGCGGCTCTTGAATCTTACCTATGACCGCCGCGATGAATCCCGATTGGCGCGAGCTGCAACTCGCCTCCGGCGCCGTGTTCGACGATCCGGCTGTGATCGTGTCGCTGGCCGGTTTCGCGGGCGCACCGTTCGCGCTGCACTACGGCGATCCGCGGGCGGAATATCTTGGCGCGCGCGATGGGGCGGCGATCTTCGATCTCTCCGACCGCACGCAGGTCGAAATCACCGGCCGCGACCGCGTCGCGTTCCTCAACAATTTCTGCACCAACGACGTGAAGAAACTCGAACCGGGACAGGGCTGCGAGGCGTTCGTCACGAACGTCAAGGGGCGCGTGCTCGCGCATGTGTTCGTCTTCGTCGAACGGGACGCGATCTGGCTCGAAACCGTCGCCGGCGCCGCCCCGGCGATCATCGCCCACCTCGACAAGTACCTCATCAGCGAAGACGTGCAGTTGCACGACCGGACGGGAGACTGGGGGGAACTGTTTTTCTGCGGTCCGGGCTCGATCGAGCGGTCACTTCGAAAGCTCGCCCCCTACTCCCATCGCATCGCCAGCTCGGGACTGGCGCGCTCCCGCCGCGTCGATTTGTTGGGCATCGCCGGGTTTCTCACTTCCTTCGACAAAAGGGAGTCGGGTGGATTGCTGCGTGAGGCATGGGAAGTCTGGACCCGCGCGGGTGGACGCGAGCTCCGCCCCGCCGGGGCCGCCGCGTTTCACGCGATGCGGATCGAGGCCCGGCTGCCGCTGGTCGGCGTCGACGTCGGCGAAGAAAACCTCGCGCAGGAGGTCGCCCGCACCGACCGGGCCGTCTCCTTCACCAAGGGGTGCTACCTCGGCCAGGAGCCGATCGCCCGGCTCGACGCGCTCGGCCACACGAACCGCGAGCTCCGCACGCTGCGGCTCGAAGGCGGCCCCGTTCCCGCGGCCGGCACCCCGGTGTTCGGCGATGGAAACGAGATCGGCCGCATCACCTCCGCCGCCCGCTCCTACGCCGACGACAGGCCGGTCGCGCTCGCGGTCCTCCGCCGCCCGTTCATCGACCCCGGCGCGCGCGTGACGGTCGGCGACATCGCGGCGGCCGTCGAGTAGGCCCCTTTCGCCGAAAGAGGCCTACTGGATGCCGGCGAGGCGGGCTTTCGATTCTTCCGGCGTCTGCACCTCGCGGATGGGGGGCGTCCAGACCAGGCCGTTGCCGCCGTCCACGTCGAGCATCGCTCCCGTGATGTGGGCGGCGTGTGGGCCGGCGAGGAACCGGCAGGCGGCGGCGACGTCCTGCGGCGTGCCGACCCGGTCGAGCAACCCGAAGGACTTCCACGCCTCGGTATAGCCTGGCGTCTCGCGCTCCTTCCCCGGATGGGGGATCGCCCCGGGGCGCAGCGACCACGTCCGCGCGCCGATCCGCGCGGCGGGCGCCGCATACGTCCGCACGAGGCCGTCCACGAAGTTCTTGGTCGCCCCGTACAAGGCGAGTCCGGGGAAGCTCTGCCGCGCGGTCACGCTGCCGATCGCCCCGAGGAACCGCGGCACGTCGTTTCGCGATCGCGGAAGGTTCCGCAGGCCAATCTCGAACGCGTTGGCCGTGCCGGTCACGTTCGTTTCGATCACCTGTCGGAAGACGTCCGGCGGGATCTCGCCGGCCTCGACGTTCTCCTGCACGGCGGAGCAGGCGATGACGCCGGTCGGGGCGGCGAGTTCCTTTTCCGCGGTGCGGAATCCCGCTTCGACCGAATCCCAGTCGCGAACGTCCATGAACACGCCGGCGGCCCGCACGCCGATGCCGCGGAGCTCGTCGAGGAGCGCGTCGAGGCCGCTTTCGACGAAGTAGGCGATGACGATATCCGCCCCGCCGCGGGCCAGCTCGCGGGCCAGCTCGCTCCCGAGATACCCGTTGCCGCCGGTGATGAGAATGGTGCAGCCTTCGAGTTCGCGTGCGGTCATGGTTGATGGTCGATGGTTGAGAGTTGAGAGTTGAGAGCATCATCTGGCGTCTGCGAACGGCAGCGTCCGGCGCGTCAGAAGACGATCGTCGGTGCAAAGCCCGACGATCTCGTTGGAAAGCGCCAGCGTGCGTCTTGCGCGGCTATCGCAGAATCGCTTGAAACCGTGCCCCTCGAACGCCATCGACACCGTCGATTCCGAGCCGTTTGTATCAGTTCATGGGGAGATCATCCTTCGTCAATGGAACCATGCACCCGTTGCCACCAGTGTGGACCGGTTCGCGGGCGCCGTCAAGAAGCATGTGCAACTGCGAGTCTGAGTGGCGGCCCGGCGTGCTTTCCCTCACCCTGACTCTCCCCCGCAAAGCCGGGGGAGAGGAGACCGACGTTCAACCTGCGAGATGCCGCGCCAGGATCGCATCGAGCGTCGCGTCGAACTTGCCACGGGTGAGGACTTCGTCGCAGCCGGCGGCGCGGGCCTCCTCGAGGCGGGCGACGTGGACGTGCGGGCCGAAGGCGATCACGCGCGGCCGCGGCTGTGTGGTGGCGGCGGCGGAGATCGCCGCGATCAGATCGGCGACCGTGCCCGGCGCGGTCAGGTCGCAGAGCACGAGGGCGAAGTCTCCTGGCGCGAGTTTCGCGGCCGCTTGCGCTGCGTCATCCACCGCGTCGCAGCGCACTCCGATCCGCCGCGCCGCGCCTTCCACCCGGCTGACGAACAGCAGATCGCGGCTGACGAGCAAGACTGCGGACATGATGCGGTCTGCGGGGCCGTTCCTTCGTGACGGAGCAGGATCGTGTGGCACCACGAAACCGCCAGCCTCAGGCCGGTCCTATCTTCGACGCGAAAGTCTCGCGGTACTCGCGAACCTTCTCCACAGCGGGCTTCTGCGTGAACAGGCTGATCCAGCAGAACAAGGGGATGTTGAGCGCCAGTCCCCACACCGACTCATGCATGGGGAGCGCGGTCTTGATCGTGTTGATGTGTTCCAACAGCGCTTTCGGCCCGGCGGGATTACCGAGTCCTTCGACGAGCATCTTGAAAAGCGTGCTGAAGAAGAAGGTGCCGAGAAGTCCGGCGGCCAGTCCGACCGCGGCCCCCACGCGGGAGCCTCTCTGGAGGAAGCACATATCGATCACGATGGGGAGAAGCTGGGCGCTGAAGCCGATCGCCAGCAAGCCCATCATGGCGATCATCCCCAGGATGTTGTAGCGGGCGCGCATTTCCGGCTGCGAGGCGACGATCACCACGAAGAGCGCCATCACGGTGGCGGCGACGATGATGCTTCGCCCGACCCACACGCGCTCTCTTTCCGAAGCCTGCGGATGAAGGAAGCTGTCGTAGATGTCGCGGGTCGCGACCGCCGACAGGGCATGCAGGTTGCTGTCGGCGGTGCTCATGGCGGCGGCCATGATGGCCACGATGATCAACGAGGCGATCACCGCGCCGATCGCCCCCCACAATACCTTCAGCCGCGTGGTGATGATCTTGACCAGGATCGAGTCGGGACCGCCGACGACGTCTGGATGGGCGGTGAACGCGGCCCGCGTTCCCTCGTCCTCGTTGGAGGCGAGCGTCTTGGCGTGCAAGGCCTCGACCGCGGTTCGCCAGGCGGGATCGTCGCTGGCGGACAGCAGGGCGGCCTTGTCCTCGATGGACATCGCGCGGCCTTCTCTCCCCTTCCAGGACCAACTCACCAAGCCATTTGCCGTGGCGTCGGTCGGAGGGCGGTATTCGACTCGATACTTCGCCTGACCTTCGACCGCTCCGAATTCGTCGGGCAGCGCGACATCCGCCGGGCCATCGGGGATCGGCTGCGAAAGCGTGTACGTCAAGGGGTACAGCACCTGCCCGGCCAGTCCGATCAGCATCACGCCCAGAATGAAGCAGGTGGTGAGAACCGCGGCGAAGATCACCGCGCCGCGCTTCAGCGTTTGCACGCTCTTGGCCGAATAGAACCGCATCCACTGCGCCGGCTGGACCATCGAACCGGACGAGCCCAGCACGCACACGGTGAACAGCAGCGTCCACTGCCACTCGCCCGTGGTTCCTGGCAGCGTGAGCGAAGAGTCCGGCAGCCCTTCGCTCACGGCGCGGCCGAAGCCGCCCACTCCACCGAACAGGTGGAACATCGCGAACCCGGCGATCAACATTCCGGCGATGAGCATCGCTCCCTGGACCAGATCGGTCCAGGCGACGCTCCGCATTCCACCAACCATGATGTAGATCATCGTGATCGCCGCCAGCACGATCGAACCGATGACGAAGCTCCGTCGCTCGGCGTCGATCAGTCCGAGGCCCCAGGAATCGAGGACGGTCCAGGTGTCGAACAGCGCCAGTTCCTTGGCGACGATCCCGCCCGCGTTGATCTGCATGATCACGTAGGGCAGCACGTAGAACAGGCTCGTCAGCGCGACCAGCACCTTGAGCGCCACGCGGCTGCCGTAGTAATCCGCCACCATGTCGCCGGGAGTGACGTAGCCGAACCGTCGGCCGACTTTCCAGATTCGCGAACCCAGCAGGTAGACGCAGACGCCGGCCACCGGAACGTTCAAGCTGAACAGCGCGAACATCACCCCTTCGCGGTAGACCATGCCCGGAGCGCCCAGCAGCGCGTACGAGCTGAAGAAGGTCGCCATGATCGTCACCGACGAGACGATCCACCCTTGCCCGCGCCCGGCGAGATAGTAGTCTTCCTCGCCCGTCTTGCTTTTCGCCCAGCCCAGCAAGCCCAACAACAACAGCAGCACCAGGTAGCCGCCGAGAACATAGATCGGCAGGTTCCCCAACTCCTTCAGCGAGGCTTCCATTTCGCCCTGCTGGGCGAGCAGTGGCAGCCGCGACACGGTATCGATCAGGAGATCCGGAGCTTGCATGGGCACGAAAGGCGTCTCTGGAAGGAATGCCGGTGCGGACATCACGGCGCGAGTCGTTCAGGCGGCTTCATCTTCGCCGTCGCGCCAGACGAACAAGTAGGCCGCGATCACCACGAGCACTTCGACCGCGTACCACAACAGCCCCCACATGTAGACGAGGGGGAAGTTCAGGAACGAGCGCGGCTCGTTGACCAGCAGCACGCCGGGGCCGGGACCCATCACCAACGCGGTGACGAACAGCGCCGCCAGCACCCAGCCGAGCACGCGCCGCCGCCGCCGTCTCGCCGCCTTGGAAGGCTCGCTCATGAACTCGGTCTCGAACAGCAGAGGACTTCGAAGACCGCGGCCGAACCGCCGCGGGTCGGTCACAGCGTATCAGCCGAAGACGAAAGACGGAAGAAACAGCGCGGAACCTGGCGGAATCGGCGGCGGTTCGCGATTGGCTTGCCCCTACTCTTTGCCCAGTTGCTTCAGGAAGTCGCCCAGGTCTTCGTCGGCGGCGGCGGGGGGCGGCGATTGGGCCGCGTCCTCGTCCGCCGCGGAAAGGAACCGCAGGGAGTCCTCCGCCCCCGCCGCACCCGCAACAGCGCCGGCTGGGGGAAGCTGAAACTCCCCAGGCGGCGTTTCCCCCTCGGCAACGCCCGCTGCCGAGGCGGCCTCCGCTTGCGACTCCGGTTGCGGGAAGTCCGGCAGCGTTTCGTCTCCCGCCGCGGCGTCCTCGGGGACCGGCCCATCCGAGCGGGGGGCGGCCTCCGCGCGCTTCCGGCCGCGGCCGAACAGTCGCCCCAACAAGCCCGGCCTCTTCTCGGCCGCCGGCATTTCCTCGTCGATCAAAATGTCCGGAACGGCCGCCGCCGCCGCTGCCGGCGCGGCGAGCGCCTCGTCGATCTCCAGGTCAGGCGCGTCGGCCGCGACGAACGGAACTTCCGCCGGAACGTCGATCAGCTCGAGCACCGGCTCGGGCTCGTCCTCCATCTCCGCGGGCGGAGGCGATGCGGCTGCGGGCCGCACCGGGCGCGCCACCGGAAGCGGCGCTTCCTTCCCCGAAGCCGGACCGCCTGCTCCACGTTCTTCCACTTCGGGCGCCGCGGACTCCCGGGCATCCCGCTCCGCGCGATAGGCGGCGGTTTCGACGGTCGAGCCTGAGGGCACGTCATCCGCCGGCGCGTCGTATCGCACGACGAACGTCACCCCGCCGATCGACAACTCCGCGCCGGGAGGGAGCGGCACGTCCTGCTCGCGCGGCAACCGCACCCCGGCGAGCCACGTGCCGTTCGAACTCCCCAGGTCCCGCACGAACACTCGATCGCGCCCGAGCACGATGCGGCAGTGCTGCCGGCTGACAAGGTTCGAGGCGATGCGGAGATTGCACTCCTTGCCGCGCCCGATGACGGCGTCCTGACGCAGGACGACCCGCTTGACGTTGGCCTTGTCGTGGTTGACTTCCAGGCGGACCTGCATCGCCGGCTTTCGAATGGCTGCTTCGGCAGGACCGAAATCCCTGTCCCGCAAGTGCATCATAGCGATAAGCGGCCGGGCGGCTCAAACGATCGGCGGCCGACTTCGGCGCGCGGTCCGGGGGTTTTCCCGCTGGTCCAAGGATCCGGGGCCACTTATGATGATTCTTGTCGGCTGCTTTTTCTTCCGGCCGACCGAAAGGCGCCCGATGCACTCCGACGACACGCTGGAGTTCGGACCGAGACGCTGCCCGCGCTGCGGCCGGCCGCTCCGCGCGGGCGATCCGCTCGCCTGCCGTTGCGAGGTCGAGGTCGCGAGTTCGGAACCGCGCTCCGCCGGACAGGGCGATCCGGCCGATCTCGAGCCGGGCGGGCCGCTCGCCGCGATCGCCCGCTTTCGCAGCATCGCCGAGGCGGGGTTCTTCGCCGACGAACTCGGCCGGTTGGAGATCCCGGCGACGGTCCGGGCGGAAGATCAGTTCGACGCCCTTCGCGGGCATTGGAACGCCTCGTTCCTGTTGCTCGTTCCTGCCGTTCACCATGCGACCGGCGGGCGGGCGCTGCAGGACCTCATCCGCCGGAGCGAGGTCGACCCGTCGGATGACGAGCCCGCGCGCGACTCCGGCTGGCGCGACGATCCCGCCGCGCAAGACTGGTCCGAGGCGCGGCTCGATCCCCGGCTCGATTTCGAGCCGGGCGCGGACCGCTCCAGCGCAGGGCTTCCATGGGTGCCCGTCGTCCTGGCGTTGACCGCGGGTTCCGTGATCGCGTGGGGACTGCGGCATTTCCCGTTGCAGGCCGCGCCGCAACGTCCCGCGCCACTCACCGAACGGGACTGGAACGAACTGCGGCAGGAGCTCGGCACGCCCGACCGCCCGTGGACGCAGCCCACGCGCGACGGCCGCGGCGTACGCAAGCTATGGTTCGACCGCGAGCGCAACCGGCCGGTGATCGTCGAAGAGCGGCCGGTCCAGTGAGCGTCACGATAGCCCGACGCGCAAGCGAGGGAGAATCGCCGGACCGGCCGACCAGTGCGGAAACGAGGCGGCCATGTGACGATTCTCCCTCTCTTGCGCTGCGGGCTAAGGCGCGGGCTGGGACCACTGGGCAGGCGGACGGCGCGTCATGCCCGCGAAGGCGGGCATCCAGCGGCGCCGCGGGCAACGGGCTGGTTTCCCGCCCCCGCCGTCGCTGGGGGCAGGCACTGCGCGGGAACGACGGAGAGGGGATGACCGGGAGAGGGTGGGAATGACGGACTACCGTCACTCGAACAGCGCCACGCTCGCCGTGTAGCCGTGGATGTAGTTGCGGTCGCCGACCGGTCCCAGCTCACCCATCGCGAAGAAGCCGGCGAGCGGAATCGGTCCGGCGTGCGCCCGGACGGCGCGCGCGTCGTGGTGCGGCTGCGGAAACAGCTTCGTTCCCCGGCCGTTGCACGTGAAGAGCAGCGCCGCTTCCGGCCCGCCGTTGTGCGCCGCGCGGTCGCGGTCGAGCAGCAGCGTCAGATCGTCGTGGGCGGTCTGCGCGTCGCGGACGTGGAACTGTACGGTCTGGCCGGTGCGGATCGCATGGCCGATTGCGATCGCCCCGTGCTCGCGGTCCGCGCCGACCACGTTCGAGATCAGGAAGTCCCCCTGCTCGAACCGGGGCTGGTACTCGTTCATCACGATCCCCACCTGCAGCCCCTGCGCCGCGAGTTCCTGGTCGCGCACCGGGAGCGACGGCAGCAACTCCTGAAGCTGCGCCAGCGGGGGCCGGCCCCCCAGCTCGACGATCACGTTCTGCTCCCCTTTCGTGACGACGTAGTGCGTGCCGATCGGCCGGCACCCCTGCGACACGACCGAGCGGACGCGCGGCCCACCCCGGAGCACCGCCCCGACCGCACCGTGGTCGTGCGCCGCCCCGTTCAGGAACAGCCGGTTCTCTCCCGGCCGCCGCGCCGCGCTCGCCATTCCTCCCAACAGCGGCACGCCCGGCCGCTCCCCGGCCAGCCGCTGAATGATCGAATCGGGGACCGACGAGAACGGGTCCCCCAGCAGGAACACGGCCCGCACGTCGTCGGTCGCCGTGAATAGATCTTCCGGCAGCCCCTCGCAGATGATGCCGTCCGGCGTGCGGCCGAACTCCGCGTGGAACGGCACGATTTCCGCCCCCGGCAGTGCCGCCGCCCACAGCGCGAGCGCTGGTCCCGCTTCGATTTCAAGATCGCCGCCGGCGACCCCTTCCGCCGTGCATCCCAGGAGGACGCGCGCGCCGGTCGCCGCGACGATCTCCGCCGCCAGCCGGTCGAGGCCGGAAGCGTGCGCCGCGGAGACGAAGCAGAACGACAAATCGGGGGGGCGCCCGCGGAACCGGACCTGCACTTCCGCGCAGACTTCGCGCGTCGCCTTTGCAAGATCGGGGCTGCGCGACAAGCCGGCGGCATACGACATCGAGTTGGTCCTTTCGATCCTCACGCATCATAGCTTATCCGGCCCGTCAGGAAGCGCCGAGTTGACGGTCCATCGTCACGAATCGTGGCACGTCCTGACGCTGGAGTACAGCCTGCAGCCTGTCTGCTCGCGCGCGGAGGTCGCGCTGGTTCATCGTCAGCCTGAAGGCTGGACTCCAGCGGCCCCGGTCTTGCGTCCGGTTCGCCGGTGGGAATAGGATGGTCGGCGGCGGCGCGGGTCCGCGCGCCGTCGTCGTCCCCGCCGCTTCGTCACGAAGAGAGACTGCCGTGAGCAAGCTGAGCCTGTGCCTGACGTCGCTCGTGGCGGCGATTCCCGGCGGAATCCTCGCCGCCCTGATGGTGATGACGATCGTCGCGAAGTTCGGCGAGATGCCGACGAGCTTCACCGTGCTCGCGTCGATCGTGCTGGCGGTGTGCGCGTTCGTCGCGGTGCTGCCGCTGGGCATCCTGATCTTCGGTCCCCGCCGCCCGGGCGAGGCCGCTGAGAAAAAGGCGGCGGCCGCGGCGGACGAAGAAGCGGACGAGTACGTCCCGGAGGAGGCCCTCGGCGAGGACGAGTTCGCCACCGCCGAAATCGAGACCTCCGACGAGTTCCCCGAGGAGGAATTCGAGGAGTGGGAAGAAGAGAAGTAGGGTGGGCTGTGCCCACCGCGACGTGACGGTACCTCTTTCTTGCATGCGTGGTGGGCACAGCCCACCCTACGACCGCACGCTCAACTGCTGGCGCTGCGGTAGTGCCGCAGCGACCAGTGGAAGATCCCCCGCGAGATCGCCAGCCCCGCCAGCGACGAGGCGATCAGCACGGCCGTCAGCCACCCCGGCTCGAGCGCCTTCTGCAGCAGCACCCGCGCGGGGACGGTGACGACGAGCAGAATCGGCAGCACGTACGAGAACACGTAGTACAAGGCCATCCCGGCCGTCGAGCCGCCGTAGATGTTCTGCGGATACCGGGCGAACACGGTGACGTAGAACCAGAAATCGTACAGTCCCTGGTTCCGCCCGAACCAGATGCTCGTGCTCGCCAGGGCGATCATCAGGCTGTAGAAGAACGCCACTCCGACCGCGAGCAAGAGCACGTACATCGCCACATCCATCGGGCCGATCGCCGCGACCCGCGCGCTCATCTCCGGCCGCGAGAGCGCGTACGCCAGCAGCCCCGCCGCGAGCAGCACCTGATTCAGCATTGCGACCTCGACCTTCTCGAACGAGATCAGGAACTGCGTGTCGATCGGCTTCAAGAGCGCAAAGTCGAGGTCCCCCTTGCGGATCAGCTCGCTGAAGTTCGCGCAGTTCGGCATGAAGAACGCCTGCACGACCGCGTTGATCAGCATCCCGGTCGCCATGAAGGCGAAGTATTCCTCGCGGGTCCAGTCGTTGATCGCCCGCACGTTGGAGTAGATGATCTCGAACAGCACGACCTGGGCGGCGAACCAGAAGGCCTGCGTGACGACGGTGATCGCGAAGTTCCCGCGGAACGTCATCTCCCGCACCAGCGAATTGCGGAAGAACGTGAGCCACACGCGGAGATAATTCGGTCGCACGGTCGTCATTGGTCCGCCGTCAGTCGTCCACAGTCCGTTGTTTTCTTTTTTTCGACGCAAAGGCGCAAAGGCCGCAAAGAAGCGCAAAGGAACAGAAATTGTTGAAACCGCCGGAATTCAACAACCGACCCCACCAGTTTTCTTCCGTCCTTCTTCCGTCTTCCTTCTTACTTCGCGTCTTTGCGCCTTTGCGTCGAAATCCGGCCGTTATCCGATGAGTTGCACGCCGCGTTCTCCCGGCGCGATCGCGCCGATCTCATGGGCGGGGAAGCCCGCTTGCTCCAGCCGCTTGGCGGTGTCCGCCGCCGCGTCGCGATCGACGACGAGCACGTAACCGATCCCCATGTTGAAAACCCGTTCCATTTCAGGCTGGTCGATCGCCCCGAGCGAGGCGAGCCAGTCGAATGCGGGGAGCGCCGGCCAACTGTCCCGGCGGACGGTCGCGCGGCAATTATCGGGAAGCACCCGCTCGAGGTTCTCCGCCAGCCCGCCGCCGGTGATGTGCGCCATCCCGTGCACCGCGGGCGTTCCCTCCCCTTCAAGCGCCGCCCGCACCGCCTTCGCGTAGATCCGTGTCGGCTCGAGCAGCGTTTCGCCGACGGTGCGATCGAGCGCCGGAACGCGATCTTCCACCCGCAGCCCCGCCCGCTCGAACACGGCCTTCCGCAGCAGGCTGTAGCCGTTGGAGTGAAAACCGCTCGAGGGCAACCCGAGCAGCGCGTCGCCCGGCCGAATCGCTGTCCCGTCGATGATCCGCGCGCGCTCCGCCACACCCACGCAGAAGCCGGCGACGTCGAACTCGCCGGGGGCGTACACGTCGGGCATCACCGCCGTTTCGCCGCCGAGCAGCGCCGCCCCCGCCTCGACGCACCCGGCGCTCACCCCCGCGACGACCGCGGCGATCAGTTCCGGGTCGTCTTTGCCGAGGGCGAGGTAGTCGAGGAAGAACAACGGCTCGGCCCCGAGGCACAGGCAGTCGTTGACGCACATCGCCACGAGGTCGATGCCGATCGTGTCGAACCGCCCGGCCGCGGCCGCCACCTTGAGCTTCGTCCCCACGCCGTCGGTGCCGGAGACGAGCACGGGATCGTCGTACTGGTGGCCCGCGCCGTTCAAAGCGAACAGGCCGGCGAACCCGCCGGCGAGGTCGATCACGCGCGGCGTGTGCGTCCGCCGCATCAGCGCGGGGAGCCGCTGCATCGCCTGCGCATAGAGATCGAGATCGACCCCCGCGTCCTTATAGGTGAGCTTGTTCATCGGTCGTCGATCTTCTCGATCCGGCGGAGATGGCGGCCCCCCTCGAACGGCGTGGCGAGAAAGGCCTCGACGATGGCGAGCGCCGTTTCGCGGTCGATCAGCCGGGCGCCGAGGGAGATCATGTTGGCGTCGTTGTGGGCGCGGGTCAGCCGGGCCGATTCGAGGTCCCAGCACACCCCGCACCGCACGCCCGGGAAGCGATTGGCGACCATCGCTTCGCCGTTCCCCGAGCCTCCGAGCACGACTCCCCGATCGCACTCCCCCCGCGCGACGGCGAGGGCGGCGAGGCGGACGAAATCGGGATAATCGACCGGCTCTGCCGAGGCGGTCCCGAAATCGCCGACCTCGTGCCCGAGCGCGCGAAGCCGATCGGCGATCGCCGTTTTGTATTCGAACCCGGCGTGATCGGAGGCGACGGCGATGCGCATGGGAGGGAAGTCAGAAGGCAGCGGTCGTGGTGCGGTTCGGGATCTCTCCGATCTCTGAACCGCCGATCGCTCATTTCACGAACTGCCGGAAGGCCTCCGCGACCTGGCCTTCCTTCTCGTCGCCGGCGTGGACGTACACGCCATAACGCAGGCGGAGTGTTTCGCCCCCGCCTTTCGTGCGGAGGGGTTCGCCCCCCACGTTTACCTGCCCCGCCTTGAGCCGCACCGGCGCGGCCGGCTGCTTGCCGTTCGTGTAGGCGCTTTCGCCGAAGGGGCTCATCGTGAACAGTCCGTAGTTGCGGACGTGGTAGCGCGACTTGCGGAAGTTCCCGGGATGGTCGAACAACGCGACGCCGACCGTCTTGCCGTCCACCGGGCCGTAATAGTCAGTCCAGTCGGCGGTCTGGCCCCAGGCTTGGGCCATGCCCTTCTTGCCCTCGGAGTTGATGATCGTCCCCTTCTCGGACTCGCGCATCGAGTCGACGAGGCGGATGCCGAACATGCCCTCCTTGGTGTCGTCGAAGGTCACGTCGTCGCCGGCGGTGAAGCGGATGTCCCAGGCCATCAGCCGGTTGGGGTGGATCGTGATCGTCGTATGCTCACTGAGGATCGTTGTGCCGGCGGCGATCGCTTCGGCGCCGCGATCGAGCCAATAGTTGCTGAGCCTGATCGTGGCGGGCTTCCCTGCCGCCGCCGTGACGACTCGCTCGGTCCGGCCGTCGGGGTGGTGGATCATCTTGATCGTGGCGGAGCTGTCGCTTGCCACCTCGACCGATGCCGTCTTGATCTTCCCCTCCTCGGCCCAGAACTTGACGTCGTTGACTTCGTCGGTGGCGAGGAAGATCCCCTTCTGGTGCGGGTGGTCGATCTTGCCCTGCACCGCGGGCGTCTGGGCCTGGAACCGCTCGGGGACCGCGTCCTTGAAGTAGATCGGCCGCGTGATCACTCCCCCGCCGGGCGCGTGGACCGGCGCGAAGAACGGCTTGGGCAGGTCGTCCCCGTAGTGCAGCGTGGTGAACGGCTCGCCTCCGATGCGGACCTCGACCGTCTGTTTCGTCTGTTTCAGTTCCACGGAGTGCTCCTCTCCGGCGGACAGGGGAAGGGCGGCGCCCAGAGTCAGGAGAATGGCCAGAATGGATTTCACGGTGGCTCCTCGGCTGGGGGATCGTCGAACGGGACGCTGTCGGCCCCCATGTTACCCGGAGCTTGCGGCCGACGCAAAAGCGCAGTACAAGGCGACCCGACAGCGTGGCGAGCGGGCCGGTGGCTTCCGCGCGAGTTCGCTGTCTTTCCCATTTCAACTTCGACCTTTTGCCGAGCCTGCCGACTCGAATGGAAACGGACCTTCGCCGCGTTCGCCCCTATCCCGCGACGGTCGCCGCCTTCCCCGGCGGACGCCTGCCGTCGCCGCGCGAAGAGTGGGAGCTGGCGATTCACGGCGACCTGTCCGACCGCGAATCGGACCTGTTGACCAAGCTGATCGAATTGCCGCGCGGCAGCCGCGGCACGATCTTCTTCGACTCGTGCGGCGGCAGCGCCTACGTGGGTCTGGCATTGGCGAGCGTGATCCGCCTGCGGGGATTGCAGCCGGTCGGCGTCGTCGCGGGGGAGTGCTCGTCGGCGGCGATCCTGCCGTTCGCTGCCTGCCGGGAGCGTTACGTCACGTCTCACGCCACGCTCCTGTTCCACCCGATCCGCTGGTCGAGCGACGAAGACCTGCGGATGGAAGAGGCGGCCGAGTGGGCCCGGCACTTCCAGCAGCTCGAGACCGACCTCGACGGGTTGTTGGTGCGGATGTTCGAGATCAGCGAGGAGCAGCTCGCCGAATGGACGCGCCCCGGCCGCTTCGTCACCGGCCCGGAGCTCGCGGCGGCGGGACTGGCGAAGCTGGTCGACTTGTTCTCGGGGGACCTGTGGGAGCAGATCGCGGGGGGGAAGTGAGTCTGCGGAATTATTTGTCGTCAATCGCCAGAGGCCATTCGACGGCATCCATGAGCCGCCGCATCTGGCCATCATCGAACCGGCCGATGGGGCCGGACGCGAGGTCGATGCCCAGTTTGTCGATCAGCGATAATTGATCGGTCTTGGCGACGCAGTCCTTGTCCAACCCGCCTTCGCCGCAGTTGAAACGGACGCACGATTCCTGAGCCGACCGCTTGGCAAGCTGCTGCGAGTAGAACGGCACGGCGAGCACGCTGTGCCCGCCGTTGAGCCGGTTGCGCGAGACGATCACGATCGGCCGCCGGCGGCCCGCCGCATCCGGCTTCAGCCGGTACGGTTCGCCGCGTTTTGGATTCATCGTGCTTTTACCAGGCTTCATCCGCGGCGGAGAGAACTCGCGCTCGGGTGGCGCGGGACTGCAGGAATTCGCTCGGCTCGGCCCCATTGCGGGGTGCCTCCTCCGCGTAGTCGTGCACCTTTCGATACGCCTATGCGATCAGCACGTTCTCGGTCATCGAATCGGTCCTGTCGTTGAAACGCGCTTTTGCGACGCGGCGTCATCCGATTTTGCGACAGGCGCGCTGGGCCGTCAAGAAGAAGCGCTGCATGGCTCCCGGGGGTCGTGGGCATGCTGCGCGGATTTCCCTCGCCTTCTTTGACTCCGCCGGAACGTATCTGCTATCGTGGATGCCTCGTCCGGGACCACCCCGAGGCAACCGACAAGGAATCCCCGACATGCCGCTTCGATCCGCACTCGTCGCGACGCTCTTCCTCGCCGGGCCGGCGTTTCTCGCGATCTCCGCGACGGCCCAGGAAGGCAAGCTTCCCTCACTCGCCCAGAACAAGGCCGCCCAGGACGACTCCCAGCCGATCGAGCCGATGGAGAAGGTCGTCCTGTTCAACGGCAAGGACTTCACCGGACTCGTCGGGTGGCTGAGCAAGACCGGCTACGAGGATCCCACGAACGCGTACACGGTCGTCGACGGGACGATCCGCATGTCGGGCGAGGGGGTCGGCTTCGTCCGCACCGACAAGAAGTACAAGAACTACCACCTCTCCGTCGAATTCAAGTGGGGCCAGGGCCGCACCAACACCTCGAAGTACGTCCGCAACTCCGGCGTCCTGCTGCACGGCAGCGGGATCGACGGCGGCACCGGCAACAAGGCCTGGATGGCCTCGATCGAGATCCAGCTCGCCCAGGGCTGCGAGGGGGACATCATCGTCATCGGTGGGGCGGACAAGGACGGTGGACGCATCGCCTCCTCCGCCACCGGCAAGATGGTCCTCGGTCCCGACAAGAAGCTCCGCTGGTCCCCCGAGGGCGTAGAGACCAGGTCCGGCGGCAAGCAGCTCTGGTGGTCGAAGCACCAGGTCGGCTTCCAGGAGCTGCTCGACACCCGCGGCGAGAACGACGTCGCCAGCCCCTACGGCGAATGGACCAAGGTCGACCTTATCTGCTGGGAAGACACGGTCACCGTCAAGATCAACGGCCAGACCGTCAACCAGGTGTACGACGTGAAGCCCTCCTCGGGCTACATCCTGCTCGAGAACGAGCAATACGAAATCTTCTTCCGCAACTTCGAGATCAAGCCGGTCGCCCCGGAAGACCGGTTCCGGAAGTGACGAGTGACGAGTGGCGAGTTACGAGTGACGAGTTACGAGTTAGGAAAAACTCGAATCTGCCTTCTGCCTCACTGCCTACTTCTCTCCTCCAGCAGGACCCAGCCATGCCTCACGACGACCGCAACGCCCCGCAGACCGGCGGCAGCCGCCGCGACTTCCTGAAGACTTCCGCCGCCGCGGCGCTGGCCGGCGGCGCGCTCGCCGGCACGGCGAAGGTCTCGCACGGCTTCTATGCCGGCGGGGACGACACCATCAAGGTCGGGTTCATCGGCTGCGGCGGCCGGGGGACCGGCGCCGCCCGCCAAGCGCTGCTCGCCGACGAGAACATCAAGCTCGTCGCGATGGCCGACGCCTTCGAGGACCGGCTCCAGTCGAGCCTCGAGAACTTGATGGCCTCCGAAGTCGCCCAGAAGGTCGACGTCCCCAAGGAGCGGCAGTTCGTCGGGTTCGACGCCTACAAGCAGGTGCTGGCGAGCGGGGTCGACGTCGTGCTCCTCACCACGCCCCCCCACTTCCGCCCGATCCACCTCAAGGCGGCGGTCGAGGCGGGCGTACACGTCTTCGCCGAGAAACCGGTCGCCGTCGATCCCGCCGGCGTGCGGTCGGTGCTCGAATCGTGCGAGCTGGCGAAGCACAAGAAGCTCTCTGTCGTCTCGGGCCTCTGCCTGCGGTACGACAAGGGGTTCCAGGAGTGCGTGCAGCGCGTGCAGGACGGCGCGATCGGCCAGATCCGCCTGCTCCAGGCCAACGACTACCGCACCGGCCGCTGGATGAAGCCCCGCCAGGAAGGCTGGACCGACATGTATTACCAGATGCGCAACTGGTACAACTACACGTGGGTCGGCGGCGACTTCAACGTCGAACAGCACGTCCATTTCCTCGACGTCTGCGCCTGGCTGATGGGGGACAAGTACCCCACCGTCGCCTACGGCCTCGGCGGCCGGCAGGTGCAGGTCGGTCCCGGCTCGGGGAACATCTACGACCACTTCGCGGTCGTCCACGAGTACGATGACGGGACCCGCCTCGTCAGCAACTGCCGCCAGATTCCCCGCTGCTTCAACACGATCTCCGCCGACGTTCTCGGCTCGAAGGGGATCGCCCACCTCGACGAGGGCCGCAGCGGCCTGTGGACCGAAGCCGGCGGCGACAAGTGGTCGTACAAGGGCCGCCACAAGAACATGTACGAGGTCGAGCACGATCTGCTCATGGCCAGCATCCGCAACGGCAAGCCGCTCAACAACGGCGAGTACCAGGCCAAGAGCACGCTGCTGGCGATCATGGGCCGCGAGGCCTGCTACACCGGCCAGAAGATCACCTGGGAGCAGGCGCTGAACGCCAAGCAGGATCTCAGCCCGCCCGCCTACGACTGGAACGTCAAGCTCGACGAGCCGGAGATCGCCATGCCCGGCCGGGCCAAGTTCGCGTAACCGCCACAAGCCGCGGGGCAGCGCCCCCGCGGGTCCTCCGACGTCGCTTCGAAGCCCGGCTTCCCTGTGGAAGCCGGGCTTCGCTCGCTGTGGCGATTTCGACGGGCGCGATCTGCATCGCCAAGAACACTCGCCACGCCCCGAAGTCTGCATTCCACATTTCTCTGGCATATCCGCCGCGGCGTGTTACCATGAATGGAATCGCCTGCTGCCGGCCCTTCTGCGTCCTCCTTCGGCCGGCGGCGGCACGACGATCCGTCCCGGGAGGTTCCACGAGAATCTTTCGGTCGCGATAGAGAGATCCCGTTTTCCGTCTTTGGGGCCGCGGGGCGACTCGAACTTCATCGTCGTGACACCATTCGCGAACCGCCGGGCGGCGCACGCGTCGTTCGCCGCTTGCGGTTTCGCGCAGGAGGACACTCCATGGCCGTCGGCACCGTCGAACGCACGACCGGTATCCCCGCGATCGAGGAGCTCGAAACCAGGTTCGAGTACCCCGGCATCCCCACCACCTGCGACGGGGCCGAGGCGGTCGTGTGGGTCGAGACCCGCATCTCCCAAGGCTCCGGCGCGTACCCCATCACCAGCTCCACCACGATGGGGGGCGGCTTCAACCAGGCCGTGATGAACGGCGAGCCGAACCTCTGGGGGGACCAGCTCGTCTTCTTCGAGCCGGAAAGCGAGCACTCCGCCGCCACCTTCTGCGAAGGCTTCGCCGCCGCCGGCGGCCGCGTCACCAACTTCACCTCCGGCCAGGGCCTCGTCCTGATGAAGGAGGTGCTCTACACGATCTCCGGCAAGCGGCTGCCGGTCGTGTTCAACATCGGCGCCCGCGCGCTGACCAGCCAGGGGCTGAACGTCCACGCCGGGCACGACGACGTGATGAGCGTCGCCGATTGCGGCTGGGGCATGCTCTTCGCCCGCAACGCGCAGGAGGCCGGCGACCTGTGCCTCATTTCCCGCCGCGCCGCCGAGGCCGCCGTCACCCCCTTCCTCAACGTGCAGGACGGCTTCCTCACCACGCACACCGTCGAGAGCGTCCGCCTGCTCGAACTCGAATTCATGAAGGAGTACATCGGCAAGCCCGAGGAAAAGCTGTTCAACCTGATGGACCCCGCCAACCCGCTGATGTCCGGCGTCGTCCAGAACCAGGACTCCTACATGAAGGGCAAGATCGCCCAGCGCGAATATTACGACCGCGTCGAACCCGCCCTCGCCGAGGCGTTCGACCTCTTCCACCGCAAAACCGGCCGCAAGTACGACTTCGTCGAGCCGTACCGCTGCGACGACGCCGAGTACATCCTCGTCGGCATGGGCTGCTACATGGAGACGGCCCTCACCACGGTCGATTTCCTCCGCGAGGAATACGGCATCAAGGCCGGCTGCCTGAACGTCGTCTGCTTCCGCCCCTTCCCCGCGAAGCGGATCGTCGAAGAGCTGCGGCACTGCCGGGCCTTCACCGTCATCGAACGCATGGACGACCCGCTCTCGACCACCGGCAACCACCTCACGCGCGAAATCAAGGCCGCCTTCTGCGATGGCGTAAACGGCCAGATGGGGCACGAGCGGATCGTCGCCATCCCGAAGATTCACCACGGCGCGGCGGGCCTCGGCAGCCGCGACGTCCGCCCCGGTGACCTGATCGCCGTGTTCCAGAACATGATCGCCGAGGGACCGGACTTCTTCTGTCTGGGGATCAAGCACCCCCTCGCGCTCGAGATCAACGACGACCCCGACCTTCGCCCCCCGGGCGCCTTCTCGATGCGCGGGCACTCGATCGGCGGCTTCGGCTCCGTCACTACGAACAAGGTCATCGCCACCATCGGCGGACAGGTGTTCGGCAAGGACGTGCAGGCCTATCCCAAGTACGGCTCCGAGAAGAAGGGCCTCCCCACCACCTATTACCTCACGATCGCCGAGTCGCACATCTTCTCGCACGCCGAGTTGGAGCACGTCGATCTCGTCGTCTTGAACGACACGACCGCCCTGCAAAGCGGCAACCCGCTCAAGGGGATGGTCGACGGCGGGGCGATCTTCATGCAAAGCCCGTATGCCGACCCGCACGACGTGTGGGAGCGCATTCCCGCGCACCATAAGAAGAGCATCCGCGACAAACGCCTGCGGGTCTATTTCGCCGACACGGTGAAGATCGCGCGGGAAGTCGCCACGCTGGCCGACCTGCAGATGCGGATGCAGGGGATCGTGCTGCTGGGCGCCTTCCTCAAGCTCACTCCCTTCTCCCGCGAGGGAGAAATGACCGACGAGCAAGTCTATGCCGGCGTCGAAGCGGCCCTCCGCAAATACTTCGGCAAGCGCGGCGAGCAGGTCGTGCAGGACAATTTGACATGCGTCAAGCGCGGCTACGAAGAGCTCCAGGAAATCCCCCGCGAGTTGATCAATGGAGGCAACGGCCAACCGTAACCCGTTTAGCCGCGACCCGAAGCGCCGCGGCGCAGCCGCCAGCGCAGGGGAGCGCGGCGGCACGATCGAGCGTCCAGACGATGGAGGTTAGAGGATGGAAGATCGAGGATAGAGGATCGACAAGGAGCCGAGGGGTTTATCCCCTCGGTGGTCTCGCGGCCTCCCAACTGCGCGACTGCATTCAACATCAGGCAACCGTAATCCCACCGAGGGGATAAACCCCTCGGCTCATTGAAAAAAACAGTTGCACACTTCCTGATCCGCGATACAATCACGCCCGTATATTCCCTGCCGCCGCGGGGACATTCGAACCGAATTGAGGAACCATGTCGAACCAGACTGTGACGCTGAACATTCCCCAACCGCTGTATCAGCAACTCAAGGAGCGTGCGGAACAGGCTGAGCGGAGCGTCGAAGACGAGACGCTCGATGTGCTGGCCTCGGTGGTTCCCTCGGGTGGACGGCTGCCGGACGAACTCGCGAATGCTGTCGACTCGCTGCGCAGTCTGGACGATGCGGCGCTCTGGAACGCCGCTCGCAGCCGGCTGCCCGCCGAGGTCAGTCAGGAATTGGAAGACCTGCATCTCAAGCGGCAGCGGGAGGGCCTGTCGGATGAGGAAGAGCGGAAAGTCGCGGAATTGAAGCGAAAATACGAGCGGCACCTGCTGATCCGGGCGCAGGCGCTCGCGCTGTTGAAGGAGCGGAACCACGATGTCGGCGATTTGGTTTCCTCATGAGCCGCAGCTACGTACCGAAGCCGTTGCGCGAGCGGGTCGCCGACGCCGCGGGCCATCGGTGCGGGTACTGCCTCTCGTCCGAGGCGATCGTCGGCGCCCCGATGGAAATCGATCACCTGATCCCGGAATCGCTGGGCGGCGCCACGGAGGAGGAGAACCTCTGGCTGGCATGCTCGCTGTGCAACGATCACAAGGCGGGACGGATCGCCGCACTCGATCCGCTGTCGGGCGAGTTCGTGCGGCTGTTCGATCCGCGTCGTCAGAAATGGACGGAGCACTTCCGCTGGACCGCCGCCGGAGATCGAATCATTGGACGGACCCCGACCGGCCGCGCGACCGTCGCCGCCTTGCAGCTCAACCGGGCAGTGCTGGTCAGAGCGCGGCAGTTGTGGGTCGAAGCGGGATGGCATCCTCCGGAAGCAACCCGGAACGCATGATAGGCGATCTATGAACAACGGCGAAAAGCGGAATGAACGAAGTCGAGCCGAGGGGTTTATCCCCTCGGTGCTCTCGCGGCCTCCGAATCACGCGGCCCCGTTCATCGAACAGGCAACCGTAACCCCACCGAGGGGATAAACCCCTCGGCTCATTGATCGAAAGCGACGCGTCCGATGGACGTGAAAGGAGAATTCCGAACCGCTCTCGAATCGGGCGCGAACGACGCGGCGCTCCTCGAACTCGTCCGCCGCCACAAGGCGTCCGGCCTCGCGCAACGCGACGCCTACGACGCCCTGCAGGAACTCTGGCAGGAGTACGGCTTCCACGACGACGATCAAACGGAGAGCGAAGTCCGCAACAACCTCGAGTACGTCATGGAAAACGTCTGGGGCTTCTGCCCCGCCGCCGCCGCAATCTGGCCGGAATCGCTGTCCAACGAGAAACAACCGACCTGACCCCCAATGACCGAAATCCTCTTCATCGTCGAGGAAGCCCCCGAAGGCGGCTACGTGGCGCACTCGGCGGGCGCGTCGATCTTCACCGAGGCCGACACGCTCGACGACCTCCGCGCGAACGCCCGCGACGCCGTCGCCTGCCACTTCGACGAAGGAACCGCCCCCCGCCTGATCCGCCTGCACTTCGTCCGCGACGAGGTGTTGACGATATGAAGCTTCCGCGCCGGGTGCCACTGGCTTGCCAGTGCTTCTTGGATAGATTCCTTGTTCGTCCCATTCGGAACCCGACTGATGACGCCTTCGACCCCCGCATGATGAACCGTGAATCGAGACCTTGATCCAAGACGCCCCGTCCGAATCGACCCTCCTCGGACGAACTCCCATGGAACTCGCAAGCTGACCCCTGACCGGAACCTGACCGGAAGCCGCATCCTTCATCCGAAAAAGCACTGGCAAGCCAGTGGCACCCGGCGCCATACCGGTTAGCCGCGACCCGAAGCGCCGCGGCGAAGCCGCCAGCGCAGGGGAGCGCGCCGGCGCGCCATCGACGAACCCAACGCATTCGTACCCCACGGGGAAAAAGTGCTTGACACGCCCCCACCCGGGGTATAATGGCGTCTGTACATGTATCGCCGCGGGTCGACGAAGTCGAGCCGAGGGGTTTATCCCCTCGGTGCTCTCGCGGCCTCCGCACCGCGCGGCCACCTTCGTCGTTCAAGAAACCGTAACCCCACCGAGGGGATAAACCCCTCGGCTCATTGATCGAGCGCAACCGGTCCGATGCCCCTGAAAGGAGACTTCCGAACCGCCCTCGAATCGGGTGCGAACGACGCCGCGCCGGGTGCCACTGGCTTGCCAGTGCTTCTTGGATAGATTCCTTGTTCGTCCCATTCGGAACCCGCCTGATGACACCTTCGACTCCCGCATGAGGAACCGTGAATCGAGACCGCGATCCAAGACGCCCCGTCCGAATCGACCCTCCTCGGACGAACTCACATGGAACTCGCAAGCTGACCCCTGATCGGAACCTGACAGGAAGCCGCATCCTTCATCCGAAAAAGCACTGGCAAGCCAGTGATACCCGGCGTTCGGAGGACTTCAATGAGCGGGAACTGGGATATCACTGATCCGGTGGACGGGGAGCCTCTGCGTGATGTTCTCGGTCTCGTGCAGCATGCACGGACCCAAGATGAATTGCGCAAGATCAGAGAACATCTCGAACAGCAAGAGCGCCTTCCGCAGTGCCCGGTCTGCGGCGGACGACTGGAGGGGCAATTTCGCAAGTGCATGCATTGCGGCAGCGCACTCGCCTGGGTAGAGGGAATTGTCTGTGAGCCTGGGCAGGAGGAAACGATTCAAAACGAACTGTCGCGACAAAGGCTCGAGAAACGGCGAGAGGCGGAAGCAAAGCAGCGGAGTGACGCGCGATGGGAGGTAGCGTGGACGAGCGCGCAGCCGAAGGGAATTGCGGTTGGCTTCGCATTTGGCGGAACGATAGCGCTGTTGGGCACTGTTGTACTGAAGGAACCTCTCTACATCATCGGTGGATTAGTGGCCGGACCGCTGGCATGGGCGTGCGCTACGACCGTTATCGCTGCCGCTTCAATGAAAGGAGAGGATCCTACGGGCGTCGCTCGCCGAATCGGACGTGCAACGCGGGCAGCCACTCGCGAGGTAGCCGACGCCCCTCCGCGAGCTACTATTGCAGGCGCCAGCCACCCGCCCCGCCCGTCAGTTGTGTCTTGGAAATGTACGCATTGTGACGAGGTTAACCATGCGCCCTCCACTTCGTCCGGAGCGCATGTGACATGCTGCGGCTGCCACTGGAGGATTGCCGTTCCATTTGACCCCGAGTAATCGCCAAGTGCCGGCCTCAACGCTGAACGAGACACCTCCCGCGAATCGGCCGGCACAGCCGGCCCTACGGAACTGCGACGGAGAGCAAAGCGGTAAGAAATAGTTGAGGACCGGTATGGAAAAGCGCCGTGGGCTCGGATGCACTGGCTGTTTCGCCTTGGTGGGGATCGGCGTCCTGCTCTTGGTCATCGTGGTGATGTCCAGTCACCGGCCGCAGGACAGGAATGCACCGACTCCGGCCCCCGTTCGGGTTCCAGTTGTTGTCGATCTCCCATCGCTTGTTGGAAAGTCGATCGACGAGCTACGCGGCATTCTTGGAGAGCCCCTCGACCAGCAACTCGAGCCGACGCGGGTCGAGTTGGAAGTCCTCGGCGTCAGGGAGTGGATGAATGACTTCGAGATCCGTGCGCAGGACGATGACGAGCAAGTGCTCATCGTGACATTCGATCCCCGCAGTCGACGAGTACTTGAGTTCTTTCTGATGGGTGATGATCGGAATATCCTGATGCAGCGGGGGAATCTCGTGGACGGAGATCCCGCATACCGAATCGAGGCCGTGAAGGCGCGCAACGCCCCTGGGATTACGGGAATCAATGTCGTTCCTCGCTGACGGATCAGAGAAGCGAGGGCCGGCTGTGCCGGCTACGCATACGAGGACACGATGCACGATTCGGCCGGCACAGCCGGCCCTATGGAACTTGGAGCCCCAGTAGGTGACATCGATGATTGATCCTGAAATCGGCTTTACGTCCGACGTTATTCGCGATCCGATTCGCTTCGTTGGCAGACGAGAGCTTATCCGCGACTGTATCACTGCCTTGAATTCCTCGCTGAGTCTCATCGCCGTTTACGGAAAACGCGGGGTCGGCAAGTCGTCACTGTTGCGGCAAGTGCAACAAATGGCGCTCGGCGATTATACACTGGCACGGAATGCTGGGCTTCAGCATCTCATTCCTAGCCGCCCACGGCGATACCTCACTATTTACTACACGTGCGACGGGTTCTTAAGGGATGGGGTGGAGTTGATTCGGCGTCTCATCAACGACCAAGATCCAGAGGATGGACTGCTCCGATTAGTCCCTGATGATGGCAAGGAACTCGTTGAGTTCGCTCGGTCTAAGGAAGTCTCCGGAGGTTCTGACCTGAAGGTGGTGAAATGGGGTGCAAAGGGGGTGGACTCCACACGCTATGCGCGAGTTGTTCCAGCAGATGATGTGCAGACATTTCGCAACTTCTTGTCGTCGGTCGTAGCGCATCAGGTGAGAGCGCGCATGAAGAGAGACGCGCTTCTCGTCCTGCTGGATGAGGTCGATGTGATCAATGACAAGTCGGGGATTGGGTCTCTGATTAAGTCGTTGTCTACGGAAACGGTGAAGTTTGGAATTTGTGGTATTGCTAATGATTTGAATGATCTAGTCGCCGACCATGCGTCGGTTGAGCGGCTACTTGAGGCAGGGGCCCTCAAGGTGAACCCGATGCCAGAACCGGAAGCCGAAGCCGTCATTACGACGGCTGAGCACCTGTTCCGAGGGCAGGTGACATTTGATGCTACAGTGCGGTCACGGATCGTCACTCTCGCCGAAGGGTATCCATACCTCATTCAACTCCTCGGAAAGGAGTGCGTTCATGTTGCGAATGAAAGGGAGACGACGCGTGTCACACTGGACGTATTCGGCCAAGTGTTGGATGGAATCCGCAACGGCACTGCGTTTCCTACTCTTGAAGCACAATACCAGCGCGCGATTGGTGAATCGGAAGGCCGGCAGATTCTCCTTCACTTGCTGGCTGAGCAGCCCGCCGACAGAGCATTGTTCAATGACGAGGTGGGTAGGGTCGTGCTGAAAAAGATCCGTGGCGACGCGAAGGATCTCAATATCGATCATGTGGATCAGTTAGTGCCGCGGTTGATCGATAAGAACTTTGCCTCCTCACCAGAATCTGTGGGTGACTTTTGGAGTCTGATGGGCGATTTCCGCTGCAAAACACGGTGTTTTCCGGCTGCGACGGTGCTTTCGAAGTCGGTACGAGATTCCGAGCGGGATCGGATACTGTACTTATGGCCGTAGATACGGCGGGTCGAAAGCCCCGTTCGCCTCGCCGTCGCATCGCCTTCGCCCAAATCGAGGCGATCGACGGCGAGGTGAAAAGGGGCGGCCCCGTTTGCTGAGCCTGAGCGGAGCTTGAAAACACCCACGGATTCTGGTGAAGACCCAGAACTTTGGACCAGTTCTCACGCGAGTTGGTGATAGCCGCGGGCAATATGAGTTTGTTAATCCAGTGTTTCGCGTGTACGTGAAGCTACGGACGTTTTGACTAAGCCCTTTCGCCGCGACAAAAAATGGCACTCCGCCATCCATCTCTGGCGACTGCGATGAACACCCATCGGCACGGCCGAGGGCTTCGGGGGCGTCTGAAGGTCCGCACATGCCTGCGCTGCGGTCAATCGTTCACGTCGGAGGGGCCGCACAACCGGCTTTGTGCTCGCTGCGGAGCGACTCCGCCGCGAGTGCGAATGAATCCCACGTTGACCTGTATGGATCCTCGGAAGATCGACTCTCTGCTATTTCAAATGACTTCGCAGGCGGATGGAGGCTGCATTCCAGAATTGGCGGAGGCGCGACTGGTGACGCCAAAGCCATTCACCCGGTTTCGCGACAGAGGGCCTGCCCCGTACGAGAGCTACGACTCCAACAGCAGTCCGCAGCCCGAAATCGAACCAAGTCCGTGGCAGGAGAACGCGATTCGATCACTGGAGGGCGACTGATACTTTATCACTCGTTCCCAAGCTCCGCTTGGGAACGCACTCCGCGAAGCTCCGCTTCGCGATCGGGAAGCGGAGCTTCCATCACATGCATTTCCAAGCGGAGCTTGGGAATAAGTAGATGGCTGACAACTGACCGCTACCAAGGGACATACCCATGACCACCACCGCCCCCGCTTCCATGAATGCCGCCAATGTTCGCGATCCCCACAACAACAACTCCTACGGCACGCTCGTGGATCGGGAGTATCTGCGGGTGTCGCTGCCCATTCTCGACGTGGACGTGTTCAACGAGGAGATCGTCCGCGGGTATGAGGAGGGGCATGGGGAGAAGGATTTGCCGGCCGATCTGGCGGTCGCGCGGTCGTTGGTTCCCGCGGGGACGGCGACTTTGCGCGATTTCAGCTATGTCGCTCCGGAGATTCCCGAGTATATCGCCGCCAATTGCACCGGGTGCATGGATTGCGTCACCGAGTGTCCCGACACGGCCATTCTCGGAAAGGTGCTGGCCGAGAGCGAGTTCGAATCCAAGCTGGAATCGCTGGTCGCCGCCGACGACCGCGAGATGTTCCGCGGGCAGTGGTCGAAGCCGCGGAAGTATCACGACGGGCCGAAGAAGAAGGGGCAGGAAGGGGGGGTGTTTCACATCATCATCGACCCCAGCAAGTGCAAGGGGTGTGCCGAGTGCGTCACCGTCTGCGACGACGACGCCCTCAAGATGATCCCCAAGAGCGATCCCGTCATGGACTCGATCCGCAAGAGCCATCGCTACTTCAAGAACTTCGGCCCCTCCAACGAGAGCTACATCAACGACAATCTCTTGATCGACATGATGCTCAAGGAGAAGACGCACATCTACGTCGGCGGGGCGGGGTCGTGCGCCGGCTGCGGCGAGGGGACCGCGCTCCGCATGTTGTGCGCCGCCACCGGGGCGAAGTACGGCGACCAGTGGGGGATCATCGCCGCGACCGGCTGCAACACGGTCTACACTTCCACCTATCCCTACAACCCGTACCTCGTCCCCTGGACGAACTCGCTGTTCGAAAACGCCCCGGCGGACGCGATGGGGGTGCGGATGCGCTGGAACCAGATCGGCTGGGAGGACAAGCCCTTGTGGTGCCTCGGCGGCGACGGGGCGATGTTCGACATCGGCTTCCAGTCGCTGTCTCGCTTGCTCGCGTCGGGGATGAACGTCAAAGTATTCGTGCTCGACACACAGGTTTACTCGAACACCGGCGGCCAGGCCTCGACCGCCAGCTTCACCGGCCAGAACACCAAGATGAGCGTTCACGGCAAGCGGTTCGGCGGGAAGCAGGAGCGCCGCAAGGAGATCGCCCAGATCGCGATGATGCACCCCAACACCTTCGTCGCCCAGACGACCTGCGCCCACATCAACCACTTCTACAAGTCGGTGCTGGGGGCGCTCGAGTTCGACGGCCCGGCCGTCGTGAGCTGCTACACCACCTGCCAGCCGGAGCACGGCGTGGCGGACAACATGGCCGGCGTGCAGGCCCGCCTCGCGGTCGACACGCGGGCGTTTCCGCTGTTGATCTACGATCCGACGAAGGGGACGCGGATCAAGGAGCGGCTGTCGCTGCAAGGCAACCCGGCGGTCAAGGAGGACTGGTGGACCAACCCCAAGACGAACGAAGAGGTGACGTTCCTCGACTTCGCGCGGAGTGAAGGCCGGTTCGCCAAGCATTTCGACAAGGAGGGCAACCCGTCCGAGACGCTGCTGCTGGCGAAGCAGGACCGGCTCGAGAACTGGCACGTGCTGCAAGAGCTGGCGGGGGTGATTTGACGATGGGACCGACCGCTCCCCGCGTCCTGTGCACCGCCCTCACGTCGGAGACCGGGCCGCACTTCGAGATCCTCCGCGCCGCCGGTTTCGACTGCGACGTGGTCGACCGGGCGCTCGATTTGTGGAACGAAGAGACGCTGATCGCCGCCCTTGCCGGGAGCGCGGCGGTCATCGCCGGGTCGGAGCCGTACACGCGGCGGGCGATCGAATCGCTGCCGGAGTTGCGGGCGATCTGCCGGGCGGGGGTCGGGTACGACGCGATCGACATGGAGGCCTGCGAACAGGCGGGGGTGATCGTCGCCACGACGCCGGGGGTGAACCACCACGCGGTCGCCGAGCACGCGCTGGCGATGCTGCTCGCGGTGGCCCGCGGGTTCCCGCAGCTCGACCGATACGTCCGCCGCGGCGACTGGCAGCGGCCGTTCTATCCGCGGGTGATGGGAAGCACGCTGGGGATCGTCGGGCTGGGGCGGATCGGGCAGGCGCTCTGCACGCGGGCGGTCGGGATCGGGATGCGGGTCCTCGTGTGCGAGCCGCGCCCGGACGAGGAGTTCGTCCAGCGGTGGAAGATCGAGCTGACGGACCTGGACGACCTGCTCGCGCGGTCGGACTTCGTGTCGCTGCACCTGCCGATGTCCGCCGAGCACCGCCACCTGATGAACGCCGCCCGCTTCGCGCGGATGAAGCCCGGCGCGGTGCTGATCAACACGGCCCGCGGCCCACTGGTCGACGAGGCGGCCCTCGTGGCGGCCTTGCAGGCGGGGCGCCTCGGAGGGGCGGGGCTGGACGTGTTCGAGGTCGAGCCGTTGCCGCTCGACAGTCCGCTGCTGGGGTGCGAGCGGGTGCTGCTGGCGCCGCACGTGGGGGGGCTCGACGCGGAGGCGCACGCCGACTGCTTCGCGATGTGCGCGGAGACGATCGTCGCGCTCCGCGAGGGCGGCTGGCCGGCGGCCTGCATCCGCAACCGCCGTCCCGCCGAAGGCTGGCAGTGGCGGCGGGCCTGAAATGGGCGATCAGGACGAAGAAGAGACGTTCTTCCATCCCCGAAGCGATGCGACGACAAGCAACCGGAACAGCCATCCGACAATTGATGAATCCACGCGATCGAGGTCCTGCCATGCTGCACCACGAATCGACGACGACCCGCCGCGACTTCCTCGCCCGCTCGGGGGCCGGGTTCGGCGCGATCGCGCTCGCCGGGCTGCTGGCCGAAGAGGAGGCCCGCGCCGCGGGGGCGAGTCGCGACCCGCTCGCCCCGCGCCCCGCGCATCGCCCGGCGACGGCGAAGAACGTGATCTTCCTGTTCATGGACGGCGGGCCGAGCCACATCGACACGTTCGACCCCAAACCGAAGGTCGACGAATACGCCGGCAAGCCGCTGCCCCCGTCGATCGAGCGGGTCCTCACGCCGATGGGGGTCACCGAGAACCCGATCCTGCCGACGCGGCGGAAGTGGAGGCGGCACGGCGAGAGCGGCCTCGAGGTCTCCGACTGGTATCCGCGCGTGGGGGCAATGGCCGACGACCTGTGCGTGATCCGCTCCTGCTGGTCGGACGGGCGAAATCACGTGGGCGGCGTGTGCCAGATGAACACCGGCAGCGTCCTCGCCGGCCGCCCGAGCCTCGGGGCGTGGGTGACGTACGGCCTGGGGAGCGCGAACCGCAATCTGCCCGGCTTCGTCGTGCTCCTCGACAGCGACAAGGAGCCGCCCGGCGGGAAGCGGATGTGGGGGACCGGCTTCATGCCGGCCGCTCATCAGGGGACGCTGTTCCGCAACGAGGGGGAGCCGATCCTGCACCTGCGGAACCCGGCGGACGTCTCGGTCGCGCGGCAGCGGGGCAAGCTCGACTTTCTGAACGAATTGAATCGCCGCCATCTTGCCGATCGCGCGGGAGACGCGGAGCTCGAGGCCCGCATCGCCAGCTACGAGCTCGCGTTTCGCATGCAGGCCGAAGCCCCGGCCGCCATTGATCTCGAAGAAGAGACCGAGGCCACGCAGCGGATGTACGGCTTGCACGATGCGGCGACCGGGGCGTTCGGCCGCAATTGCCTGATGGCCCGGCGGCTCGTCGAGCGGGGAGTGCGGTTCGTGCAGCTTTACAGCGGCGCGGGGAGCCGCTGGGACGCGCACGCCCACATCGAGAAGAACCACACGGAGCTGTGCCGGGCGACCGACCGTCCGATCGCCGCCTTGCTCGCGGACCTGAAGCGGCGGGGCCTGCTGGAGGAGACGCTGGTGGTCTGGGGGGGCGAGTTCGGCCGGACGCCGATGTCGGAGAAGGGGGACGGCCGGGACCACAACCCGTGGGGCTTCACGACCTGGCTGGCAGGCGGGGGCGCTCCGGGGGGGACGGTGATCGGCGCCACGGACGATTTCGGGCTGCACGCGGTCGAGGACCGGGCGCACGTCCACGACCTGCACGCCACGATCCTGGCGCTGCTGGGGATCGACCACGCGCGGCTCATTCTGCGGGTGCAAGGCCGGCCGGAACGCCCCACGGTGAACGAGGGGACGGTGATCGAGGCGGCGCTGCGCGGCCCCGCCGGACTTGATTCCTCCCGCCCCACTCCCTAAAACGAATCGACGATCCTTGATCGGAGTTCCCTTTCGGGAACGCGGCCGGGCGGACCCGGTCGCAGGCTGGATCGGCAGCATCCACGTCGAACTGGGAGAGGGAATCAGATGAAGAAAGTCCTGTTGATTGCGGCGGCGACCCTGACGGCGGCGGCCTTCGCGGTCGCCCCGACTCTCGCGGCGAAGTTCAACAAGAAGGTCGAGGTCGGCCAGAAGGCCCCGGCGTTCAGCGGCGTCAACATCGACGACGCGCAGAAGAGCGGCGGCGATTACAAGGACGCGAAGGCGGTCGTGGTCGCCTTCACCTGCAATCACTGCCCGGTCGCGGTCGCCTACGAAGACCGCTTCGTCGCGTTCGCCAAGGAGTACAAGGAGAAGGGGGTCGAGTTCGTCGCCATCAACTGCAACACCCAGGCCGCCGACAAGCTCGACAAGATGAAGGAGCGGGCCGAGAAGAAGGGCTTCACCTTCGATTACCTGTACGACGAGAGCCAGGAGAGCGGCAAGGCGTTCGGCGCCACCGTCACCCCGCACCTGTTCGTCCTCGACAAGGACCAGAACATCGTCTACATGGGATCCTTCGACGACAGCCAGAACACCGAGAAGGTCAAAGCCCAGTACGTCCGCGACGCCGTCGATGCCGTGCTCGCCGGCACGAAGCCGGAAGTGACCGAGACCCGGCAGTTCGGCTGCGGGATCGGGTACAAGAATTGAATGTCGAATGACGAAGCTCGAATGACGAAGCTCGAATGACGACAGTCGCTCGTGTTTCGACATTCGAGTTTCTTTCGTGATTCAGTCCTTCCAATTTGGCGACGGCGCGTCATGCCCGCGCAGGCGGGCATCCAGTGGAGGCGCGGACGACAGGCTGGATTCCCGCCTGCGCGGGAATGACGGAGTCGCCTTTGTTGGAACTACTGTCATTTGGATTTCGACTTTGGAGTCCGAGCGGAGGCTTTCGCCACGCGCTTGCAGGAGTGACATCCGATGGATCGAATTCGGACGGGCGGGCGCCCGGTTTTGGCGCTGGCGATTCTTGCGCTGGCGGCCGCGGCAGGCTGCGAGCGGCCGGTCGAGCAGGGAGAGCGTGGCGCGCCCGCAGGTTCGGCGAACGCGAACGGGGCCGCCGAAGCGATCGTCGAATTGAAGCCGATCGACAAGGCCGGCTTCGACAAGCTGCTCGCCGAGAGCGACGCGCCGGTCGTGCTCGTGGACTACTGGGGCTATTGGTGCCCCGCCTGCATGCAGAAGTTCCCGCACACGGTCGAGTTCCACGAGAAGTACGCCGGCCGGGGACTGAAGGTCGTCTCGCTGGCGATCGAGGACAAACCCGACGAGACGCGCGACGCGGCGCTGGAATTTCTCACGAAGCAGGGCGCCACGTTCGCGAACTACATCGCCGATGCGAAGTACGAAGATCTGGAGGCCGCTAGCAAAGCGTTCGATGTTGGACCGTTCCCCACCTACCGGCTGTTCCGCAAGGGAGGCGCGCTGATCGCGAACTTCGAGCTCGGTGAAGGCCACGAGGAAATCGAGGCGGCGATCAAGAAGGCCTTGGACGAGCAACCCGCGGCGGGCCACGAGTGAACGGCGTCGTGGTACGGACTCGAGTCCGTACTACGACGCGCCGCCGGCGCGCACACCCGGCTCAAGCTGGCAGCTCGAGCCACGATTGCGTCCTCACTCGTCGCCCTTCGCCCCCCGCACCGATTGGATCAGGTCCACGAGGTCGTCGGAGAGGCGGTCCTTGGTGAGATAGGCGGCGGCCCCGGCCGCGAGCATCGCCTGGGCCATGTCCTCTTCGTCGTGGAACGACAGCCCTACGATCCGCACCGCGGGGAGCTCGGCGGCGATGATCCGCGTGGCCTCGATCCCCGACATCTGCGGCATCGACACGTCCATCACGACGACCTCCGGGCGGAGGCGGCGGGCCAGGTCCACGACCATCCGGCCGTCCGACGCCTCGCCCACTAGGTCGATCTCCTCGTACCGCCCCAGCAACGCGACGAGCCCCTCGCGGACCATGCGGTGATCGTCGGCGAGCAGCACGCGGACCCGCTTGCGGTGCGGCGATGGCTGTCCCGTCGAGCGCGGGCGGTGGGCGGAAGCGCGTCCCGCGTCCAGCCCGAGCGAGGCCGGCGCGCGGAGCAGCACCCGCGTGCCCGCGCCGGGAGCGCTTTCCAGGTCGAACTGGCCTCCCATCAGCTCGAGCCGGTGGCGGACGTTGCTCAGCCCGAACCCGCCGGCCGTCTGGCCTTCGGCCCCCAGCATCGCCGCGTCGAAGCCGATCCCTGCGTCGCGGACGATCACTTGCACGAGGTCGTCGAAGCGGCTGACCTGGATCTCGGCGCACTCGGTGCGGGCGTGCTTGACCACGTTCAACAGCAGCTCGCGCACGATCTCGAACAAGAGCACCCGGATCGCGTCGGCGTCCGGTTCGGCGTCTCCGTCTCCCTCGACCTCCACCCGCAACCCGTGGCAGTCCCGCATCCAACGCGCGAGCCACTCGAGCGCCGGCGTGAGCCCCTGGTCCTGCAGGACCGGGGGACTCAGCTCGACGGCGAGCGACCGCGTCGCATGCAGGCACTGCTTGAGGAGGTCCTCGGTCTCGCTGAGCGTGCGGCGCTGCTCGGCGTCCGCGACCTCGGCACGGACCAACCCGACGCGCATCTTGGCGGCCACCAGAAGCTGCTGAAGCTGATCGTGCAGCAGCTCCGCGAGCCGGCGGCGCTCGCGCTGCTCGGCGTGCGTGAGCTGGGCCGACACGGCCCGCAGCTCGCGGGCGCGGGCCTCGGCCTCGCCCGTGCGGCGGTCGAGCTCGCGCTGCATCTGCTCGAACCGCTCTCCCATCGCCGCGAACAGGGCCGCCTGCTCGCGGAGCAGGATCCGGGCCGATTCGAGATCGCGGACGGAATCCGGATCGCGCGGCAGAACTTCGACGATCCCTTCCGACGAGGTCGCGCGCATGTCGTGATCCATCACCCGGAGGCCCGGGGGAAGTTCTCGCAAGCGGATGGGGCGATTGCCTGCGACGAACGGGCGGGAGAAACCCAGTGGAACCATCAGAACCGATTGCGGCCGGAAAATCCATCCCAGTCGCGGTCGGGCGGAAGCCACCGCTATTTCTGCTCTTTCTTCGGATCCGCCGGCTTCTCCGGCTCGGGGGCGAGCGCCGCGCCGCGGATCACGGCGACCTCCGGCAGGGCCTTCTTCAGGGCGTCGGCCCCGGTCTCAGTGACCTGTGTCTCCCAGACGTACACCTTCTTGAGCTTCTTCAGGCCCGAAAGCTGTTTGAGTCCTTCGTCCGTGACTTGCGTGCCGTAGAGATTCAAGTACTCGAGGTTTTCAAGCCCCTTGAGATGCGCGAGGCCGGCATCGCCGATCTTCGTCTTCTCGAGGTGCAGGCGGACGAGGCCTTTCAGCCCCGCGATCTGCCGGAGACCCTCGTCGGTGACGTCCGTCCCGCGGAGGTTCAGCTCGACGATTTGCGGCAGCTTCGCGAGCGGGGCCAACTGTTCGTCGGTCGCCTTCTGGTCGGCGAGGTGATAGGCGACCACCAGGCGGGGGTCGTTCTGGGCGAGATCCATCACGCTCCCGCCCAGCCGGCGGACCTCGGCGATCGCCTGCTGCTCCGCCTCGGTGCGGGCCGGCTGGGCATCGGCGGCCTGCACGGCGGGGCCGGCGGCGGACAGGATCGCGATCGTCGACAGGGCGATGAGGCGGCGCATCGGTCGGATCTCCCGGCGGCTGAAGAGACAGGGGGATTCCAGCAGGCGCCGATTCTACCACTCGGCCGGCGCATGGGGAATCGTCTTCCCCCGCAAGGCGATTTTCCGTACAACGACACGCGATGAGATAGCCGAGACTTTGCTGCGGTCCCGTCCCGGCCATCCCGCCGCCCGGCCCTGCCGGATTTATCAAGGAATGATTCGTCATGATCAGGAAGTCGACCTGGCGGTGCGGAACGTGGGAATTCGCGATAACGGCGGCCATTCTGGCGGGGTGCGGCGGCGCGCGCGACGCCCCGGAAACCGCCGCCGCTGCCCGAAAGGCGCTTCCTCCGGCGTCGATTTCCGGCCCGGGCCCGGCGGAGCCGGAGGCGATCACGGCGGGGGACGCGCGTCCCGTCCCCGAGAAAGGGAGCCCGGAATGGCTGCTGGAGGAGATCGTGCGGGTGCGGGTCGAGCCGTTTCCGCAAAACGCCCAACTCAAGGAGATCGCCGAAGCCCAGGCGCGGCGGAACCGCAAGATCATCGTGTTGGCGAGCGATGTCGTCGCGAAGACCCACGACGATCCGCAGCGGAGCGCGCAGTTCGCCGGAGGCGTGCATCACTTGATGGAGGCCCGTCTGCAATTGGCCCTGCACGGCGAGCGGGAGCACATCGACGCGCTGTACGACGACGCGGCGTCGCTGTTCGAGCGGGCGCCAGAGTCCGCCCCCGCGGCCGAGGCCGCGTTCGCCGTCGCCCGTTTCGCGCATACCAACGCCCGCCGCTTCGCGCGGAACGAGCCGCAGTGGCTGGAGGAATTCGTCCGGCAGGCGAAGTTTTACGCCACGAGCTTCCCGCAGGACGAGCCGCACGCCGCGCCGCTTCTGTGCGCGGCCGGGCGAAGCTGCGAGCTGAACGGAATGGCCGACGAGGCGGTGAACTGCTACGCCCTGTTGCAGAAGCAGTTTCCGGAGAACCCGCAGGGGAAGGAGGCGGTCGGCGTTCTCCGCCGGCTCGAGCTGCCGGGTCGGACCCTGGAACTCGCCGGACCGACGATCGACGGCGGGACGGTGAACATCGCGGATTATCGCGGGCGGGTGGTGCTGGTCGTGTTCTGGTCGACCACGGCCCGCGGGTTCATCGAGCAGATCGACGCGCTCCAGGCGGAGATCGGGCAGCATCCGCCGGAAGCGCTGACGGTCGTCGGCGTGAACCTGGACGAGGACGAGGGGGCCATCGATGCGTTCCTCGAGCAGCACCGCCTGACGTGGAAGCAGATCTTCCACGCGCGGCCGGAGCAGCGGGGCTGGAACAACCCGATCGCGCAACACTACGGCGTGCGCGACGTCCCGCTGTTCTGGCTCGTCGATCGGCAGGGGAAGGTGGTCTCCACGACGCTGACTGCGGCGACGCTCCCCGCAGCGGTCGCGAGGGTCGCCGGTCAGCCCGCGGCGGAACCGCGCCGCGGCACGGAATGAAGCGGCGCATCGCCATTTCGTTCATTCGTCATTCGTGCTTCGGCAGACGACATTTCGGCGAACTGCCGTCGTAAGGGCGTCGTCAGCACTCCGAGCTTGTGAACCCGAGCGCCGCAGGGGTTTCGAAAAAAATCCCGAAAAATGGAAAATTTCGACGAATGCCGTTGCCGAATGCATGGCTGTACATTAGGATGTCCATTGACAGACCTATCGGCAGTATGAACGGGTGCGCTCGGCCCGTTCGTTCAGCGAGGGCGGTGGAACGCTTTCGCGATCCGGTGGGTGAGGCGGCCGGCAGGCGCGCCGCTTCGGACCGCTGTCGCAACGGGTCATTAGTCGAGGGGAACACAGCATGCCTTGGAAGCCGAAGGTCAGGCCGAAGCTCACCACCCGCCAGAAGCAGATCTACGAGTTCCTCAAGGACAAGATCCTCAACCGCGGGTACGGGCCGACGGTGCGGGAGATCGGCACCCAGTTCGGGATCCGCTCGCCGAACGGCGTCATGTGCCATCTCAAGGCGCTCGAGAAGAAGGGTTTGATCTCCCGCGAGGCGCATATGTCGCGGGCGATCCAACTTTCGGACTCGCCCCGGCAGCGGCTGCAACTCCCGCTCGCCGGCCAGATCGCCGCGGGCAAGCCGCTCCTCGCCGAGGAGCAGAAGGACAAGGTCGATTTCCGCAAGCTGTTCGACAACGAGGACCACTTTTGCCTGAAGGTGAAGGGGGACTCGATGATCGAGGACCAGATCGCGGAAGGGGACTACGTGGTCGTCCGCCGCCAGGAGACCTGCCGCGACGGCGAGATCGTGGTGGCCCTCGTGGACGGCCACGAGGCGACGCTCAAGCGGTTCCACCGCGAGAAGGACCGCATCCGCCTCGAGCCCGCCAACTCGAAGATGAAGCCGATCTACACCAACGACATCGAGATCCTCGGCGTGGTGGTCGGCGTCGTCCGCCAGTATTGATCCCGCGTCTGTTGGAGTACAGCCTTCAGGCTGTTTTCCGATGCGATTTGCGTAGGACGGATTGCCAATCCGTCCTACGGCCTCGGCGAATTCGAAACCCCGGCTTCCCGCGCGGAAGCCGGGGTCTTTCGTTGGCGCAGTTCTCAGCCCGCGGCGGCGCGGGTCTGGTACTGGTGCAGCTTGTTGTAGAGCGTCTTCAAGGCGATGCCCAGTTCGGCGGCGGCGGCGGGCTTGTCGCCGGCGTGCTTGTCGAGGACGCAGTGAATCACTTCCCGCTCGATCTCGCGGAGCGTGAGCGGGCCGTCGAAGTTCGCGAACGAGAGGCCGGTCCCGGCGGACGCCGGGGCGGGCCGCCGCTTCGTGACGCTCGCCGGCAGGTGGTCGGCGGTGATGGCCTCCCCGTCGGAGAGGATCACCGCGTGCTCCAGGGCGTTGGCCAGTTCGCGGACGTTGCCGCTCCAGTCGTGTTCGGTCAGGACCTCGACGACTTCGGTCGAGAGGATGTCGTCGGGCAGGTCGGCCCGCTTCAGATAGCGGGCGATGAGGAACCGGGCGAGGCGGGGGACGTCCCCCTTCCGCTCGCGGAGGGACGGGAGGTGGATCTCGAAGGTGTTCACGCGGAAGTAGAGGTCCTCGCGGAAATCGCCGGAGCGGACCATTTCCTCCATTTCGCGGTTCGTGGCGCAGACCACGCGGACGTCGACGTGGAACGGCTCGTTCTCGCCGACGCGACGGATCTCGCCCGATTCGAGGAACCGCAGCAGCTTGACCTGCATCGCCTTGTCCAGCTCGCCCAGCTCGTCGAGAAACAGCGTTCCCCCGTTGGCGACCTCGAACAACCCCTTGCGCGGGCTGTCGGCCCCGGTGAAGGCGCCCTTGCGGTGCCCGAAGAACTCGCTTTCCACGAGGTTCTCGGGGAGCGCCCCGCAGTTCACGGCGACGAACGGGGCGTTGTTGCGGCGGCTCAGGTCATGGATGCGGCGGGCGACCAGCTCCTTGCCGGTCCCCGTCTCGCCGAGGATCAACACGGTCGAGTCGGTCGGCGCGATCTTCTCGATCAACGCCTTGACGCGGGACATGGCGGGCGTGTCGCCGATGAGGTCCGTGTTGCCCTCCACCGCCTGCAGCCGGCTTTCCAGGGCGATCGCCTTGTGCGTGAGGGACCGCTTCTCGCCGACGCGCTGCAGCACGTTGGCGATCTCGAACAGCTTGCACGGCTTGGGGAGGAAATCATAGGCCCCCTTGCGGATCGCCTGGATCGCCTCTTCCATGTTCCCGTGCCCGGTGCTGATGATGCACTCGGTCTCCGGGAAGTTCTCGCGGATGCGGTCGACCACGTCCCAGCCGGACAGCCCCGGCATCCGCAGGTCGACGATCGCGGCGTCGAAGCTGTGCTTCTCGATCGCCGCGAGCGCGGCGCGGCCATCCTCGCAGAGGGTGACTTCGTGTCCCATCCGCGGAAGCTCGAGCTTAATCAGGTTGCGGAGGGGCGCTTCGTCGTCGACGAACAGCACGCGCAGCTTGTGAACGGTGCCAGATCTCAAGTTGCCTCCCTGCAGGGTCTCCGCGGCGTCGTGCCGGGGGATCCGCCTGATGCGCGGGTTCGTCGTGCGGGAATGTGCGGTCGGAATAGCCCTGAATAACAGAATTTCGGCGGCGCGGCAATCCGGGATCTTCAGGAGCTCGTGAAACGAACCGCGCGGGACGCCGGATCTCCGGAGGGCGCGGCCGCAAAGCAGGAACCCGCGAGGGAAATCTCCCCCGCGGGCCCGGTTCGAAAACCTTCGGTGGTCGATGCGGCGACGTCGTCTGGTCCCTTACAGGGCTTCGATCGCGGTGCCGTCGGCCGCGGTCAACGTCGCCGTGTTCGCCTTGAGCTGCCCGGTCACGGAGCTGTAGAGCCAGCCGGTGCCGTCGTCGGCGGCGCCGATGGTCGCCGAGTTCACGACCTTCACCGTTCGCAGGTTGTTGTACGGATTGGAGGGGAACTGCCCGACGAGATAGGGGCCGAACGGCTTCGTGCCGATGTCGCCCACCGTGCCGTCCGCGTCGCTGGATTTGACCAACTGATCGACGAACAGGGCGGCGTCGGTGGTTCCGGCGGCGGGAACGCGGTCGTTGTGGTGCATCCGATAGGTCTGGATCAGGCTCCGCAGGGTCTGCAGGTTCTGCCGGATCGCGGTCTCCTGGGCATCGCCGGTGGCGGTGGTGAACTGCGGCAGGACGGTCGCCGCGAGAATCCCCAGGATGACCACCACGATCAGGACTTCCACCAATGTGAATCCGGCCCGCTTGATTCGTGTGTTGCGACGCATGTATCGAGCTCCCGAACTTGTGTAGATACGATTTTCGAACCCATCGACCGCGTTTCCGCTCCCGCGCTCCGGCCGGAGCGCGGGACCCGGCCCGGAAGCGGCTTGCCGTGCCGCGGCGTCAGCCGTCGTGTCGACCACTGGAAACGTACTGCGCGATCGGGCGCTGTCAAACGGAATCAGCCTCGATGAGTCGGAGCGCGGCCGGTCGTGCGGGAGGGCCGGAATGTGACGGTGCGGTGGGTGCCGGCGGGAACGATTTCGCCGCTTCTCGCCCCTCAACGGCCCAGCATGTGCCGGAGCGCCGCTTCCAATTCGGGGTGGCGGAAGCGGTGCCCCGATCGCTGCAACCGTTGGGGGACCACGCGCTGGCTGGCGAGCAACAGCGCGTCGGCCATTTCGCCGAAGGCGAGGCGGGCCGCGAACGCGGGCATCGGAAAGATCGTCGGGCGGGACAGGACGCGGCCCAGCGTCTTCGTGAACTCGCCGCACGTGGCCGGGTTCGGCGAAACGGTGTTGACGGGACCGGCGAGATCGTCCTCCGTCAAGGCGCGGAGGACCACGTCGAGCACGTCGTCGCGGGCGATCCAGCTCCAATATTGGCGGCCGTCGCCGATCCGCCCGCCCGCGCCCAGCTTGAACGGCGTGAGCATCTTGGCCAGCGCTCCGCCGGCGGGATCGAGGATCATCCCGAACCGCAAGTGGACGACGCGAACCCCCGCGGCCCGGGCCGGGTCCGCCGCCGCTTCCCATTCCCGGCAGACGTCCGCGAGGAAATCGCGTCCGGCGGCGCTCGCCTCGGTGAGGATTTCCGCCCCGCGGCTGCCGTAGTAGCCGATCGCCGAGGCGCAGACGAACACGCGCGGGCCCTCCTCCGCGGCGGCGAGCGCCTCGGCGAGGAGGCGGGTGCCGTCGACGCGGCTGTCGCGGATGCGGCGCTTCTTCTCGGCGTTCCAGCGGCCGCCGGCGATGCTCTCGCCGGCGAGATGGACGACGGCGTCGATCCCGCGGAGCGCTGTGGAGTCGAGACTTTTCTCCGACGGATCCCAGGACATCTCATCGGCGCCGCGCGCAGGACGGCGGACGATGCGAACGACCTCGTGCCCCCCCGCCGTCAAGTAAGGCGCCAGCGCCGAACCGACCAGTCCGCTGGAACCCGTGACGGCGACTTTCATCGTGGTTGCTCCTACCCGTCGATGACTTCCGCGTGGGCGGCGATCCGCGAATCGATGCGTGTCCGTCGCGGATGTCACGTCGGCCGAGTCCGGCAGTGCATTCGGGCGCAGGAGCGCCGCCAGCCGGCTATTCGGCGGCGTCCAGCGTCTTCCGGACCTTGCCGATGAGCGCGCCGCGGTTCGCGCCGCTGAGACGGTCGATCTCTTTGCCGTCGCGGAACAACAGGAACAACGGAATGGCCTGAATCTCGAAACGGTTCGCCAGCTCGGGATTCTCGTCGATATTCACCTTGCCGACGACGAGGCGTCCGTCGTGTTGGATGGACAGGTCCTCGACGACTGGCCCGATGGCCATGCAGGGGCCGCACCAGGGGGCCCAGAAATCGACGAGCACCGGCTGCGAGCTCTGGAGCACGATTTCGTCGAAATTCGCATCGGTCAACGTGACCTCTTTGCCCTCGATGGCGCGATCCACCGCGGGCTTTTCCGGCTTGGGTTCGCGTTCGCAGCCCGCCATCGCCAACGCACACAACAGCACCGCCGCCAGGTTCCTGCTCATCGTGTCGTCCTCATTCGCGGAGGGGAATGTGAAATCGCAACGTGGATTCTAAGGAATCGCCGCCCGCGATGCTCGCCGAATTTCGAAAAAAGGGTTGCGAGCGCCGTCCTCACCGGTGACTGTGGAATTTCGCGGAACGCGCCGGGCTCGCGGGTCGTCTCAGTAGGAACGCCCGGCGGAACGAAGAATGGCGGAGGGGGGACTGGTCGAGAATCGAGCCAACGGAGAGCGAACGATGAAAGCGATTGCCGCCGCGATATTGTGCGCAGGTCTGGGGTTCGGGGCGGTTGCCGCGGACGACGAGGCTCGGGAGGACCGCTTGATCCGCCCGCCGGTCCCGGTGCCCGTTCCGGTCCCCGCCCCGGCATGGAAGCTGGCGTTCCAGGAAAAGCCGCAGTTCCCCGGCGAGCCGCAGGGGGAGGTCTCGGCCCCCGCCTCGCAGGAGGGCCTCTCGGTGACGGTGCAGCCGGAGCTCAAGGAGTTCAGCCCCTTCGGCCCGCTCGCGTTCCGGGTCGTTCTCAAGAACACGTCGGACAAGCCGCTCCGCCTCGCGAGCGCCGACCAACTGGGGGGAAAGGTGAAGCTGGTGATCTCCCACCGGCAGACCGGCGCGCAGTGGACGCTGGAAAGCGCGGCGGAAAAAGGCGGCGCGGCGAAGCGGCTCGGCCCCGGCGAATCGCTCGAGGTGACACTCATCGTGCAGCAGGACCGCCCGATCGTGCGGCCGCTGCCTCCCGGACGGCCGATCCCGCTCCCCGAGCCGATCCCAGTCCCCGGGCCGGTCCCCTTGCCTGTCGACAAACTCCGTGCGGAGGCGCCCGCGATTCTTCCTCCCGCCGCCGCGCAACCCTCCCCCGTCCCGGAAGACGCCGAGGTCCGCGGCGTCTTCCGCCGCCGCCGCCCCATCATCTTGCCGGGACCAGTCCAGGTGATCGGGACGACCGTGCCTTGCGGCACCGGTCCCTGCCGGGCGATGTTGTTTCTCGAATTCGCGGCGGGCGATCGAACGGACAAGGCATTTCCTCCCTTATGGAATGGAAAGCTCGCGTCCGAGCCGGTGGACTTCACGGTGACGGCGGCGGGGGGAGCCGTGCGGCCGCCGATCATCATCCAGCCAGCGACGAAGGAGCAGGCGGTGCAGTTCGCGCTTCCCGCCGCGGAGCGGGCGTTGAACGCGAATTACCAGCCGATTCCCGACGTGCGACCCGCGCACGATGGGGCCTGGATCGCCGATGCGGAGAAGACGGCGAGCGTTACCGAGCGGAAGGAGGGCGGTTGGACCGTCCGCTGGACGCACGCGCCGTCGTCCGGCTTCTCCTACAACGTGACGGTCGACGTGGAGACGAGCGGCGCCGTCGTGGTCCGGGAGGTGTTCGCCGGTTACTCGGCGAGGTGACGAGTTGCGCGGGAATCGCCGCGGTTCGGACTCGTGGTGCTCGTGCAGTACGGACTTCAGTCCGTGCTCCAAGCGGAGTGTGCGGACTGAAGTCCGCACTACGGCCGGCGCATTCGCTCCATTCGGCCCGGGTCACCTTCGGGAACTTGAGAAATTCCAAGCGGGCTGCGACAGACCGCCCAGCTTGCCGATCTTACGACAGGGGCGGCCGCGCTGGATCCCACAGCGCGTCGTCGAACGCCTCTTGCATTTCTCTACTCCGCGACTTTCGAGATCCGTCATGACGTCCGCTCTGCGTCTCGACCCGGGCCACGGGCTGGGAGAACTCGTCGCCGGCGTGCTCGCCTCCCATCCCGACTTTCAGGCGGCGGAACTAAGCTGCGAAGTGGTGGGCCGCGAGCTGGTGATCACCGGCCGCGTTCACAGCTACTATCAGAAGCAGATCGCGCAGGAGGCGGTTCGCCCGCTGGCCGGTCTTCGCCGGATCCGCAACGACCTCCAGGTCGCTCGCGGTCAATCGTAGCGCGCGACCGATTCGGCGGTGTAGCGCATCACCCGCAGCGTGTCGGACCAGTACGTCGGGGGCAGGCCCGCTTTGCGCTTGAGGTGGGCGAGAAACTCGTGGGGATCGGGAAGGTGCTCCCAGACGGCCGGGAGGAGCGTGCCGCGGCGGGGGCCTTCGATCAGGATCAGACCGTCGAGACCCGGCCGCACGAGCGCGAGCAGCTCCGCCTGGGAGGCGAAGCCCAGCGGCTGGGGCGGGCTGAGGATCGAAAGGTGTGCGTCGAGCCGTGCGAATTCGGCGGCCGCCAGCGGCGGAAACCGCGGGTCGCGGAAGGCGGCGGCGAAGGCGTTGCGGGCCACGTTCTCGACGAGCGGCTCGGTCGCCTCCAGCGAACCCATGCAGCCCCGCAGCTCGCCGTCGATCCGCAGCGTGACGAACGTCGCGAGCAATACCCGCAACGGCGGCGGGTGCGCGCCGGAAACGACCGGCAGCGGGCGGCCGGCGGTCAAGCCGTGCTCGATCGAAGCATCCGCCACGTCGAGCAGCAGGTCCCGCTGAGCGAGCGACAGGGACAGCGATGTCTCACTCGACGACATAGGCCCCGTATCCCACGACCTGGTCGCGCGGACCGGCCGTGTCTCCCGAGTTTCGCAGATCGACCGTTCGCACCCGCAGGCCGTGCGCGCGGGCGACGGTCAACAGTCCTCCCAGCGGCACATAGCCGCAGGCGCGGTCCCCCCGCAGGTCGGCGGCGCGCAGCTCTTCGACGGCGCGGCTCGTCTCGCGGTCGAGCCGGACCGCCGTCTCGTAATCGTGATAGTGGCTGAGGTCGGTGCTGACGACGAACAGCGTCTCCGGGCCGCCCCACAGCCGCTCGATCACCTGGGCGACGGCTTCGGGGGCGGCGCGGCCGGCGACGAGCGGCACGATGCGGAAGTCGGACAAGACGCTCTGCAGGAACGGCAGATGGACTTCCAGACTGTGCTCGCGGGAATGGGCGCCGTCGGCGACGCAGACCTGCGGCAGCCGCAGCACGTCCTCGATCGCTTCGAGATCGACCAGCACTTGGCCCAGCGGCGTCTCGAACTCGGCCGCGGCGCTCGCCGCCAGTCCTTCGAGATTCACGAAGTGGGCGGGGCCGAGCAGCACCACGCGGCGAATGGCGCGACGGAACGGAAGCAGCCTCGCGTAGGCGCTGGCGGCGATCGGCCCGGAAAAGGCATATCCGGCGTGCGGGACGACGATTGCCTTGGGCGGCGACGATTCCGGCGGCTGGTGCATGGCGGCCGCGTCGAGCAGCCCGCGCACGACGCGCGACAGGGCGGCGGGGTCGTCGGGATAGAAGCGGCCGGCAGCCGCCGGCATGCGCGTGGCGGACATGGCGGTGGGAGAAGAGAGGGGAAAAATCGCTTTGACCGGCGCGAAGTGCCGGCGAATAATGAGGGGAAGGTCGGACGGATCGTCGATCCGTCCGTCGCTTGACGATTCGGGCTACGGGCGACCCATCGACCTCTCCCATCCTATCTCCCGCCGGTTCCGGCGGAAAGAGGCAAAATGATTCATCTCGACGACCCGGCGGTGGTCGGCACGAAATACTGGCACCAGCTCGAAGACGGCCGCATTCAGTGCGACGTCTGTCCCCGGTTCTGCAAGCTGCACGAAGGGCAGCGCGGGTTCTGCTTCGTCCGCGCCCGGCAGGACGATCAGGTGGTCCTCACGACGTGGGGCCGCTCGAGCGGCTACTGCATCGACCCGATCGAGAAGAAGCCGCTCAATCACTTCCTGCCCGGCACGCCGGTGCTGTCGTTCGGCACGGCGGGCTGCAACCTGGGTTGCAAGTTCTGCCAGAACTGGGACATCAGCAAGTCGCGGGAGATCGACACGCTCGCGGACCAGGCCGATCCCGCGACGATCGCCCGCGCGGCGCAGGAGCTCGGTTGCCGGAGCGTGGCGTTCACGTACAACGATCCTGTGATCTTCATGGAGTACGCGATCGACGTGGCGATCGCCTGCCGCGAGGCGGGGATCAAGACGGTGGCCGTGACCGCGGGCGAAATCTGCCCGGAGCCGCGGGCGGAATTCTACAGTCACATGGACGCGGCGAACGTGGATTTGAAAGGCTTCACGGAGCGGTTCTATCACGACGTGTGCCTGGGGCATCTGGAACCGGTGCTCGACACGCTGAAGTATCTGAAGCACGAGACGGACGTGTGGTTCGAGATCACGACGCTCCTGATTCCCGGCGAGAACGACGCGGACGCGGAACTGGACGAGATGACGCAGTGGGTGGTCCGCGAGCTGGGGCCGGACGTGCCGCTGCACTTCACGGCGTTTCATCCGGACTTCCGGATGCTCGACACGCCGCCCACGCCGCCGGAGACGCTGTCGCGGGCGCGGCGGATCGCGGTCGGCAACGGTGTGCGGTACGCGTACACGGGGAACGTACACGATTCGCAGGGGGGGAGCACGTTCTGCCACGAGTGCGGCGGGCTGCTCGTCGAGCGGGACTGGTACGTGCTGTCGGAATGGAACCTGACGGACGACGGGCGGTGCGCGGATTGCGGCACGCAATGCGCGGGGGTGTTCGACGGACCGCCGGGAGACTGGGGGCCGCGGCGGCAGCCGGTGCGTCTGCGGGACTTCGCGGCGTGAAGATCGCCGGCGGACGACCGTCCGCCGGCGGGGGAGATTCGACGGCCGGGGCACGATCGGCGCTGGACGCGCGCCGGCGGGAAGTTTCCCGCCGGCTATTCGTGCGAGCGACATCACTTGCTCTGCGGAAGGGTAGGCCGTATCTTCTAGCGAGACCACTCGCCCGAGTGGCGGAATTGGCAGACGCGCCAGGTTCAGGACCTGGTGGGGGTAAACCCCGTGGAGGTTCGAGTCCTCTCTCGGGCACTCACATCGCCGAGCGCGTTCGCGCGTTCTCCGAATGATCTTCGCGGCTTCAAGACCGCCGGTCATTTCTTCGCGGCTCCGTGCGACGGGTCAGCACTTGGTCCGCTCGATCGACAGGCATGCCGTCGTTCTCCCCGCCGTATGGCTGGCGGTGGCGGTCTATCTGTACGGCAGCTTCGATGCGGAGTGGATTCCGCACGATGACGGCACGCTGGCCCATTCCGCGGAGCGCGTGCTGGCGGGGGAGTTGCCGCACCGGGACTTCGACGCGCCCTACACGGGCGGATTGACCCTGCTGCACGCGGCGACCTTTCGCGTGCTGGGGGTGGGGCTGGTCTCGCTGCGGTGGCTGTTGTTCGTCGCCACGCTGGCGTTCGTGCCGGCGGTGTATGCGATCGCGGCGCGTTTCGCCCGGCCCCTCGTGGCGGGGCTGGTCACGCTGTTGTGCCTGGCGTGGAGCGTGCCGAATTATTCGGCGTCGATGCCGTCGTGGTACAACCTGTTTCTGGCGACGTTCGGGAGTCTGGCGCTGTTCCGGCACATCGACACCGGGGGAACGCGCTGGCTGTTCGTGGCGGGGGTGTGCGGAGGGCTGTCGTTCCTGGCGAAATCGGTCGGGCTGTACTACGTCGCCGCGGTCCTGCTGTTTCTCGTGTTCCGGGAGCAATTGATCGCCGACCAGGACGGAGCGGGGGGACGCTCGTGGGGATTCGGCTGGTTCACGATCGCCGGTCTGCTGGCGTTCTGCGCAGGGATTACGCTGCTGGTGGGGAGCCTGCCGCCGGACCTGGTGAACGTGATGTCGATCGTGCATTTCGCGGTCCCGGGGTGGATCCTGGCGGCGCTGTTGATCCGCAATGAAGTCCACCTGCGGGGCCTCGCGGGGGGTCCGCGGTGGAGGCGGCTGGCGACGGCGGGGGCGGCGTTTCTCGCCGGCGCGGCGGTCCCGGTGGCGCTGTTCCTGGTTCCTTACGCGCTCAGCGACAGCATGGGGGACTGGTGGCGGGGAGTGTTCGTCGTGCCGCGGAGACGGTTGACCAGCGCGCTGTCGGCACCGCTGCCTCCGGCGTGGACGCTGGCGGCCGCGGTCCCGATGCTGGTCCTGCTGTTCGCGCCGCTCGTGCGGAGGCGACTTTCGCGACGCGACGGGATTGCCGTCATCGTGGCGGCGGTCTTGTCGGCGGCGCTGACGTTCGGGGATCAATTCATGGTCCGGGCCGGCGTGTGGTTTTCGGTACGACCGCTGGTTCCGCTGACGGTGATTGCGGGCGCGCTGATGATCGCGGCAGGGGAAGGCGCGTGGTCGGACCCGCGGGCCCGGCAGCGAGGCTTCGTCGTCGTGGCGATGGCGGCGCTCGTCAGCCTGGTGCAGGTGCCGCTCTCCTACGAGAGCTACTTCTTCTATGCGGCGCCGATGGCGGCGCTGGCGGTGCTCGCCGTCGTCGGCGCTCAGCGTTTCGCACCGCGGGGGGTGCACTTGGTGGTGGCCGGCTTCTACCTGGCCTACGCGGTCGTCTGGCTGCATTCCTCCCACGTGTACAACCTCGGCACGCGGTATACGCCCCTCGACAGGTTGACGACGCTGAACGTCCCGCGGGGCGGGATTCGCGTCCGCGAAACGACCGCGGCGACGTATGAGGCGCTGGTCCGGGAGGTGCAGGCGCATTCGGCGGAGGGGAGCAGCATTTACGCCGCGACCGACTGCCCGGAGGTGTATTTTCTCAGCGATCGGCGGAATCCCACGCGGACGTTCTTCGACGTGTTCGACGAGGACTGGGGCGCCACTCGCCGCACGCGGCGGATTCTGCGGCTGCTCGAGGAGCGGGGCGTCGAGGTCGTGGTGGCCAGCCACCGCGTGGAATTCTCCGGCGACATTCCGCCGGACCTGGAGGCCGAACTGGTGCTGCGCTATCCGAACCGAAAACATATCGGCAACTTCAGAGACTCGGAGCAACGACGGCTTCCGCTATTCACCGTGCTCTGGAGGGACCCGCCGGAGCGCGTGGCGCGCGGGCTTCCCCCGGCCCGTCAGCCGGCGCGCCGACCGGGCCTGCGGCCGACCGCGAAGACGGAGCTCCCCCACGGAAGCCGGACTCCCGCTGAAATCAACCGGTTCTCCGCGCGGAGGATGCCGGCCAACAGCGCGTTGACCGGTCGCGACGGAACGCGGACGTCGGACTGCGCCGCATCGCGCGCGGGTTTGGCTCGAAGGACCGAGGGGAGCCGCGCCGCCACGATGGCCGGAAACAAGGCGCACAAGCGATAAGTCACGAGTTCCGGAAGCAGCCCGATCTCGCGGAGGAGCCGTTTCACTCGGGCTGCCGTATACCGCTCGCTGGTGTGGATCGCGACGTCGTGCTCGCTGTACAACCAGTCGTAAGCGGGCAGATTCAGCACGAACAGTCCGCCGGGCCGCAGCCCGCCCGCGAGGAGCGCGAGTCCAGGCAGCGCGGCCTCGGCCCCGGGAATGTAGATCACGTCGCAGCACAGCACGAGATCGAGGTTTTCGATGTGGATTTGCGGAGCGCGGATGTCGCTTTGATACAGGTCCGCGCCGGGGACCTTTCGCCGCGCCCAGTCGAGGGCCAGCGGCGAGGCGTCGAACCCGCCCAGATAGGCGGGGGCGAAGCGGTCCTTCAACATCTGCAGGTTCGCCCCGCTGCCGCAGCCCGCATCGAGAATCCGCGGCGATGCCGGCAATGCGAATCGGCCGCGCGCGAGGGTGCGCTCGATCGCGTCGCGGAGGCCGCGGTACCACCAGTGCGTCTCCTCCGCGAGAGCCATCCGCTCGTATTCGACGGGATTCATCGATTGTCCGTTGTCCGTTGCCGTGGCCGCTTGTCCGTCATCGCTCTTTCGTCGTTCAGTACTTCGAAGTTCGCGACGGCGCGTCATGCCCGCGAAGGCGGGCATCCAGCGGCGGCGCGGACGACGGGCTGGATTCCCGCCTGCGCGGGAATGACGGAGTCGCCTTCTTGGAAGTACCGTCATTCGATGAAGTGCGGACTGAAGTCCGCACTACGAGTTCCGCGCGTCCGGGAATCACGCGCCACGGAGCGCGAGGAGCACTTCGCCGAGTTCGTCTTCGCGCAGCTCGGGGAACATCGGCAGCGAGAGGATTTCAAAGGCGGCCCGCTCGGTGACAGGGAGTGAGCCGGGCGGAACGTCGAGGAATGAATAGGCCGGCATGCGGTGGATCGGGACCGGGTAGTGGATGCCGTAGCCCACTCCCGCCCGCGCGAGGGCCGTGGTCACTGCGTCCCGACGGTCGGTGCGGATGACGAACAGGTGGCAGGCGTCGCGGGCCGCGGCGCGGTCGGCGGGAAGCCGATACGGCGCTCTCGCAAGCTCGCGTCGGTAACAGTCGGCGATCGCGCGGCGGGCGGCGAGCGCTTCGTCGAGATGCGCGAGGCGGACGCGGAGGACCGCCGCTTGCAGCTCATCGAGGCGGCTGTTGAGGCCTTCCTGGTGCGCGATGCCGTCGCCACAGAAGCCATACATCCGCTGCTCGCGGATCCGCGCAGCGAGGAACTCGTCATCGGTGACGCACATGCCGCCGTCACCGAAGCCACCGAGGTTCTTGGTGGGATAGAAGGAAAAGCAGCCGATCGTGCCGAACGTGCCGACGTGCCGCTCCCGCCAGCGTGCGCCGTGCGCCTGGGCGCAATCTTCGACGATCGGCAGACCGTGTTCGCGGGCGACGGCGCACAGGGCGTCCATCTCGACGGGCTGACCGAACAGGTGCACCGGCAGCAGGCACTTAGCGCGTGGACCGATCGCCGCCGCGAGCTGCGAGACGTCCATCAGCAGCGTGTCGTCGCGGACGTCGACGAACCGCGGGACCGCCCCGACGGCGCGGATCGCGGCGACCGTGGCGACGGCCGTGTTCGCGACGGTGATGACCTCGTCACCGGGGCCGAGGTCCAGCGCGCGGAGCGCGAGGACCAGAGCATCGGTCCCCGAGGCGAGTCCCACCGCGTGTTTGGCTCCCACGTACGCGGCGAACTCCCGCTCGAAGGCTTCGACCTCGGGGCCGAGAATCAGCCGGCCGGACTCGAGCGCGCGGCGGATGGCGGCGTCGAACTCGTCGTGACGGGCGCGGTAGCCGCGGAGGTAGTCGAAGGCGGGGACGGGCATTGTCAGTGGTTGGTGGTCAGTGGTCAGTGGTCAGTGCTTGTGAATCGGTCACTGTCCACGATCCACTGACCACTCTTCAGCAGTAGTGTTCGCGGCGCGCGCGGAAATATGCCATCGTTCGCTCGAGGCCTTCCGCGAGGTCGATTTGCGGCTCCCACCCGGTGGCGGCGCGGAAGCGGTCGAAGCGGCCGTAGTAATCTCCCACGTCGATCGCCTTCCGCTCTTCCGGGAACGGGACGCAGCGGGAGTCGAACTCGGCAAACCGGCCGAGGATCTCGACGAACTCCCGCAGGCTGTAGTTTCGAGGATGGCCGAGATTGAACGATCGGCCGGCAATGTCTTCCGTCGCTCCCGCGCGGAGCAGCGCGGCGACCACGTCGTCCACGTAGTTGAAATCGCGGCGCTGCTCGCCGGTGCCGAACAGCTCGATCGGCTTCCCGTCGAGCGCCCGCCGGACGAACACGCCCACGAAGCCCTTCTCCGGGCTTCGCAGATCCATTCGCGGGCCGTATGTGTTCGTCAGCCGCAGGCTCACGGTGCGCAGGCCGTAGACCTTGTGGTACAGCGTGTAGTACATCTCGGCGGCGAGCTTGTTGATCCCGTTGACGTCGACCGGGACCAGCGGGTGCTGTTCGTCGATCGGGAGATACTGCGGGCGGCCGTAGATCTGCCGGGTGCTGGCGAAGACGATGCGGGCTTGCGGGTTGTGCGCCCGGCAGCATTCGAGCAGCGAGAGCTGGCTCGTGCAATTGATTTCCAGATCGGTGAAGGGGTCGCGCATGCTGGCGATGTGGCTGACCTGCCCCGCCAGGCTGAACACGACGTCCTGATTGCGCACCAGGTATTCGAGACTGTGCGCGTCGCGGACGTCGGAGTAGTTGATTCGCACGCGGTCGCGGACCGGCTCGACGTTGAACGGGTTGGCCCCGTACTGTGGGATCATCGAGTCGACGAGTGTGGTCTCGGCCCCGCGATGAACCAGCCCGATCGCCAGGTTGCTGCCGATGAACCCGAGGCCGCCGGTGACGAGCACGCGTTTTCCGGCGTAGAAGTCAGCCATCGGTGGTCTCCCGTGTTCCGATGGCGAGCTGGTGCGCGCGGGGTTCGGTCCCGCCGGGCGCGGCCGGCGGGCTCGCGCCGCTCTTCGCGTAGCGGACGATGTACTGCGGCATGCCGTTCTGCTCGAGGAAGATCCGCCCCACGTACTCGCCGATCATGCCCACGACCATCAGCTGCACTCCCGCCAGGAACGAGACGAACACCAGCACGGTGGGGGTGCCGTGCGGGATCTTCGGATTGAACCACAGCCGATCGACGATGACGACGACGAGGGCCAGCGCGCTCAGCAGCGACGTGGCCAGACCGACGAGGACCGTCAGCCGCAACGGCGCGATCGAGAACCCGAGGAACATGTTGAGCCACAGCTTGACGAGCTTCTTCAGCGTGTACCCCGAACGCCCCGCGACCCGCTCGCGATGCGCGACGTCGATCTGGCCGATGTTCGTCGTGGTGCGGTAAATCAGCCCGTCGATGTAGGGGAACGGCCCGCGGTAGCGGACGATCTGGTCCACGACGAACCGGCTCATCACCTTGAAGCTCGAAAAATAGATATGTTTCGGCTTGCCCAGCATGAGGGTCGCCATGCGGTCGTTGAACGCGCTCCCCAGCCGGCGGAACCAGCCGTGCTTGCGCTCGATGTAGCGTCCGTAAACGACGTCGTACCCGTGCCGCTCGAGGTGCTCGAGCATCCGCAGAACTTCTTCGGGCGGGTTTTGACCGTCGTCGTCGAGCACGGCGACGAAATCTCCGTGGGCGGCGTCGAGTCCGGCGAGCACGGCGCTGTGCTCGCCGAAGTTGCGGGACAGTTGCAGGAACCGCACCGTCTCGGGACGGCGCTCGACGAGTTCCGCGCACACGCTTTCGCTGTCGTCCGCGGACCCGTCGTTGACGAGCACGATCTCGAAATCCCCGTCGAAATCCGGCCCGGCGAACAGGCCGTGGATCCGTTCGACCAGCGGGCCGACCGATTCGCTCGCGTTGTAGACGGGAATGACCAGCGAGAGGTGCACGGGCGAAATGCTTCCGGAATCGGAGTGGGCGCCGGAACGGCGCGACGGGAATGGCCCCGCACAGGGGCGACTCCTCCGATTCTACTCTTCCGAGGGGGCGGCCGGAATCGTCGGTCGTCGATCCGGCGGCCCGTCGACGAATGCGTAGCAGAGAATGTGGGTCGTGATGAAGAAGCAGTCTTCGAGCCGGCCCATGTGCGACGCGGGGACGAGCAGCGGCAGATCGGCGATTTCGCGGAGCCGACCCCCTTCCCCGTTCGTCAGGGCGATCGTCCGCACGCCGAGTTCCTTCGCGGTCTCCACGGCCGTAAGCACATTGCGGCTGTTCCCGCTGCCGCTGATCGCGATCAGCAGGTCGCCGCGCTGGGCGAAATTCTTAAGCGGTTCGGCGAAGACCTGTTCATAGCCCTCATCATTGGCGCAGGCGGTGAGAGCGGAGACGTTGTCGCTCAGGCAAATCGCCCGGAAGCGGCGGGGCCGGCCGACCGAGCAGAACTTGACCAGCTCGCCGACCAGTTCGGAGGCGATCGCCCCGCTGCCCCCGTTGCCGCAGGCGAAGATCGTCCGCCCGGCGTCGCGGGCGTCGCGGAGCCAGCCGATCGCCTGGGCGATGCGGGCCACATCGAGCCGAGGGAGCAGATCGGCCAGTTTCACGAGATAGTCGCGGGCGAAGGATTCGTACAGCATGGTCTCGTGCGACGTTTCGTGCGGCATGAGGTCAACTCTGCTCGACCCGCGGCAGTCCGGGGGAGAGGGACATGACATGCCCCGGTCGCCTTGACCTTGTCCCGCAGAGCCGGAGGGGCGGACCGAGCGTTGCCCTTTCTCTTGCGGGCGGGCGAGCGATGCTCGATAGTCGAGAAGGATTCATCGTCCGCATCGTTCGCGGGAAAGTCAACGTCGCTCGGAGAGTCGCCGATGCCTCAGCGGATCCTGGTCACCGGCGGGGCCGGTTATCTCGGTTCGGTCCTCTGCGAGCGCCTGCTCGACGCCGGCCATCGCGTCACGGTGCTGGACAACCTGCTGTACGGCCAGCACTCGCTGTTCCACCTGTGCGCCGACGAGCGGTTCGACTTCGTGCGCGGAGACGTGCGGGATGAAGCGCCGATGCGGCGGCTCGTCGCCGAGGCGGACACGATCGTTCCCCTGGCGTGCATCGTCGGGGCCGGCGCCTGCGACCGCGATCCGTTCATGTCGCAAAGCGTGAACGTCGATTCCATCCGGCTGCTGAACCGCCTCCGCTCGCCGCAGCAGTTAGTGGTGTACCCCGTTACGAACAGCGGGTACGGCACGAAATCGGGCGAGGTGTACTGCACCGAGGAGACGCCGCTCGAGCCGATCACCCTCTACGGCCGCCAGAAGGTCGAGGCCGAGGCCGAGCTGCTCGGCCGCGGCCGGACGATCGCCTTGCGTCTGGCGACGGTGTTCGGGATGTCCCCCCGGCTGCGGCTCGATCTGCTCGTCAACCATTTCGTGTACGCCGCGGTGACGGACGGCTACATCGTGATCTTCGAGAAGGACTTCAAGCGGAACTACGTGCACATTCGCGACGTGGCGGACTGCTTCCTGCACTGCCTGAACCACGCGGACGCGATGGCGGGCCGGCCGTACAACGTGGGGCTGGACGACGCGAACCTCTCGAAGGAGGAGCTGGCGCTCAAGGTGCGAGAGCACGTTCCGCAGTTCTATCTGCACTTCTCGGAGTTGCGAAGCGACCCGGACAAGCGGAACTACATCGTCTCGAACCAGCGGCTGCGAGAGGCGGGATTCGAGGCGCGGCGTTCGCTGGACGACGGGATCCGCGAATTGCTGAAGGGGTTTCGCATGTTCGGCCGCCCGCCGTACAAGAATGCGTGAGGAACTCGTCCGCCGTCCGTTGTAGCTGAATTCGCAAGAATTTAGAGCGGTGGGCTGCATTCTTGCGAATTCAGCTACGATGACAGAACTTGAAGGGCGGGGGATGACGTTGGCTTCCACGTCGCCGGATGTGTCGCACATTACCGCCGCGATTCTGGCCGGCGGGTTGGGAACGCGGCTGCGCGCGGCGATCGGGGAGCGGCAGAAGGCAGCGGCCGATGTCGCGGACCGGCCATTCGTCGCCTGGCTGCTGGACCAGTTGTCGCGCGCCGGGATCCGCAAGGCGGTCCTCTGCACCGGTTATCAGTCCGAAGAGGTCGCTCGACGGCTGGGAGACGAGCACGCCGGGATGCAGGTCGTCCATTCCGCCGAGCCGCGGCCGCTCGACACGGCCGGGGGGCTGGCGCACGCGCTGCCGCATCTCGAATCGCAATGGATCCTCGTGCTGAACGGCGATTCGTATTGCGGCGTCGATCTCGCGGCGTTCGCCGCCGCCGTTTTCGCCTCGGGGACGGCGGGCGGGATCGTGCTCGTCCATCAAGACGAAACCGCGTCCTACGGACGGGTCGAAATCGACGAGTCGCACCGCATCCGCCGCTTCATCGAAAAGGGAGCGGACGCGGATCCCGGCTGGATCAACGCCGGAGTGTACCTGCTCCGCCGGGAACTGCTCGCGGAGATCCCCGGCGGCCGGCCGGCGTCGCTGGAGCGCGAGATGTTCCCGCGATGGATCGTCCGCGGGGTGGTCGGTTATCCATGCGATTCGCCGTTTCTCGACATCGGCACGCCGGAGCGCTACGCCGAGGCGCAGGCGTTCTTCAAGAACCTGACGCCTCGCCGACTTTCGGCGGATGGGGGCAGCTGAATTCTCAAGAATTCAGCAGATTCGGGCCGAATCGTTGCGAAGTCGCACCCCTGCTGCGATTCGAGGCTGAATTCTTGCGAATTCAGCTACTTCGTCCCCTCCTCCTCCGCGACGATCTCCTCGCCGGTCCAGTGGAGCAGATAGCGCGGGTTCTCCGTGCGGTAGTACCGCGCGAAGAGGATCTCGGAGGCGCGCGTGTGGATCCGGGGAGCGTCCGCATCGTCCTGCCGACCTTCGATCAGCACGACCGGCGGATCCAGCTCGCTGGGCGGGCCGGCCATGCGAAACGAGAAGCCCGGCTCCCCCGCGTGCCGCTCCACGTAGCGGGCCACGCTGGTGAGATACGCGTCGGCCGCGGCGTTCGCCCGGTGCACTCCGCGGGCGTAGTCGGCGACGAGCCAGCCGACGAGCGCGACGGCGGCGAGCAGCAGGGCCGTGAGCCATCGGCGATGCCGCGGATCGAGAGCGTCCCAATCGACGAGCGCGTAAACGCAGACGGTCGCGAGCAGACAGAAGAGATAAGCGTAGTGCGTCTGCGAGGCCGCTTCGTGATACCCGCGCCCCAGGCACAGCAACAGCGCGTAGCCGGCCATCGCGAGCGACACGAGGGCGATCGTGAAGGCGCGCGAGCGCAGCGTCCGCGCCGATACGCCGCGCCAACCGACCCAGACGACCCCCACCGCGATCAACTGGCTGACGCCGGAGGCCGGCCGGGACCAGCTCAACGTGTGTCCCATCCCCGGCACCTCGTAGGGAATGCTGACGTAGTTGAACCCCCCGAAGGCGACGAACCGCCGCAGGAACTCGGCGAACACGCGGCCGGCGCTTTCGACCGTCTGCCACGCCCCCGGGGCGCTCCGATCGCCGAAGTGGAGCGAGTCGCCGGCGAGCCACAGACGTAGCCCGTAGGCGCCCGTGTAGAGCAGAAACGGCAGCGACGCGAGCAGAGCTCGGGCGACGAGAGGGCGGCCGCCGATCCGCCGGAACCGCACGACCACCAGCGCGGCGACGAGGGCCGCGATCCCCACCGCCAGCTCGAACGCGAAATTCGCGAGCGTCATCGCCACGAGATAGGCCGAGACCAAGCCGGCGGTCCAAACGGCGTCCGGCTTCAGCAGGCGGCGCGCGGCAAGGATCGAGAGGAGGATCAGCGCAAACGCCGGGAGCAGCCCCGTCTGGTTCCAGGTCACCAGGCCGAAATTCGCGAGGTGGACGGAGAAGACGAGCGCCGCGAGGCCCGCGAAGACCGATCGCTGAATGTCGATCAACAAGGCGTAGAGACACAGGCAGACGATCACGTGGGCCGCCAGGTTGCCGACGTTCCAGGCACGATGGTCGTATCCGCCGATCGAGGTCTGGACGGCGGCCCAGGCGAAGAACAGGGGGCGGAACAGGATCCCATCCGCCTGCTGGAACCGGCTCACGCGGTTGTAATCGACCAGCGCCAGCCCGTCCCACAACGACGTCGAGCCGCCCAGTTCCGCCAGATACCAGAGCGTGTCCGGGACGGTGAAGACGCGGTTCAGGGCCGGAGCGTAGGCGATGGCGGGGACGAGCACGATCGCGGCGACGAGCAGCGCGTGAAGTGCGGAATGCGGAATTCGGAATGCGGAACGGGTCCCGAGTTCACCCGCTTTCGCCTCTTCACCTCTTTGCTTGTTGGTGGTCTCCATCGGGACTCAGCGCCACAGCAGAAAATCACGGATGAATTGAAAATAGTAGGCCGCGCCCCAGCGGAAGATGAGCAGCTTTCGCACGCCTCCCAGCCGCGGCGGCTCGTCCCCGGGGATCTCGCCCACCTTGAGCTTCCGCAACGCGGCCCGAGCCGAGAGCATCGGCTCCCAGCTCATGATGCAGAAGAACAACCGCTCGGGCGTGCGATACCAGCGGTCGTCGTGCAGTTCGAGTTCGTCGGCAAGCCGCTTGCGGAAGATGCGGTACATGACCATCACGTCGGTGTAGTGCCCGCCGTGGAGGAAGTTCACCGAGCGAGTGTAGAACCAGTTGCCGAACGCGGTGATCCAGTCGTCGTCCTCGCTTCTCGCGTCGCCGAGGTAGCGGGAGGCGATGACCATGTCGTAGCCGTTTCCAGTGTCTTCCCCTTCCTCGAATTTCCGGATGAGTTCCGGGATGAGTTCGGGGATCGAGTTGCCGTCCGGGCTGAAGGTGATGACGGCGTCGCCGGTGATGTGCGGCCAGGCGGCGCGGTAGGCCCTGCGGAGTCCGGGTTCGTCCTGGATGACGACCTGGTATCCCTGCTCGCGGGCGTATTCGACGGTGCCGTCGGTCGAGCCGCCGTCGACGATCAGGATCTGGTGGAGCCAGGCGGGGTCGACGCGCGGCATGATGACTCGCATTCCCTCGATCTCGTCGAGCGTGGGCACGAGGAGCGTCACTTTGGCCATGAAAGGATCCGGTTCCCGACGGGGAGCGGCGCGACTTGCGGAGCAGAGGGGGCGAATTCGAGGCGGCGTCCGGCGAACCGGCCGTTCCCTCCTATATAGTCCCCACAGGCGGGGAAGGCCAAGCCACTTCGACTTCGACCGGAAAAAAGGAGGGACGCCGCCGCCACGATGCCCATGATCCCTTGCAACCGCCCGGAAAACCGGCCACTATTCAAGGAAGCGACTCCGCGCGATTCAGCGTTTTTTCAGTTCGAGCCTTGCGTTCGCGAGGCGAGTCATGTTCGCGTTCCCATCCTGCACGAGGCGCCGGCATTCCGCCGGACCGTCGTTCCGAGTCACTTCTCTTCATTCACGTCCCCGTCGAGGACGGTCTTGTGATGACTAGGCCAATCCGCCGAGACCCATTGGGCTCGGAATCCGCACTCGCCGCGGTCGATGACGCGACGAGCGCCACGACGAGTCTCGACGACACGGCGATCCTCCGGCTGACGGAGACGGAGCTGCCGGCGTTCGTCTTCGACGCTCCGCCCGAACCGGCGGCGGACGTTCCCCAACCGGCGTTCGATCTGATACGGACGGGGAGGATCGCCATCGCCTGGCTGGCGCTCGCGGTCGTGATCAACGTGGCTTCGTACGCGCTGCTGAGCCTGATCCGACACGCGGCGATGAACGGGACGGTCACGGGACACACGCTGTATCCGGCGGACTTGTGGGGCTGGCTCCAGGTCTTCCTGCCGCTGGGGGCGGTGGGAGTGGGGGCCGTGTGCCTGGCGTTCGAGGCGTGGGGGATCGGCTGGGAACGGAGTGCCTTGCGGCGGCTGCTGCACCCGGCGACGAACTCGACGCGGACCGACCTGTTCTACCTGTTCCTGGTGGTCAGCGGTCTGCGGGGCGTGCTGACGTTCCTGTTCACGCTGGGCGCGGGGCTGGGGGCCGGATACTGGATTTCGGCGCGAATCCAGGAGCTGCTGGGCGTGTCGCTGCTGAGCGAAGTCTCCTTCCCGCTGTCGCTGGCGATCGTCACGCTCGTGAACACCTTCACGTTCTACTGGGTGCACCGGATCATGCACTCCCGCTTCCTGTGGGAGATCCACAAGGTGCACCACGCGGCCGAGGAGATGAACGTCATCACGCCGCACCGCAACCATCCCGTGGACCACGCGGTGGTGCTCGCGGTCAACGCGGTCCCGGCTGCGATGCTCGGCGCCTCGGAGATCGGCGTGCTGACCTATGTCGCGATGAACGGCGTCTACCAGCAGATGGCGCATACGGACATGGACTGGAACCTCCGCCGCTGGGGGCTGGGCTGGATCGAGAAGTACGTGCTGTTCTCCTCGACCGCCCATCGGATTCATCATTCGCGGTCGCGGCGGCACTTCGATAAGAATTTCGGCATCACCCCCTTCTGGGACCGGCTGTTCGGCACGTACTACGAGCCGCGCGGCGAACCGGTCCGCGTGGGTCTCGACCAGGAAGCGGAGCACAATACCGGCCATCCCGTGCGGGAGCTGTGGCGGGTGTACTGGGGAGCGGTCCGGACCGCCGCCGGCGAGCTGGCGAGGCTGTTTCGCCGCCCACGGAGCGAGGACCGCCGCGCATGATCATCAGCCGCACCCCGTTCCGGGTCTCCTTCTTCGGGGGCGGGACCGACTATCCCTCATGGTACGCGCGTCACGGCGGATCGGTGCTCGCGGCCACCATCGACAAGTACTGCTATCTCACCTGCCGGTATCTGCCGCCATTCTTCGAGCACCGGATGCAGGTGGTCTGGTCGCGGATCGAGCGTTGCGACGCGATCGACGAGATCGAGCACCCCGCCGTCCGCGAGATCCTTCGATATCTGGGGATCGAGCGGGGGATGGAGATTCACCACGTCGGGGACCTTCCCGCGCGGAGCGGGATGGGCTCGAGCTCGACGTTCACCGTCGGGCTGCTGCACGCGCTGCACGGGCTGTGCGGCCGGATGCCCAGCAAGTACGACCTCGCCCGCGAAGCGATCCACGTCGAACAGAAGATCCTCAAGGAGACGGTCGGCTCGCAGGACCAGGTGCTCGCCGCCTACGGCGGGTTCAACCATATCGACTTCCTGCCCAACGGCGACATCTCCGTCCGGCCCGTCACGATCCCGGACGCGCGGATCGAGGAGTTGTCGTCGCATTTGATGCTGTGCTACACCGGCATCAAGCGGACCGCCTCCGTCGTCGCCGACAGCTACGTGCAGGAGATCCACGACAAGCACCGGCAGTTGCGGATCATGAAGGACATGGTGGACGAGGCGCTGTCGATCCTCGTGGGGCATTCGGACCTCACCGCCTTCGGCGAGTTGCTGCACGAGGCCTGGCAGATCAAGCGGAGCCTGAGCGACGCGATCACCAGTCCCGAGGTGGACGCCCTCTACGAGCGCGCCCGCCGCGCGGGAGCGGTCGGCGGCAAGCTCACCGGGGCCGGCGGGGGCGGGTTCCTGCTGCTGTTCGTCCCTCCCGAGAAGCAGCCGGGACTCCGCGAGGAGTTGAACGGGCTGATCCACGTCCCATTCAAGTTCTCGTACGTCGGCAGCCAGATCCTGTTCTACGATCCCGAGGCGGATTATTCGGATCTGGAGCGGGACCGCGGCCGGCACGTGATCGCCCCCTTCCACGAACGCCTCACGTGATCCGAGGAGCGCCGCATCGTGGACCGGAAAGCCCGCATCTTCGTCGCCGGCGGCGACACGCTCGTGGGCGGTGCGATCGTCCGCCGGCTTCGCGACGGAGATTACACGGCAATCCTCGGCGAACCGGATTTGCGCGATCCCGCCGCGGTGGAGGCGTTCTTCCGCGAGCATCGGCCCGAATACGTCTTTCTGGCGGGCGGGCGGTCCGGCGGGATCGGGATGAACCGTGCGCATCCCGCCGAGCTGATGCTCGACAATCTCCGCATCGATTATGCGGTGATCGACGCGGCGCGGCGGCACGGCGCAAGGCGGCTGTTGTACGTCGCGCCGCCGTGCGTTTATCCGCGGGACTGCCCGCAACCGATGCGCGTTGAGCACCTGCTGTCCGGCCCGCTCGAGCCGACGAACGAGGCGTACGCCGTCGCGAAGCTGGCGGGGATCAAGCTCTGCCAGGCGTGCCGAACGGAGTTCGGCGTCGATTTCCGAGTCGGCATCACGGCCAACCCCTACGGCCCCGGTGAAGACTTCAGCCTCGAGAATTCGCACGTCATCCCGGCATTGCTGCGGAAGATGCACGAGGCGCGGGAGCGAGGAGCCGCATCGGTCGAGATCTGGGGAACGGGCCGCGCCCGGCGCGAGTTCCTGTTCGCCGACGACGTCGCCGACGGCTGCCTGTGCGCGATGCGGATAACGGGCGGCGATGCTATCATCAACTTGGGCGGCGGCAGCCTGGTCTCGATCGCCGATCTGGCCGAGCGGATCCGCGCGGTCGTCGGCTACGGCGGCGGGCTGCGGTTCGACGCGTCCCGCCCGGACGGGATGCCCGAGAAGACGCTGGACGGCAGCCGGCTCGCCGCAGCGGGCTGGTCCCGCCGGACGAACCTGGATGCGGGCCTGCGGGCGACGTACGAGTGGTATCTGTCGCAGGTGGCGGACACCGGACCATTGATCCAGCTTGATCGAAGAACGGGAGCGGAAGCAGGGGCATGAGCAGCGCGGGGCGGGACCTCATCTCAGTCGTAATCTCAGTCGTCTTCTCGTTCCGCAACGAGGAACTCGTGCTGCCGGAGTTGCTGGACCGGCTGCACGCGGTGCTGCGGCCGCTCGACGTCGATTACGAGTTCGTGTTCGTGAACGACGCCTCGACGGACCGTTCGCTGGAGATCCTCAAGGAGCGGTCGGCGAGGGACGACGCGATCCGGATCGTGACGATGTCCAACCGGTTCGGATTGAACCCGTGTTTCAAGGCGGGGATCCGGCACGCCCGCGGCGACGCGGTCATCACGATGGACGCCGACCTGCAGGATCCCCCCGAGGTCATTCCGGAACTGATCCGGAACTGGCGGGCCGGGGCGGACGTGGTGTATGCCACGCGCAGCGCCCGCGAGGGCGAATCGACCTTCAAGTCCTGGATCACCCGGACCGCCTACCGCATCCTCCGCAAGGTCTCCGACACCGATCTCCCCGTCGAGGCGGGCATGTTCCGGCTCATGTCGCGGCGGGTCGTCGATGAGCTGAACCGCATCGACGAGCGGCGGCCGTACCTCCGCGGCGTCATCTCATGGGTCGGCTTCGACCAGCGGGGGATCCTCTACCGCCGGGAGAAGCGCTTCGCCGGGAAGGCGCACTTCCCGCTGTTCGGCCGGGCGCCCTATCGCGAGTTCATCGCCGGGCTGGTCGGCTTCGGCGACGTGATTCTCGACTGGATCCTGTTCGGCGGCGTGGCGGTGACTGGGGCCGCCCTCTTCTGGCTGGTTTGTCTTGGGATCGCCCACGTTTCGACGGCGGGCGTGGGAGCGGCCTGGTTTCTCGCCGCGGCCCTCAGCCTGTTTGCCGGCGTGCAACTCGTCGCAACCGGTCTGGTGGCGCAGTTCGTCGCGCGGGTGTACGCGCAGGTGAACCGGCGGCCGGAGTACATCGTGGCGGAGACGTGGGGCTTCCCGGACGACGAGCGGCGAGGCGTTGCCGCCGCGGTTGCGTGGACCGGCTCGATCCCGGCCGCCGTCCCGGTCGCCGATTCGTCTCCCGAAGACGACGCATGAACACAATTTCGTCGATTCAGCCGGCAGCCGACGGGGTGGTTCCGGCGGGGCCGACCCCTACCGAGTCTCCGGACGCCTGGTGGCGTGGGGCGGGAGCCGTCGCGCTCGCCGCAGCGATCCTCGGGGGGATCGTTGGCCTGCATCACTGCACCTGGCAAGCGATCGTCGAACCGGCCCAGGTGCTCGCGGGAACCGTCGAATATCCCCCGGACAATCCCTACTACCATCGCCACCTGCAGGCCTGGTCCCTGACGTCGCAGCTTTCCGCGGCACTGTTGGCGAGCGGAATCTCCGAAGAAGCGGTGTCGATCGCCGTTTCCGGGCTACTGGGGGCGGCCTACTCCGCCGCGGCCGCGCTGGTCGCTTTCGCCTTGTGCCGCAATTTCTGGTTGGCGCTCGTCGCCTCGGTGTGCGTCTACTACCTGTTCGGACAGGACATGCCCTACAATTCGGCGTACCAGATCGTACTTGTGGGGACGGTTCATTCGAATGGCGTTCTCGGGCAGCAAATGGCGCTATTGTGCGTGGGGCTGGCCGGTCTCGGGCGGCCCCGGCTGGCGGGGTTCTGCTGTGCCGTGGCACCCGCCGTGCACGTCACGTGGGGGCTGTGGGCGATCGGGGTGACCGGTCTGGCCCTCGCCTGGGAGAGGCCACCGCTGAGACGCTTCCTGAAGGAGTGGGGTCCGGGACTCGTCGCCGGAGGAATCGTCACGGCGGCAAGCCTGGGCTGGCAGATCTGGCTGGCGCGGGACGTACCCGCCATCTCGGCGGAAGAAAAGACCCGCTATCTGCGCGCGCTCCTGGCCATGTGGGATTACCATCGGTCGCGGCGAGTCCTGCCGTTCGAACCCGGCATGCTGCTGACCGCCGCCTCCGTCCTGTTCTCGGCGGGGTGGCTGTTCCGGTTCCGCGATTCATTGTCGAAGGATGCGGCCCGGCTGCTGCGGATCTTCGTCATCACCGGCGCGCTGTCCTATGCCTTGGCGGCCGTTGCCCCGTGGCTGCCGGAGATCGTCGTGCGGGCGATCCCTGCCCGGTTCATCACGCTGAGCCTGCTGGCGCTCCCCGCGCTGCTGCTGGGAGTGTTGGGGATCGCGGCGGGCGACGCGGGATGCCGGCTGCTGCTCGCATTCCACCTCTTTTATCTCGCGGGGCATCGGCTCGTGATGCCGGGCGTCGCGTGGAACGTAAACGAGACGCTTACCGTCGGAGCGCTCGGCGCGGTGCTGTGTTTCGCGAACCGCGCTGCGCCGGCCATCCGCCGTTTGCGGCCGTGGCTCGCCGCGGCCTGCGCCGCCGCCTTCGCGATCATGGCGACCGGCGTCCTGCGGCAGTCGGCACAGGACGGGGAATTCGCGACGATTCCCGGCCCGCGGGACGAGGCGATCCAGTCCGCGTCGCAAGGATCGGGGATGCTGATCGTCGCCGCCGATCTTCCGTTGATGCAATTGAAGACGCGGCGGCCGGTGCTGTTCTTCGGCTGGATGCTGGACGACATCGTGTACTTCCCGAACCTGGCGCCGGCCTCGAACCGCATCCTGCAGCGTGTTTACGAGGTCGATCTGCTCGACCCCGAACAAGGTCGCGGCAGCCTGCACCGCGGCACCTTGGCCCCCAATGCGGGACCGTGGGAGCGCCGCAGCCGGCAGGAGTGGCTTGAGATCGGCCGGGAATACGGCGCGACGCAGGTGGTCACGCCGCGCTCCTGGCGGCTCGATCTGCCGGTTCTCGCGCAATCGGAGCGCTACACGCTGTACGCGATCGCGGAAGGCTCGGCGACCGACGTCCACTCCACGGGGACGAGCATCGTGCCGCTCTTCCGCCCCCACAGGATCGTCTCGCGGGCGAACCGCGACTTGTCGCCGGCGTAATCCACGGGCCGACACGTCAGCGACTGCGGGACCGCCTCGAGCGGCACGGGCCGCGTCGTGAACCGCCGGTCGAAATACTCCGGGAGGTTCCAGGAGAACTCGTGATGGACGACGGCGAGAGGCGCGCAGCCGGGGATCCGCGCCCGCTGGTAGCGGATCACGTCCCGCAGTTCGCCCGCGTCGAACGCGGCGCAGCGCTCGACCAGGAAAGAGGCCAGCACCGCGTTCAGCTCTTCATAGAACCGGTCGAGATCCTCGGCGATCCGCAGGAAGCTCGCCTCCTCGACGTCCCAGTAGACGTCGCCGTATTCCGGCATCACCGTCCCGCGCCCCTTTCCCTCGATCAACATCCGGTCGAGGATGCGGCGGAAATCCGCCAGTTCCCGGCGGAGCAGGCCGCCCTGGCCGGCCGGATAGCGCTCCTCCGCCAGCCAGCTCAGCAGTTCGCTTGGGCGGATGCTGAAACGGTCCAGCAGGTAGATCAGCACGTAATAGCCGATCTTCATGCTGTGGAAGACCATCGTCAGCCAGGAGAAGACCGCCATCCGCCGCCACTCGTCGTGCGGCATGCTGTCGGTCCCTACGATCATCTCCTCGAACTCGGGGACCCACGCGGCGTCGCGGACGCTGCCGTGGATCTCGTTGAGCTCGATCCGCCGCGTCTGGATGCCGAACCGGCGGCGATACTCCGGCTCGTTCAATTCCGTGTTGGGATAGATCTGGCAGTTGTACACGAAGAGCTGGTTCCGCAGGCCCGCCATCAGCAGTTCATCGAGACCGCTGGTCCACGTTTCGATCGTCTCGCCGGGGAGCCCGAGGATCAACTCGGTGTAGATCGGAATCTCTTCGTCGTTGAACCGCATCTGCAGATTGCGGTACGTCTCCATGCGGATGTTCTGCCGGCGGATGTTCTTGAGCACCTGGAGATCGTTGCTCTGCCGGGCGAGGGTGATGCCCTTCTCGAGATTGTGCCGGTGGAACAACGAGCCGATGCGGAAGATCTTCTCGTCGGTGTTCTTGCCGTAGCAGGTGCGGAACTTGTCGGGGTAGCCGTATTTCCGCTTGGTCTCGACGATGAACTGCGCGATTTCGGAATCGCGCTCGTGCATGCCGAAGTTCGAGTCGGCGTTGAACAGGTAGCGGATGCGGTTGCGGCCGGCCCAGTCGATCTCGGCGAACACGCGGCCCTGGTCGTGGAAGCGGTATCGCCGCGTCAGCCCCCCCCGCCCCCAGTAGCAGAACGTGCACGGGAACGGGCAGCCGCGGTTCGTCTCGACGATCGCCTGGAACTCCAGATCCTCGTTCTGCGTCGCCATCAGGTCGTCGTACAGTCCCGTCAAATAGGGCGAGGGATAGTCTTCGAGGCTTTTCTTGTACGGCAGCTCGCCTTGGTTCGCGCGCAGCGCGCCGCCGTGCGGATCGCGCCAGGTCACGCCTGGAATGCTTGCGAAATCTCCGCCGTCGAGCCGCCGCTCGAGGATCGCCCGGAACGGCTCCTCTCCCTCCGCCCGCACCGCGACGTCGAGGAACGGATGCCGGGCGAAATACTCCGCCGGCTCGTGCGGCACCTGCGGCCCGCCGACCACGATCAGGCATTTCGGCCAGCGGCGCTTCACCTCCTCGGCCACGCGGAGGTTGAGCTGCTCGTTCCACATCGACAGCGAGAACGCCGCGACGTCCGGGGCCTCGACGTACTGCGCCAGAATGTTCGGCAGGCTGTCGAGATGGTAGATGAACGGCATGAAGCGGTACGCCGCCCGCACTCGCTCCGACGTCTCCGCATAGGCGCGCAGCAATCCCGAGACGATGGGGAGATAGCACATCCGCCCCATGCGGAGATTGTACTCGTTGAAGTAGACGCAGCGCTTCCCGAGCCGCATCGCAGCACCCAGCCCGCATGGGGGATCCGGTCGCGATCGCAAAGCCGTCGATGCCCGGCCGAGATGGACCGATGAAATGACGCGTCCAGTCTAGCCCCGGATCGAGCCGAAATCAATCCCCTTGGGAATTCTCTCCGCTTTTCCGTTGACGGACCGCTTCATCGGCGGGTCTAATGGAGAAACATCTCCGGAGAAAGCGGCCTTTCCGATCCGCGTCCCGGTCGGAAGGTCAGGGTTCGGTCTTCGCGGCTCTCATTTCCTTTCGTCGTCATTTCATCGTTCGTCGGTCGAGCCAGGCGGCTTTCCTCCGCGGCGCGGAGCGGAAGGACGCTGGAAAGCGCGAGTGCGGTCTCATGGGGGCAGCCAGCGGAGCCGGGCCGGATCTTCTCATCGTCAGTCCCGGCAACAACCAGGCGATCTACCAGGCGTTGGCGCAGGAGCACGCGGCGATCGAGCCGCCGATCTGGGCCGGGATGCTTGCCGGCCACGCCCGCGCCCGCGGGTTTTCGGTCGAGATCGTCGATCAGGAGGCGGAAGGTCTTGCGGTCGATGAGATCGCCGAGCGGGTCGACCGCGAGCGCCCGAAGCTGACGGCGGTCGTCGTCTACGGGCAACAGCCCTCCGCCTCGACGCAGAACATGACGGTCTCGCACGCGATCTGCGACGCCGTCCACCAGCGGTCACCCGAATCGAAGACGATCATGATCGGCGGGCATCCCTCCGCTCTGCCGGAGCGGACGCTCGCCGAGGGAATGGTCGATTTCGTCTGCCAGGGGGAAGGCCCGGCGACGCTCGACGCGCTGCTCGCCGCGGACGATCTCGACGACGCGGCGACTTTGCGGAAGGTGCCGGGGTTGTGGTTCCGGAGGCAAGACGTAGGGTGGGCTGTGCCCACCGATGCGCAACGGACGGCTCTCCCTGTGGCTGTTGGGCACAGCCCACCCTACCAGAACGGTAAGTTCGAATTCACCTTTCCGGCGGGGATGATTCCGGAGAGCGATCTGGCGCGCGAGCTGCCCGGGGTCGCATGGGATCTGCTGCCGATGTCCGCTTATCGGGCGCATAACTGGCACTGCTTCGCCCACATTCACGACAGGCAGCCGTACGCGTCGATCTACACGAGCCTCGGCTGTCCCTACAAATGCACGTTCTGCTGCATCAATGCCCCGTTCGAGAAGCGGACGATCCGTTGCTGGGAGCCGTCGTTCGTCATCGAGCAGCTCGACGCGCTGGCGAACGACTACGGCGTGAAGAACGTCAAGATCGCCGACGAGATGTTCGTGCTCAACGAGCGGCACGTGCTCGAACTGTGCGACCGGATCATCGAGCGGGGATACGACTTCAACTTCTGGGCCTACGCCCGCGTGGACACGGTCAAGGAGAAGTTCCTTGAGAAGCTCAAGGCGGCCGGCTTCAACTGGCTGTGCCTGGGGATCGAGTCGTCCAGCAAGCACGTCCGCGACGGGGTCTCGAAGGGACGCTACGGCGAAGAGGAGATCGTGGACACCGTCCGCCGCATCCGCGACGCGGGGATTTGCGTCATCGGCAACTACATCTTCGGCCTGCCGGACGACGATTACGACAGCATGACGGCCACGCGCGACCTGGCCCTCGAACTCAACTGCGAGATGGCGAACTTCTACTCCGGCATGGCTTACCCCGGCTCCGACCTGTACCGCATGGCGGTCGAGCGCGGCTGGGAGCTGCCGGCCGAGTGGCGCGACTTCTCGCAGCACTCCTACGCGACGCTTCCGCTGCCGACGGAGCATCTCACCGCAGGGGAGGTGCTCGGCTTTCGCGACTACGCCTGGCAGAAATACTTCACCAGTCCCCGCTATCTGGAACTGCTCCGCGAGACGTTCGGGCAGGACGTGGTGGAGCACGTGACGCGGCTGACGACGATCAAGCTGGACCGCAAGTACGCGGTCGAATTCCGTCCGAGCAATCAGCGGTCAGCGGTCAGCGGTCAGCAGGTGTGCGACGCCCCGATTCGTCAATGAACAGTGCCCGCTCGTTCGCGCGTTCTTACTTCGTACTTCTGACTTCGGACTTCCTTCAATGGACCGCTTCGCCGACCTCCGCGCCAAGGCCCACTGGGTTCGCCAGAAGGTGCTCGACATGGCCGTCCGCGTGCACAGCGGGCACATCAGCACCGCCTACTCGCAGTGCGAGCTGCTGGTCGCGCTCTATCTCGGCGGCATCCTCCGCTACGATCCCGCCGACGACCTGTGGGACGGCCGCGACCGGTTCATCCTCAGCAAGGGGCAGGGAGGCATCGGCCTGTATCCGGTCCTCGCGCAGGCGGGCTTCTTTCCGGTCGAACATCTCGACCACTTCACCGGCCGCGGCAGTCATCTCGGCGTACACGCCGAGTGGCAGATCCCCGGCGTCGAGGTGCTTACCGGCTCGCTGGGGCACGGGTTGCCGATCGCCACGGGCAAGGCGCAGGCCCTCCTCAACGACGGCAAGGACAATCTCGTGTTCTGCCTGCTGGGAGACGGCGAGCTGCACGAGGGCTCGAACTGGGAGGCGGCCCTGTTCGCGGGACACCAGGGATACGAGAACCTGATCTGCATCGTCGATCGGAACAATCAGGCGACGCTGGGCAAGCTCGACTCGTACGATTCCCGCCGCGACGGGCCGGGGCTGAACCCGCTGGGGGACAAGTTCCGGGCCTTCGGGTTCGAGGTCCGCGAGATCGACGGGCACTCCTTCGAGGAAATCTTCGACTGCTTCGCCGACCTCCGCGACCGCCGCGGGACCGGCAAACCCTTGTTCGTCGTCTCCAACACGCTCAAGGGGAAGGGGCTGTCGCTGATGGAGGACCAGCGGATGTGGCACTACCGCGTGCCGGCCGGGGCCGACCTGGAACGCTGCCTCGCCGAAATCGGTTCGCCGGCTGACGTCGCGGAACTCTCCACCCCAAGCGCTTCCTACTGATTGCGGATTGCTGATGATCCCACGGGGCGCTGCCCGTGGGCTTTCCGAATCCCTAAACCTGATTCCTGAGCCTTCGCATGACCGTTCCCGTCGCCGACGCCCCGCCGCAGCCGTCCACCAAGTTCATCTACGGCATGCGCGATCAGTTCTTCGACGCGCTGTACGAGATCGCGCAGACCGACCGCGACCTCGTACTGATCAGCGCCGACAACGGCGCCCCCACGATGGACCAGTTCGTGGACAACCTCCCCGGGCAGTTCTACACGGTGGGAATCGCCGAGCAGCAGATGATCGGCATGGCCTGCGGCATGGCCACCGAAGGGAAGATGGTCTACACCTACGCCATCGCCCCCTTCGTCACCACCCGCGTCCACGAGCAGAACAAGCTCGACATCTGCGCGATGAACCTGCCGATCGTGAACCTCGGCGTGGGGGCCGGCTACGCCTACGACATCATGGGCCCCACGCACCACACGGTCGAAGACATCACGATCATGCGGGTGCTGCCGAACCTCACGATCTTCAGCCCCGCCGACGGCGTGACGGCCGGCGCGCTGGCCGAGATCTCCTACAGGCTTCGCTCGCCGCAGTACATCCGCTTCGACCGCTCGGGGATTCCCGACATCTACACCGGCTGGGACCTCGATTTCGAAGAAGGACTCATCGAAACCCGCCGCGGGGCCGATGTGTGCCTCGTCGCCACCGGCATCATGGTCCACCAGGCGCTCGAAGTCGCCGATGCGCTGGCCGAGCGCGGCGTGCAAGCTGCGGTCGTCGATCTGTTCCGCCTCAAGCCGATCAACGAGCAGAAGCTGCTGTCGATCCTCGCCCGGTTCTCGAAGGTCGTCACGCTGGAAGAGCACCTGCTCGCCGGCGGCATGGGGAGCGCGCTCGCGGAGATCTTCGTCGACCGCGGCGTCACCACGCCCTTGTTGCGGATCGGTCAGAACGACCGCTTCGTGTTCGAGCTCGGCGGGCGGGAAGTCATCTGGGAGAAGTCCGGGCTCGACGTGCCCGGCATTCTGCGGCAAATCGACGACTGGTCCCGGGAAAGGGGGCTGGCATGAACACGACGGCTGCTTCCGCTTGCGGTTTCGCGCCGTCCTCTGCGGATCCTCCGGCGTCGCCGGCACGCGCGATCGAGTCTCTCGACTGGCCGTTGATGCGGAACAACCTCCGCCGCGGCGACCTCGACGCGGCGATCGACTTGCTGCGGCAGGACGATCCCGTTCTCACCCAGGCCACGCACGTCGCGCGGTTCGAGGCGGCGTTCGCGGAGTGGGTCGGCACGAGGCATGCCGTGTTCGTCAACTCGGGCGCGACCGCGAACCTGATGACGATGATGGCCCTCCGCGAGCGGTTCGGCGGCGGCCAGGTGATCGTTCCGACCCTCACATGGGTCTCCGACATCGCCGCCGTGATTCATTGCGGGTTCGAGCCGGTGTTCGTCGATATCGACCCCCGCACGCTCTGCATGAGCGAGCGCGCGGTGCTCGACCAGCTCGGCCCCGAAACGCGGGCCGTGTTCCTCACGCAGCTGCTCGGGTTCGTCGGCTTGTCGCGAACGCTGCTCGATGAACTGGAATGGCGTGGCATTCCGCTCATCGAGGACTGCTGCGAATCGCACGGGGCGACGTTCGCGGGTCGGCGGGTCGGCTCGTTCGGCCTGATGTCGAACTTCTCCTTCTACTATGCCCACCACATGAGCACCGTCGAAGGGGGGATGATCTGCACCGACGACGCCGACCTGTACCAGATGCTGCGGATGCTCCGCTCGCACGGCATGGTCCGCGAATCGACTTCGGAAGACCTCCGCGACCAATACTACCGCGACTATCCCGACCTCAACCCCGGCTTCGCCTTCGCCTACTGCACGTTCAACTTCCGGAACAACGAGATCAACGCGGCGATCGGCCTGGCGCAGCTCCCCCGGCTCGACGAGGCGATCGAGGCCCGCACCGCGAACCTCAGGCTGTTCCTCGACGCGCTCGACCCGGATCGCTACCGCACCGACCTCGCGATCGACGGGAGCAGCAACTACGCCCTCCCGCTGATCCTCCGACACGCCGACCCCGTGCTGTGGGCGGGGGTGCGGCAGCTTCTCTCAGCGCGGGGGGTCGAGTTCCGGCAGGGGCTGTCCGGCGGCGGAAATCAGCTTCGCCAGCCGTATCTGCGGAAGATCGTCGGCGACCAGGAATGCGCGAAGTACCCGGAAGTGGAGCATATCCACTTCCACTCGCTATACCTCGGGAACTATCCCGACCTCGACCAGGATCAGATCGGGGATCTGTGCCGCAGCCTGAACGCGCTGCCGATCGAAAGTTGAATGCGTCCCCATTGGACATGCGGACCACGAACGGCAGAAAGCGTCGCTGGTCCAGGAGTTGGCGGATCGTTTCGGCCGTCATCGCATCACCTGGGTCGAAGCCGACTCGAGGGTGAGCAACGGGACTCGAACCCGCGACCTCCGGAACCACAATCCGGCGCTCTAACCAGCTGAGCTATGCCCACCGTGGAAGGCCCTCAAGATATCTTACGCCCTTCGTCGCCGCAAGAGGAGCGGCGGGGGCCGGAATCCGTGGAACTCGGGGCGGCATGAATCCGCGGCTGTTCGTCATTCCCGCGCTGGTGATTCTGCCGGCGGCCGTCTTCGCCCAGACCGCGCGGTTCCAGTTCGTCGATTTCGACGACGGCGAATACGTGTACGCCAACGCGCGGGTCGTCGGCGGCCTCACCGGCGAGAACGTCCGCTGGGCCTTCACGACCACGCACGCCGGCAAGTGGATGCCGCTCACGTGGCTGTCGTTCATGCTCGACGCCGAATTCGCCGGGCGGCCTTCGCGCGTCGCCTATCCGGAGAACGCCGCGTACGCGGGGGCATTTCACGTCACGAACGTCGTTCTGCACGTCGCCAATGGGCTGCTGCTGTTCGCGGCCCTGCGGGCGCTGAGCGGGGCGTGGTGGACGAGCGCGCTGGCGGCGGCGCTGTTCGCCGTGCATCCACTGCGGGTCGAATCGGTCGCCTGGGTGACGGAACGCAAGGACGTGCTCAGCGCCTTCTTCGGACTGCTGGCGATGTGGGGCTACGCCGGCTACGTTCGCGCGCCGGGCCTGGGCCGCTACGCGATCGTCGCCGCCTGCTTCGCGCTGAGCCTGCTGGCGAAGGAAATGCTCGTCACGCTCCCCTTCGTGCTCCTGCTTTTGGACTACTGGCCCTTGCACCGGTTCGCCGGCCATAGGACAGAGGACAGTGGAGGACCCCCCCCGCTCGCCCCTCTGCCCACTGTCCACCGTCCACTGTCCACTCTTTTCCTCGAAAAGCTGCCGCTGCTCGGCCTGGCCGCCGCCTCGTCGGTCGTCGGGTTTCTCGCGCATCGCGCCGGGGGCGCGGTCGCCTCGCTCGACGCGATCCCCCTGCCGCTGCGGCTGGCGAACGCGCTGTGGACCTACGTGTTCTATGTGTGGAAAACGGTCTGGCCGGTCCGGCTGGCGGCGTTCTACCCGCATCCCGGCGATTCCCTGGGACTGCCGATCATCGCCGCGTCGGCGGGCTTTCTGCTTATCGTCACCGCGCTCGCGGTGTGGATCGCGCGGCGCGGGCCGTGGCTCGCCGTCGGCTGGTTCTGGTTTCTCGGGACGCTCGTCCCGGTGATCGGCATCGTCCAGGTCGGGCCGCAGGGGATGGCCGACCGGTTCACCTATTTCCCGCTGATCGGCCTGTTCGTCGCCGCCGCGTGGACGGCGCGGACCGCGGCAGGGTCCAGCCGATTGCGGCAGGCCGCGATCGGGGCCGTCTGCGGCGCGCTCGTCGCCGCGCTCGCCGTCGTCGCCTGGAGGCAGACGGCCCACTGGCGGGACGGCGAAGCGCTGTTTGCGCATGCGATCGAGGTGACGGACTGCAACGCGGCCGCGCACGTCAAGCTGGCCGGGTATCATCGGCGACGCGGAGAGACCGGCTTCGAGATCCGGCATTTGCGGCAGGCCTTGGAATGCGAGCCGGACAACTCCATGGCGCACATGAATCTCGGCATCGCCTACGCCCGCCAGGGGCCGTCCCGCCGCAACGAAGCGCTCGCCCAGCTGCGGGCGGCGGTGAGTCGACGGCCGCCGGATTTTCGCCCGTATTTCAACCTCGGGCAGTTCCTGGCGATGGACGAGGCGCGGCTGCCGGAGGCCGAGTTCTATTTTCGCGCGGCGTTGGAACGCCGCCCGCGCTCGATCGAGGCCTGGCGACCGGACGGACCGATGGTCTGGACCGCCTTGGGCGAGGTGCTCGCGCGGCAGGAGCGTCCGGCCGAAGCCGCGGAATGTTTCGAACGGGCCTTGCAGCTCGATCCGGAGTTCGAGCGTCCGCGGGAGCATCTCCGCGAGCTCCACGAGGGCGCGAACAAAGGCGCGGAAGCGCGGAGCGCAGGGGGCCTTTACGGCGGGGCGGGCGTCGTGTTGGGAGGTTTTTTTGGAAAATTCCAAAACGGGAGGCGAAATTCAGTTGAATTCCCTAGGGATGGCGGGTACAACCAACGATCGATCATTTCCGCGTGGGGATTCCTTCCCCGAAGTCGCTCGCATTTCGACCAGTCTTTGATCCGGGTTTCCCGGCAATTGAATTCTTGAGGCGATTTTTCCGATTTCGATTCTCGAGCAACATCAGCCCGTCGGGTTCTGTGGAGCGGGGTGAACGGTCTCAAGGCGGATGGTGGTTTCGCATCCGAGTCGATCTCGCGTTGCCCCATTGCAGTTCTTCGTGAATTTCGTTTCGTTTCTTTTTTTCTCTGGAGCAAGGGGAATGGACATGAACGTGCATCAGCCTCGAGGAGGCGGCAGAGGGGCACGGCGACAGGCGTTTACGCTCATCGAGCTGTTGGTCGTGATCGCCATCATCGCCATCCTGGTGGCGCTGCTGCTGCCGGCGGTCCAGGCGGCCCGCGAGGCGGCCCGCCGCTCGACCTGCAAGAGCAACATCCGCCAGTTGGCGATCGCCTGCCACAACCATCACGACACCTACAAGTTCCTGCCGCCCGGCTCGACCGCCAAAGCCCCCTGGGGAGCGTTCCTGCTGGGCTTCCTGGATGAGAAGCCGTTGGAGAACCTGTTGGCCCCGCGTCAGACGGACAGCACGCCGATCGTTTCCACGCAGTTGGTGGCGGCCTTCCTCTGTCCGTCGAACATCAACACGATCACCAGGTCCGGCGACACGAGCTACCTCGGCTGCGAAGGGGGCGCGCCCAACACTCCGCACAGCCCCAGTTTCAATTCGTCGGGGGGCACGAACACGCCGGTCGGCTGCCTGCCCAACTACGGCGGAACATGGCTCTCCGTTCCTCGTTACAAGAGGTTCGCCGACATTACCGACGGCCTGCACAACACGATCCTGATCGGCGAGACGAGGGCCGACGGCGGCGCCATCCCGCCCGCCCCGGCCGTTCCGCCGCCGCCGAAGTGGGCCAATCCCGGTGCCGAGACGCTGGGCGACTGCTCCCAGTTGCCCAACGCCGATGGATCGACGGAATACGGCAGCTACCATGCGGGAGGCACGCAGTTCGTCGCCGCCGACCATGCGGTGCACTTCCTCAACGACGACATCACGAACACGCTGTTCACGGCCCTGAGCACGATCTCCGGGTTCAGCAATACGACGTCCGAAGTGTTCGCGTTCCCGGACAACGAGTAGTCGAACGGCATTTTGCGACGGGCTCGCCGTCGATGCGTTTCGGTCAGATTTCTTTTCCGACTTTTTTTCCTCGTCTTCACCTTTTTTGCGGGAGAGGGACTCATGGAAACTCAAGCCACCGTCAGGTCGCGACTGACGGGCCAGCGACGGGCATTCACCCTGATCGAGCTGCTGGTCGTCATCGCGATCATCGCCATCCTGGTCGCGCTGCTCCTGCCGGCCGTGCAGGCGGCCCGCGAAGCCGCCCGCCGCTCGACCTGCAAGAGCAACATCCGGCAGCTCGCGATCGCCTGCCACAACCATCACGACACGTACACGGAGCTCCCCCCGGGCTCGACGGCCCGTGCCGCCTGGGGCGCGTTCCTCTTGGCGTTCATCGACGAAACGCCGCTCAACCGCCAGATCGTGCCTCGCTCGACCAGCACCTCATCCGTCGGAACGCCGACGAACAAGGTCGCCACGTTCATGTGCCCCTCCAGCAAGCAGGCCACGGACGGCGGCCATAGCTCCTACTTCGGGTGCAGCGGGGGCACCGGGACCGATGGCGTGTTCTTCAACACGACGACGGCCTATGCCCAGGGGACCTACGTCAAGTTCCGCGACATCCAGGACGGCCTGCACAACACGATCCTCATCGGTGAGCGCAGGGGCCAGCACAACTACGCTTCGCCCGGCACCGGATCCCTGAACGCGCTCACTCAGAACATGAACAGCAGCGGCACCTCGTACGGGAGCGAGCACCCCGGAGGCGTCCAGTTCGTCGCCTGCGACCACTCGGTGCACTTCATCAACGACGACTTCACGTTCACCGGCCAGACCGCCCTCGGGACTCGGAACGGCGGGGAAATCTTCCCCTTCCCGGTCGACTAAGCCCGCCTGCGGGCCAGCGAACCCCGACACCGGCGCATCGTGCGATGCGCCGGTGTTTTCTCTTGCGCCCCGTCCACGCCATGCCCCGGAACTCTCGCCACGGTCCCTGATTCCCGGAGTCCGCATGTACTTCTCCCCCTCACTCGCCGCACTGGGCGCGATGGCCATGCTCGCCGTCTTCATCCGTCCTGGCGCCGCTCAGGAAACGCTGGGACGCGTCGTCCGCCACGATCAGCGTCTCGACCGCCTGGTTCCCGCCGATGCGAAGCTCGAGGTCGTCGCCAAGGGCTTCACCTGGTCCGAAGGCCCGGTCTGGGTGAAGGACGGCGGATACCTTCTGTTCTCCGACATCCCCCGCAACTCCGTCTTCCGCTGGAAGGACGGGGAGGGCGTGAGCCTGTTTCTCAAGCCCTCCGGCTACACCGGCCACGTGTACTACGGGCTCGAGCCGGGGAGCAACGGGCTGCTGCTCGATCCGCACGGCCGGCTCGTCTCCTGCGAGCACGGCGATCGCCGCGTTTCCGTCCTCACCGAGAACGGCGGCAAGCGGACCCTGGTCGACAGCTATGAAGGCAAGCGGCTCAACAGCCCCAACGACGCCGTCTACAAGTCGAACGGCGACCTGTACTTCACCGATCCTCCCTACGGCCTCCCCGACCGCTGGGACGATCCGCGGCGCGAGCTCGATTTCTGCGGCGTATACCGTCTCGCGAAGGAGGGCGAACTCACGCTGCTCACCAGGGAGATGACCCGCCCGAACGGCATCGCCTTCTCGCCGGACGAGAAGGTCCTCTACGTCGCCCAATCCGACCCGGAAGCGGCGATTTGGAAGGCGTTCCCCGTCGCGGAGGACGGGACGCTCGGACCCGGCCGCGTGTTCCAAGACGCGACCGACCAGGTCGGCAAGCTTCCCGGCCTGCCCGACGGACTGAAGGCCGATCGCGACGGCAACCTGTTCGCCACCGGCCCCGGCGGCTGCCTCGTCATTTCGCCCGACGGCGCGCTCCTCGGCCGGATCGACACGGGGGAAAAGACCGCGAATTGCGGCTGGGGCGATGACGGCAGCGTCCTCTACATCACGGCCGATTCCTATCTGCTCCGCCTCAAGACGACCACCCGCGGCGCCGGCTGGTAGGGCGGCGACGTCGCGGCGCATCGGATCGAAAGAGCGGAGCAGCCATGACAGTCCGCGTGCGGGCCCTCGATTGTCCCGAACTTCCGCCGTTCGCGATGCCGGACCGCTTCCGGCACGACATCACCTACTTCTGCACGGCGGCGGGGGAGCCCGGCGCGCCCGCGCAGTTGAGCGAAGGCGAGTTCTTCATCCGCGCCGCGGACGCCCGCCGCATCTACGACGACGGGGTGTTTCGCCTCGTGTCGCCCCTCGACAGCAGCGCCACGGCGGAGATCGAAATCACGGAAGAGCAGGAAGCCTGGCTCGCATGGCTGCTCGCGCACGGCGTCGAGCGCGTCCGGCTCATGTGACCGAAGTCGTCGTGTGTACGAAGTAAGAAGTACGACGTAGGAATCGCGCGGAGTGGGGAAGTGATGGGATCGCCAGTGGCGTTCGTATTATTGACTTCCGACTTCTTCGTTCTTACTCCTGACGCTTCAGGATCTCCCCGTGCCGATCACCGTCAGCGCGGCGAGCGCGAGCGCGGCGGTTTCGATCCGCAGGATCGTCTCGCCCAGCGAGACCGGCCGGGCCTCCGCGGCGATCGCGGTTTCGAGTTCCGAACCCGTGAACCCCCCTTCCGGTCCGACGATCGCGATCAACGGGCGGTCGCCCGACGACTCGTGCAGAACGCTCGCCAGCCGATCGCCGCCGGGATGGGCGATGACGGTACGCGGCGGCGGATCGTCCGTGGACCGCAGCTCCCGCGCGCAGAACTCGGCGAGCGCGAGCGGCGGGTCGACTTGCATCAGCCGGCTGCGGCCGCTCTGCTTGCAGGCGGCGATCACCGTCTGGCGGAGCTTGTCCACCTTCCGTTCCCGCGGCTCGACGACGCCCCGCTCCGTCTCCAGCAGCGCGAGCCGCTCCACGCCGAGCTCGGTCAGCTTCTCGACGAGGAACCGCAGCCGCTCCCCTTTGGGAACGGCCGCCGCGATCGTCAACAACGGTCCCGTCGTCGGGGGAACCTGTCGAACGTCCGGCACTTCCAGTTCGGCGGTGCGCCGCCGGACGGCGACGATCCCGGCGACGGCCTCGGTCCCGGTCCCGTCGAAGAGGCCGACCCGCTGCCCCGGCCGAGCGCGCAGCACGTGAATCAGGTGATGCGCCTCCGGCCCGTCCAGCGTGACGAGGCCGCGGGACAACGGCGGCGGAACGTAGAAGCGGTGCATGGAAGAAGTATGACGGCAGTAGGCAGTAGGCAGTAGGCAGTAGGCAGTACGTTGTTCGCCTGTCGGGATTCCGAACGCCTCTGGCCTCTGGCCTCTGGCCTCTGACTTCTGACTTCTGACTTCTGACTTCTGACTTCCGACTTCCGACTTCCCTGTTCCAAGGCCCCGACTTCTGCCGATCCATGATACTGGCCGATCGGCCGATCCGCCGGGTGCTGCTGCGCGCCCGGCCCCCCACTCGAGACAGCGCAGGGATTCCGCGGATGTATGTCGATTACTGGGGGCTGACGGAGACGCCCTTCTCCGGCCCGGACGAGACGTACTGGTTCTACGAAAGCCCCTTTCACGAAGAGGCCCTGGCCCGCCTGTCGTTTCTCGCGGACGAGCCGCCCTGCTGCGGGCTGCTCTGCGGACCGGCGGGGGCCGGCAAGTCTCTCCTGTTGGAAATCGCCCGCCGCCGGCGCGGCGCCGCGGGACGCACGGCGCTGCGGCTGGAGACAGCCGGCCGCGGCGGTCACGAACTGCTGTGGGAGCTGGCGGCCGGGTTCGGCCTCGCGCCGTCGGACAGCGCGTCCGAAGCGGCGCTCTGGCGGACGCTCCGCGATCATCTCGATGGCCTGCGGCTGGCCCGCGTGCCGATCTTGCTCCTGTTCGACGACATCGACCGGGCCGAGATCGGCGGGCAGCGCGCGGTCGAGCGGCTGCTCGCGGAGACACCGGGAATCGCAACGCTCGCGGTCGTGCTCGCGGCGCAAGAGGACGGCCAGCGCCGCCTGTCCGGCCGGCTGCTCGACCGGTGCGACCTGCGGATCGAGTTGCCGCCCCTCGATGAGGAACAGACGGCCCGGTTCGTCCTCGAACTGCTGGCACGGGCCGGGGCCGATTCCGACGTGTTCGACCAAGAGGCGCTCGCCGCGCTTTACGAACGGACGGACGGCATCCCCCGCCGCATTCGCCGCCTGTGCGACCTGTCGCTCCTGGCGGGCATGAGCGAAGCGCTCGACGTGATCGACGCCGGGGTGGTGCACGCCGCCGCCGACGAGCTCCAGGCGCGCCATCCCGTCGCGGCGCGGACGCCGAACCTTCGGCCTGCAACCGCGCGGTTTTGATGGAAAGCGGGCGTGGCACGCGCACCGCCCTCTGCGCCCTCCGCGGTTCGGATCGTTCGGCAAGCGACCCGGACGCTGCGAGCGTCCGGGTCGCTGGATGCACGTCTTGAACCGCAGAAAGCGCCGAGGGCGCGGAGAGGAGGTCGATTGGGCGGACGCGGAACGGTGTGAACTCTCTCCACCACGGACGGCACGGATAGCACTGATTTCGTCGAGATAGTGTTCAGTCGACGGTGGACAGACTCGCGGGCGGCTCGTCTTCTGTCTACTGTCCACTGCCCACTCACTTCTGACAGCTTTGCGGCGGGCGCATCCGCCGGCCGATGTCGCGGAGGCGGCTCAGTTGCTGCACGAGCCGCGGGACCACGTCGAGGCCCATGATGAACATCAGCACGTAGCGGAACACGGCGAAGATTTCGCCCGGCCGGGGACTGTCGCTCGTGCAGAAGTGGACCAGCGCCCCGACGATCGCCGCGAGCACGAACACCTCCATGAGGGCGAAGTTCGTCGCCTCCGCGTCGGACATGCGGATTCGCCAGCGGGCGAGGGCGTCGTAATGGTCGCGGACGCGCGGGGCGCCGCCGTCGCCGATCGCGTCCACCTCGTTCTCGAACTGGTCGTGCAGCCCGCCGCTGTACTGAAGCATCCGCCGCCCGTAGGCGACGTTCAACAGCGCGGCCGGCACCACGAGCAGCGTGCAGAAGGGAATCAGCGTCCAGTCGTAGACGCCGAGCATCACGAGCGCGCCGACGATCGAATAAAGAGCACGGATCAAGAGCGGCACGTACTGCTCGAAGAACTCGACGTACTCGCGGGAGAGCGCCGAGCGGGCCGCCACGCGCGAGACCTCGACCTGCCGCCCGCGCTGGCCGACGACCAGCCCCGTCGCCAACTCGCTGTAGATCGCGGTAAAGGCCCGCGTGTCGTACGCCTTGCGAAACGTTCCGACCAGCAGGTGCGCCAGGTGTTGCGCGACGAATGTCCCCAGCCCCCAGTACGAGGACTTCAGCAGCCCGTCGATCGCCAGCCCCAGCACGAGCGGCTGCGCCAGCCGCAACAGGTTCTCGATGTTGAACAATGCGTAGGTGAAAAGGATCCGGCCGCGATGGGCGCGGAAGATCTCCCGCAGCGCCGGTTCGGCGGGCACGGCGACCGAGGCCGCCACATTCACCGGCTGCGGGGCGCGATCCGCAGTGCGGTCCCGAAACATCGAGCCGCCCGGAGTTCGTCGCGTGGTCGCGGTCGAGTGCATGCGATCTCCGATCATTGCAAGGCGGCCAGTCCGGTCTCGATGAGGTCCCGCGCCGTGGCGGCGATCTCCTCCCTCTCCCACGCGCCCCGCCGCGCCAATTCATCCAGCCGCGACGGCCCGCTCGCCGCCAGCCGGCGCAGCAGCGCTTCGGCCTCCGGCTCGAGCACCGCCGTGCGGATGTCGTTTCCCACGGGGAAGAACGCCACGCGGGCGGGGAGCGGGTCGTCCTCTTCGAGAAAGGCGCGGGTGCGGAACGTCTCCCAGTCGTGGATCGGGTTGACGATCAGCCTCAGCTCGTCGTTCGTCCCCCATTCGTCGAGCAGCACTTCCGCGGCGGACAGCGCCTCCTGGAACCGCACGTGCCTCAGCCGCTCGCGTTCCGCGAGTTCTTCGACCCGCCCGCGGCCGCGAAGGACCGCGCAGGCGTCGCACTCCTCGGAAGAGAGGGGGCGGCGATTCTCCAGCCAGTCGAGGAACCGCAGCCCGTCGCGCGCGCCGGTGTCGTAGGCCGCCAGCGGGACCGCGCGGATGTAGGCTTCGAGCAGATCGTCGAGGTCGTCCGCGAAGTCCGCCAGCACCTCGAGCTGGTCCTGGAGTTTCTCGAACCGCTTCTCGCAATTGCCGTCGGTGAACATCTTCAAGCGGGCCGCGTCTCCCGCCCCGTGGACGTCGCCGGCGAGCGCGTCCGGCCGGGCGGCGGCGAGCGCCTGGGCGCAGCGGCGAAGCTGGGCGCGGTAATCGTCGATGGTCGAGGCGGAAGGGCTCATGCCGGCGCTCCCGCCTTTTCGGCGATGCGGCGAACGCGGCGGATCTCCTCGCGCCAGCCGTTCTCGTCGGGGAACTCCTGGTCGCGCTCGACGAACACGGCGTCGACCTTGTCGCGGCCGAGGTCGAGCGCGAAGCGGTACAGGTCGAACACCTCCTCGGGGATCGGGTGCGAGTGGCTGTCGATGTAGAACTCGGCCTTCTCGTCCCAGAAGCCGCCGGCGAGGTGCATCTGCACGCGATCGGCGCTCTCCGTCACTTGTTCGATGAACTCCCGCGCGTCGTAGCCGAAGTTGAGGCCGTTGGCGTAGACATTGGTCACATCGAGCACCCAGCCGCATCCGGTGTTCGCCAGTACGCGCGACAGGAATTCCGCCTCGCTCATCGTCCCGTCGAACCGGAACAGGTAGGCGATGTTCTCGAGGTAGAACCGCACGTCGCCGAAGCGCCGCCGCACGGCTTCGACGTTGCGGCAGGTGCAGGCGAGCGCGGCCTCGGTGTAGGGAGGCGGGGCGAAGTGCCCCATCTCGACGCCGCCCTCCCCATCGCGGGTGAAGCCCAGATGGTCGCTCACCGACTCGGCCCCGTTCTCGAGCGCGATCGCGCGGAGCGCGTCCATGTACTTGCGGCTCGGCGGATCGGGGCTGGCGACGGAGAGCTTCAGCGCGTGCACGCTGACCACGTCGAAATCGTGGTCCGCGACGTAGCGATCGACGCGGAGCGGATCGTCCGCCCGCTCGAAGGTGATCTCGGCGGCGTTGATCGCCGGGTCGTCGAGATACGGCCGGTTCTGCTCGCGGATCGCATAGCCGATGGCGGGTGTCATCGCGTTGCTCCTGAGGCGAGTGCGGAACGCGGAATGCGGAGTGCGGAGTCATTTCACGCTCGGCGCAGTCAACTCCGCATTCCGAATTCCGCATTCCGAATTTCATTGAAGCTCCGCGGGCCGGAACCCCTGCTCCCCCCGAACAGACGGGTCCCGGCCGCGGAAGAGGTTGCGGCTACCAACAGCGGCAGCAGCGACAGCAGCGGCAGCAGCGGTGCCGTTCCGCGCTCTTGCGGGCGCGGTCGGCGGTGCGAAGGCTCTTCAGCTCGCGGGCCGCCTTGGCCGTGCGGGTCGTGGTGGACATGGTGGATCCTCCGTCCGGTTGGGCCGCCGGCTTCGTGCTTCGGGACCACCCCGGGCGACGCCGGCGACGAAATCGCCAAGCGCTCGCGACGCGATCGGGGGTTTTCCTTCCGCTCACGCCGCGAGCGACACCGGCTACCGCATGCGGCGTGCCGTCCCATGACTTCCGCTGAAGTCGGCAGCGCAACAGCGAGAAGCGGAATGACTTGCGACGATGTCCCGGCAAGAGGGCGGCAACGAAGCGGCCGTCATCCAAAATAGGACACGCGCCATCGAAATGATCCCAGTGCCGGCGCTCGGTGGCCGGGAATCGTGGGTCACGCGATCGGGGCTTCCTCGCGGGCGATGATCCCGCTGAGGTACAGCAGCGCCGTCTCGCGGTCCGGCTGCGGCGCGAGCAGTTCGTGCGCCGCCCGCAGCACGTCGCGGCGGCTGATCTGCCCAACCAGCTTCCCGTCGCGGAGCACGGCGAGACGCCGGTAGCCCGTCTGCTGGAAGATCTGGGCGATCGTCAGCAGGTCCGTCTCCTCGTCGATCGCGACCGCCTCGCAATACATGAACGCGCCGACCTGGGTCGAAGGCAGCCCGTCATAAGCCGCCTCGACCAGCACCCGCATGCAGCACTTCTCGGAGAACACGCCGAGGTAATTCCGCTCCTCGTCGATCACGGGCGCCCCGGAAATGCGGTGCCGGAGCAGCAGCCCGATCGCATCGTACACGTCCATGTCGGGGGTGAGCGTGACGAGCCGCGTCACCATGATGTCGCGCGCCAGCAAGGGAGCGTTCATGCCGAATCTCCTGACGAATGGCCCACGAGTCGGAGAGGGTGAAGTTCGGCGGCGCAGTCGAGACGGGAGGTGCGTACGCGCCGGAGGGGATCGCCGAACCCTTCCACGCTACCAATCCAACCACCCGAAAAGCAATGAAAAAAACTCGATACCGGGAAAATCCCGGTCCCGACGGAGATCACCTCCGCCTCCAACAGCCGAGCGCGCCCGCCGCGAGCAACGATGCCAAGCTGATCGCTGCACCGTAATACACGCTTCGCGACCTGTACTCCCACGAGACCCGGTGCCGCCCCGCGGGAACCTGGACCGCCCGGAATCGGCCGTCGTACATCGACCCCTCGACTGGCGTATCGTCGATCGACGCTTCCCAATCGGGATACGCCAAATCGGCGAGGACGAGCCGCCCTCCATTCTCCGTGCTCGCTTCGATCACCACGCGATGCGGCCGGTCCTCGATGACACGGGCGGTGTCCCCCGGCGCTCCGTCGGCGAACCAGACTCGTCCCGGCGCGTTCCGCAGGCGATAGAGGTGGATCGGGCCGCTGAATCCGGCTTGCCATTCGCGCTCGAGCAGTTCGTCGCGCCCCCGCCAGACGAGATCGGCCTGCCATGCCTCCGCATCGAGCCGCTGCGGGCTGAGCACATGCGTGACGCCCGCCTTCCGCAGCCAGGCGAGTTCCTCGCGAGACGCGCCCGTGCCCGGCCGCAACGGCTGCACGAGTCGCCCGAATGGATGCGGCGCCGCGTACTCCAGCGGTGGGAGCGCCAAGGCGGGGGGGACGGTCGACACGCCGTACAGGCTCGGCACGTTTTCCGCCGGCAGCGTCGTCAGGCTGGACAGCATGCGGACCGGCGCGCGGTCGTTTTCCCGCGCCAGGACGCGCGCGAGCTCGCTCTCGGCGCGCCGGTCGATCGCCGGCCGCCATGTGAGGCGGCTCTCCCCCATCTGCCGGCTGACCCAGCCCAGGTCCGCCGCCGTCGCCGACCAGACCGCGAGCGCGAGCCCCAGGCGAACCGCGCGGGAGCGGCCGGCGAGCAGCGAGTCCAACGCGCCAGCGGCCAGGACCGCGACCGCGAACGTCGTCGCCAGTCCATAGCGCGACGGCCCGCGGAAGAAATCGAAGCCGGGCACGTGCCGCGCCACGAACGGCAGCCAACCCAGCGCATACAGCAGCGCGAACCCGCCGATGACGCACCACGTCCCCCACAGGCCGGGCGGCAAGCCGCGGCGGCGAGGCGAGACGACGCTCCACGCCAGCAGCGCCAGCGGCGCGAGGCCGAAGTACAGGTGCGACTCCATGCGGCTGGCGTTGCGAAACCGGCGGGCGAAGTCGGCCTCATCCAGTCGATACCAGTCCCAGCCGAGCACGACCTGCGCCAGATACGGCGCGGGAATCGACCCTTCCAGCGGGTCGAACCGCGCTCCCGCCGCGGCCCTGGGACTGCGCTGCTTGAGTTCGTAGGTCGGCAGCACGGCGACCGCCGCCACGCCGTATCCGAGCAACCCCGCGAGCGCCACCATCGCCAGCGGCGACCAGCGGCGAACCGCCGCGCCGGACTCGGCGGCGCTCGGCGCCGGCGAGCGCCGGGTGAGCATTCTCAGCAACACGTACAACCCGACCACCACGTGCGTGATGAACGCCAGGTTGTACTGTCCCGCGAGCACTTGGAGGCCGATCGCCAGCGCCAGCCAGCCAAGCCACCGCGCGCGGCGCGTCTCCAGCCAGCATTCCACGAGCCACAGGAACAGCGGAAGATAGGCCCCCGCGATGATCGCCACTTCCCAGCTCTTCCGCGCCGGAAACCAGCCGTAGGTGTAAATGAGACCGGCGAGCGCCGCGGCGAAAACGGAAAGTCCCAGCTTTCGGACATAAAGCCAGGTGAACGCGAAGCACAGCGCGTAGTGCAGCAGATGGTTCGCGTTATAGGCCGCGTTCGCGTCGAACTGCCCATAAAACAGCAGGCTCGGTGGATAGAATGGCGCGGTCATCCCTTCGGCCACCAGCGGAAAGCCGTTGCCGAAGCGGTTGTTCCACAGCGGGAACTCCCCGCGCATCCACCAGTCGACGAGAAACAGCTTCTCTGGAAGGGTGTGGTAATAAACGTCCCCGCCGGCGAACCCGCCGCCGGCCCACAGGGGAAGCCAGAACAGAATCGTGAGTGCCGCGCCGATCGCGAGCGGCGCCAGCAGAAGGAGTGCGCGCATCCGGCGGCGAGAACGATCGGGTTCGAATTCGTCCTTCATCCTGCCGCTTTCGTCCGTCTCCGATCGCAGGCGGTTGACGGCCCCCGCGCGGTTCTGGCATCATCGAAGTACGCCGTTCGGCATCCATGCCGAGCCATCATACCAAACGTCGTCGCCCCATGTCGCGCCGGTTTCCCGTCTGCACGCTCGAGGAGTTGAAGCGCCGCCGCTCCGTCACACGCTGGATCGACGAGCTCCGCGATGAAGTCGTGCTCGTGTGGCTGGATGGCGAGCCGGTCGCTTACTCGTCCGTCTGCCCGCACTTCGCGGGGCCGCTCGAACCGGACTTCCGCAGCCGCACCCTGTACTGCCCCTGGCACGGCTGGCGGTTCGCCATGGACGACGGCCGGTGCCTCACGCACTCGATGAAATGCACGGTCCGCCGCTATGAAGTGATCGACCGCGACGGCCAACTCGAAATCGCGACGGACGACTAGCGTCGTGACATTGAGCCGAGGGGGTTCATCCCCGCGGTGGGACCGCGCTCGCCGCAAGAGGGATCGCGCGGTTCTGGTGCGGACGCCGCAAGACCACCGAGGGGGCAAGCCCCTCGGCTCCTGGAGTCTCCGCTCGGATTCGGGGTTCTCGGCGCCTGGAATCGACATGCGCGACTCACCCCAGCGTCCGCCCAAGGACTTCCGCGATCTGCCGGCAGCGGGCCATCGTGTCGCGGAAGGCCTGCGGCGTGATCGTCTGCGCGCCGTCGCTCAGCGCGTGCGATGGGTCGGGGTGCACCTCGATCAATAGGCCGTCGCACTCCGCCGCGACCGAAGCCGCGCACATCGGCGGGACGATCGACGCGATTCCCGTGCCGTGGCTGGGATCGACGATCACCGGCAGGTGCGTCTTGCGGTGCAGATAGGGGACGGTGGCGAGGGGGAGCGTGAACCGCGTGTGGTCCTCGAAGGTGCGGACCCCCCGCTCGCACAGGACCACCTGCGTGTTCCCCTGGTCGAGAATGTACTCCGCCGCCAGCAGGAACTCGTCGATCGTCGCCGAGGGCCCGCGCTTCAGGATCACCGGCATCCGCGTCTCCCCGACCGCCTGCAGCAGGTGGTAGTTCTGCATGTTGCGGGCGCCGATCTGGAGGACGTCGGCGTACTGGGCGACCAGCTCGACGAGGTGCGGCGTCATCACCTCGGTGACGACGGCCAGTCCCGTTTCCTCGCGGGCGGCGGCGAGCAGCTTGAGACCTTCTTCCTTGAGTCCCTGGAACGAATAGGGACTCGTCCGCGGCTTGAACGCCCCGCCGCGGAGGCCGGTCGCCCCCGCCTCCTTCACCTGCCGGGCGGCGGTGAGGATCTGCTCTTCGCTTTCGACCGAGCACGGCCCGGCGATCACGCCGACGTGCCCGCCCCCCATCACGAGATCGCGGACGCGGACGACGGTCGGCTCGGGCTTGGTCTCGGTGCTGGCGATCTTGTAGGGGGCGAGGATCGGCACGACCTTGTCCACTTCGTCGAAAGACTCGAGCGTCTGCCGCTCGCCGTTGCGTTTCTCGCCGATGGCGGCGATCACCGTCCGCTCGGTGCCGACGATCACATGGGCCTTGAGCCCCATCTCTTCGATGCGGCCGGCCATCCGTCGGACCATCTCCTCGGTGGCGTCTTTCTTCATCACGACGATCATGTGACGGGACTCCGGGCGGGGGTGACGAGTTGCGAGTGAAAAGCCCGCGGACAACGGCCCGCGGGATCCGTGTCAACGAAAAAAGCCCTGAAATCCCGCGGGATTTCAGGGCCTTGGAATGCGTCTCGGTCAGCCTTCAGTGCGACGCGGTGCGTTCCGTGGTGTCCCTGGAATCCCGGTGCCCGGGAAACCAGTAATAGGTAAAGCCCCACCAAAATCGGCCGGCGCCAGCGGCTTCGCTGCTGGGGACCGGATCAGGCAAGGCGGGCTGGCTCACGGATCGGCTCCGAGTCTCGAACGGAACCGCCCCATGATAACGCCGCGGTTCCGGCCCAGTCAACCCTGCCCCTTGGACGATTGGACGAACGGGCGGAAACTCAAGCAATGTGGCGATATGCCCGATCCAGCGCCCTCGCGCGGGGGACCGTCATCCCGGCGTTTCGCCGGACGCTCCACCTGCTACAATGCATCGAGTGGGACGGGGACCGCCGCAGAGGGACCGCGCTCGCAGGAGGCCTTCGAGATGCTGACCGGACGATCGGCGCTGCCGTTGGCGGCGATGCTGTTCCTCGTCGCCTGCGAGGACATCCGTAGCGGCCCGACCGCCGAAACCGGCCATCCGGCGCCGGCCGCCGCCCCCCCGAAGGGGGCGTCGCGCGTCGCGCCGGCCCGGCTGGAGGATCCTGCCTCCCGCCCCTCGGCCGAAAGCCTCTTCCCCGAGCCGAGCCGTCGCGACGCGCGCGAAGTCGTCCAAGCCGGCGCGAGCGGATCGCCCGGCGACGAATCCTCGCCGGATCGCGCGGCCGCGGAGCGGCGCGGCAAGCCGAACCGGCTCGCCCGTTCCAACAGTCCCTATCTGCTGCTGCACGCGCGCAACCCGGTCGACTGGTATCCCTGGGGAGCGGAGGCGTTCGAGGCCGCCCGCCGCGAGAACAAGCCGATCTTCCTCTCCGTGGGCTACAGCAGTTGCTATTGGTGCCACGTCATGGAGCGGCTCGTGTTCTCCAACGCGGCGATCGCCCGCAAGATGAACGATCGGTTCATCAACGTGAAGGTCGACCGGGAAGAGCGGCCCGACGTCGACGAAATCTACATGACGTCGCTGCAAGTCTACTTCGTGCTGACCCGCACTCCCCAGCCCGGCGGCTGGCCGCTGTCGATGTTCCTCACCCCCGAAGGGAAGCCGTTCCGCGGGGGGACGTACTTTCCGCCGGAGGACTTGCGGGACGACGCCGGGCAAGTCGTGCGGCCCGCCTTCGGGACCGTCCTCGACGAAGTGGCCGCGGCGTGGAAGGACGATCGCGAGACGATCGACCAGCACGCCGACACGATCACCGAGCAGGTGCGGCGCGTGATGCAGCCGCAGTTCGCGCTCGAATCGGCGACGATCGACCGCGAGCTCGTGGCGTCGATCGTAACCGCGATCAAGGAAGCGTCCGACCCGGTCCACGGCGGGGTGGATTTCAACGCCGACCAGCCCGATGCGCCGAAGTTCCCCGTCGCGGCCCGGCTGGCGCTGTTGCAATACCAATCGCGCCGGCAGGGGGACGCCGAGGCCGGCGAGATCGTCGCCCGCACGCTCGACGCGATGGCCGCGGGGGGCATCCGCGATCATCTCGGCGGGGGCTTTCACCGCTACAGCACCGATCGCCGCTGGCACGTCCCGCACTTCGAGAAGATGCTCTACGACCAGGCGCAGCTCGCCTCGATCTACACGGCGGCGTTCCGGCGGACGGGGAGCCGCGCCGACCGCGCCGTCGCCGAGGAGACGCTCGATTTCGTGCTCCGCGACATGACGGGAGCGCAGGGCGGGTTCCATTCCGCGATCGACGCCGAGACCGACGCCGTCGAGGGAGCGTACTACACGTGGACGCCGCGGCAGATCGAGGACGTCCTCGGCCCGGCGGACGCCAAGCTGTTCGGCCGCGTATACGGCGTCGAGGAGCCGCGGGGGCTCGAGCACGGCTACGTGCTCCATCTCGCGCAGCCGCTCGACGCGGTCGCGCGGGACATGTCGATCTCCGCCGCGGCACTGGAGCGGCGGCTGGCGGAGATGCGCTCGCGGTTGCTCGCGGCGCGGCGGGACCGCAAACCGCCGATGACGGACGACAAGGTGCTCGCCGGCTGGAACGGGCTGATGATCCGGGCGCTGGCGGACGCGGGCCAGGAGTTCGACCGGCCGGATTACATCGCGGCGGCCGAGCGGGCGGCGCTGTTCCTGCTCGCCGAGTTGCGCGACGAGGAGGGCCGGCTGATGCGGAGCTGGCGCAACGGGCGGGGCGACGTCGAGGGGTACCTCGACGACTACGCCTATGTCGCGCAGGGGCTGCTGGAGCTCTACCGCGCGACGGACGACCGGAAGTGGCTGAACGCGGCCCGCCGGCTGACCGACGACCAGATCCGCCTGTTCGCCGACGAAAAGGAGGGAGGCTTCTACTTCACCGCCCACGATCACGAGAAGCTGATCGCCCGCACGAAGAACGCCTACGACGAGGCGCTTCCCTCGGGCAATGCGGTCACGGTGCGGAACCTGATCCGCGTCGCGTCCTACTTCAATGCGCCGCAGTACCGGGATCTGGCGGGCCGGACGCTCGGCGCGTTCGCCCCGCTGGCCCGGAAATATCCCGGCGGCATGCCCACCCTCGCGCTCGCCGCCGGCGAGTTCCAGGACGACCCGGACTTTCGTGCCGCGCGGACTGCGACCGGAGTCGAGACGGCGGCGGGGACCGCGTCCGAAGGTCCGCCGAAGAGCGAGCCAGCGGCTGAAGAGTCCCCGATCGTGCCGCTCGCGGGCGAAGAAGACGAACAGCCGGCTCCGAAGAAGGACGACAAGCAGCCGCTGGTCAAGGCGCGGGCCTACCTGTCGGTCGATCGGCTGCCGGCGGGAGAGACGTGCCGGATCATCGTGCTGCTCGACGTCGCGGAAGGCTGGCACGTCAACCAGAACCCGGCGAAGCCGAAGAACTTCATCCCCACGCAGCTCACGATCAAGGCGAAGGAGGGGACGCAGCTCTCGGCCGTGCGTTATCCGGCGGGAAAGGAGCTGGAGGTAGCGGGCATCGACGAGCCGTTGTTCGTGTACGAAGGGCAGGTGGCGGTCCACGGCGTGCTGACCGCCCCCGCGGAGTCGGCCGGCAAGACGGAGGAATTCGAAATCAGCGTCCGTTACCAGGCCTGCAACGAACGCACCTGCCTGCCGCCCGCTACGGTCAAACTGACCGGCAAAGTCCCCGTGGCGGCCCGCGGCGAAACGGTGCGGGCCGTCAATGAGAAGCTGTTCCGCGAGGAACAGAAGCAGCGCGCGGCGCCGCAGTGAGGCTACCGGTTCCGCCGCAGCAGCCTTTGGAACTGCTTCGCGGTCCGCGTGTTGGCCACGTCTTTCTTCGTCAAGCCGGCACGGCGGGCCTGATGGATGCCGTACTCCATCATGTCGAGGCCCCCCGGGCTATGGGCGTCGGTGTCGATCACGATCGGGATGCCGTGCTCCTTCGCCGCCGCCGCATGTACGTCGTCGAGGTCGAGCCGGTGCGGATCGGCGTTGATCTCCAGGAGCACCCCTTCGTCGGCGGCCGCCTTATAGAGTAGGTCGAAATCGACCGCCGCCCCCTCGCGCTTGAGCAACAGCCGGCCGGTGGGATGGCCGATCGCGTCCACGTACGGGCAGCGGACCGCGTTCAACAGCCGGCGGTTGATCTGCGCGGCCGGCTGCCGCAACCCGTAGTGCAGCACGGCGATCACCCAGTCGGCCTCGGCGAGCACGTCGTCCGGGAGGTCGAGCGTGGCGTCCTCGAGGATGTCGCACTCGACCCCTTTGAGGATCTCGATGCCCGAGATTTTCCCGCGGGCCTTCTCGATCTCGCGCCAATGGGCGCGCAGCTTCTCGGCATTGAGGCCGCCCGCCATCATCACCCGCTTGGAATGGTCGGTGATCGCGATGTACTTCAGGCCGCGGGCCTTCGCCGCCTCGGCCATCTCGAGGATCGTCGCCTTGCCGTCCGTCGCGGTCGTGTGCATGTGCAGGTCGCCGCGGATGTCGGCGAGCTCGATCAGCTCGGGAAGTTCGCCGCGCCCGGCGAGTTCGATCTCGCCGCGGTCCTCGCGGAGTTCGGGCGGGATCCATGGGAGGTCGATCGCCGCGTAGATCTCCTCTTCGGTGCGCCCGCCGACCTGCTCCTCGCCGCGGAACAGGCCGTATTCGTTGAGCTTCAGCCCCCGCTCCTGCGCGCGGCGACGGAGGACGATGTTGTGCTCCTTCGAGCCGGTGAAATACTGCATCGCCGCGCCGAACGACCCTTCCGGCACGACGCGGAGATCCAGCTCGATGCCCGAGCGCAGCCGCACCCGCTGCTTCGTCTCGCCGCGGGCCAGCACGCTCTCGACGAGATAGTGACCGGCGAGCCGGTCCATCGCCTCGGCGGAAGTCGCGGCGGCGGCGACCACGTCGAGATCGCCGACCGTCTCCCTGCGGCGGCGGCAGCTCCCGGCGACTTCCGCGCGCGCTACGGAAGGCAGCTCGCGCAGATCGGCGGCGATCGACTCGGCCTCGCGCTTCGCGTCGAACAGCAGAAACCGCCGGTCCGTGACCACCGCTTCGCACAGGCTCTGGAGGATCGCCTGCTGCGTCTTCGCTCCGAACCCCTTCAGCTCCGCGATCCGCCCCGCATCGCACGCCGCGCGGAGTTCAGCGAGCGACTTGATATCGAGCTGCTGGAACAGCGCCGTCGCCTTCTTCGGCCCGAGTCCCGGCAGGCGAAGCAGCTCCAGCACGCCCGCGGGGATCCGCGCCTGCAGTTCGACGAGCTGCGGCAGCGCGCCGGTGTCGAGGATCACGCGGATCTTGTCGGCCAGGTCCTTGCCGATCCCCGGCAGCTCCTGCAAGTCGCGCTCGGGGGCGGCGGCGATCTCCGCGAGCGGTTCGCGGAGATCGCCGATCGTGCGGGCCGCGTTGCGATAAGCGCGGACGCGGAACGGATTGGCCCCTTCGATCTCAAGGAGGTCGGCCAACTGGTCGAAGCAGCGGGCGACGTCGGCGTTCTGCATCGCAACGCCCCCCGGTCGCGGTCGCGGCTAGTTCCGGGCGAACTGTGGACTGCGGGCCTTCGGCGTCCAGCCGTCGTTGACGCGCGCCTTCCCGCGGACCGGCTCCGGCATCGTGTAGGTCACGTGGAGCGCGGTTCGCGTCGCCGCGGGAATCGACCGCCAGGCGACGTTCCGGTCGTCGAGCCGCAACGGCGGCGCGGCCGGAGGCGCCGACGAGGGAATCGCTGCTGGACCGTCCGAGTCGCCGGGATCCCGGTCGTTCGCATCCTCGGCTTCATTCGCGCCGCTGACGTCGCGGGCGTCCGGCGGCGCCGCCGGCCGCTGCGGGACCGGCTCCGGCTCGTCGAGCGGCGGCCGAACGTCGGGAGAGCGCACGTCGGGGACCTCCGGCCGAAACGCATCGGTCGCCCCGGCTTCCGGCCGGTCGAGCGAACCATCCGCGGGAGGCGCGGCGGGTTCACGCCCGCGGAAAGCGTCGTCAGCCGGCGCGGCCGGCGAGAGCGACCGGTCCGGCTCTCGGAACGTCCGCTCAGGCCCGGCGCCGTTCGGCACATCGTAAGGGGGCGGCTCGTCGGGAGTGCGTCCCCGCGCGGGAATCTCGCAGTTCGAGCTGGGACCGCCGGGGCACGCGCCCCCCGGTCCGCACGGCGCACAAGGCCCCGGTCCGCAGATCGGCCCGCAGGGATTGCAACTCGACACCAGCGGTTGGCAGGGCGCGCACGGATCGTAGCTCCCATACGACACCTGCGCCGGAGCGTAGTGACTGGGACCGTAATATGCGGCCGAATACGGAGCGTAGAACGAGCCATACGATGCGAACTGCGTCCGCGGCCCGTAGTAAGAGGAGACCGCCGCCGGATAGCCGGCCGGACCGCACGGATCGCACGCCGGAGCGCGATGATGATGAAACAGGCCGTGCAGCCAGCCGCAGCAATCGAACAGCCCCGCTTCGCTGGTCCCGGCGCTTCCGGCGACCACGATCGTTGCGCCGACCAGCATCGTGATGCAAACCCCGATGTGCCGCTTCATCGCGTGTTCCTCTCGATTCGGTGTCAATGGCGTGCGGATGGCGATGGCAGAACTTCCTTCGTACCCTGCCGGAGCGGCAGTGTCAATAAGGCGTTGTGCGGGAAGCGGGGCCGGCGGCGAAAATCCGCCTGACGAGCAATCGCTGTTCCTGATCCCGACTTGCTTCGCGAAATCGCGACGCGGATAATCGTGCGGGGAGGATGGTGCGATGGTCTTGACCAGAGAACAAGACGCCGCGATTCAGAAGGGAGAACCGATTCTGTTGGAGATCGGCGGAATCCGCTGCGTCCTGATCCGGGAGGACGTGTACGAGCAAGCCCGAGAGTCCGTTGAGTCGAGTCCTCGGGAGACGTATTCGACGGTCCTCAAGGCACTCGACCGGGACGACGAGTCCCCCGATCAGCATCTCGAGTACTTGGATGAATAGGGGCCAGATCGTCATCGTCGATTTTCGATCGACGAACCCTAGTGCAGGCGTCCGCCCGGCGCTGGTCGTGCAAACGATCGTGATAATGGCAGGATGCGGAATACGATCGTCGCGCATCGGTCGTGAATTGCTCGAACGTTTACACGATCGATCAAGGCGACGTGGCACGCATCATCGGAACACTTTCCGCTGCGACGATGCAGCAGATCGACCGTCGTCTGAAGGCGGCCCTTGGGATCCGTTGATCCGATCCGTCGCATTCGCACGACGGCCGCGGCGAAACCGGATCAGGGGCTGGTTCTTCCGGACTCGTAACCAGTTCGCACCACGCGGCAGCTGCTTCCGTCGATGACCCGATCGCGCACCGTCCTCGCCGAGCTGCTCGCCCGCTATCCGCCGGGATTCGCCCCGCTCGCGATCGCTCGGCCGCCCGTGCCCGGCTTCAGTGGCGCCGTCATATTCCGCGTGCGGTGCAGCGCGGGAGATTTCTGCGTGCGCGGCTGGCCGCCCGGCGGAATGCCGGCCGAGCGCATTCTCGGGCTGCACCGCCTGTTGGGGCACGTGCGCGGCGCGGGCGTGACCCAGCTTGCCGTCCCCGTCGACGCGAGCGACGGCTCGACGCTCGTCCGCGTCGCCGGTCGCGACTGGCAGGTCGAACCGTGGCTCCCCGGCCGCGCCGACTTTCACGAAGAACCGAGCGACGCGCGGCTCCGCGCGGCGATGCGCTGTCTGGCGGACTGGCATCGCGCCGCGGCGAGCTTTCGCTGCGCTCCCGGAGACGAACGCTGGTTCGGATCGCGCCCGGCGGGCGTTTCGCCCGGTGTGCCCGATCGCCTCGAACGGATCGAGCGCTGGCACGGCCCGAAGGGAGCGGCCCTGCGCTCAGCGATCGACCAGGCGCCTTCCGGGCCGTTCCGGCGACTTGCCCGCGAAGTCCACGCGGCGTTCCGGCGCGCGGCGCCGCGGATCGCAGACGAGCTGCGTTCGGCCGCCGAACACCGCGTCCCGCTGCAACCGTGCCTGCGCGACGTGTGGCACGACCATGTGCTGTTCCTCGAGGACGACGTGAGCGGCCTCGTCGATCCCTCCGCCTGCCGCACCGAGAACGTCGCCGCCGACATCGCCCGGCTGCTCGGCAGCCTGCTTGGCGACGACCCGCCGCACTGGAACTTCGCGCTGGCGGAATACGAGCGAGTCCGCCCGTTGAGCGACTCCGAGCGGCGGCTCGTGCCGGTCCTCGACCGTGGGGGCGTGCTGTTGAGCGGCATGACGTGGCTCGACCGCGTCTACCTCCGCGGCTGGAAAGTCGGCGACGACCCGCGCGTCCTCGACCGGCTGGCGACGATCCTGTCGCGAATGGAACGGCTGCCGAAGTAGGCGCGCATCGAGAACGCGGACATTAGCCTGGCGCATCGGTCGCGGCGCCCGTCCCTTCGCCCAGCGCTTCCCGGAGCGCGTGGAATTCACGGCCCAGGTCGTCGAGGCCGGAGCGGAGCGCGGCGCACTCCGCGCGGAGCTCGGCTACCGCTTCCTCGAGCGCGTCGATCCGCGCATCGCCGGCCGAGGCGCTGCCGCGGGAGGACGTTTCTCCGAACACGGGCGCAGGTTCGACGGCGTCGTCGCCGCCGTCGAAATCGGCCGGGGGGAGCGACTTGTCCTCGCGGGCCGCATAGAGGCCATGGTCGACTTCGACGCCGCGGCGGTCGAGCGGGCCGTTCGCCTGCACGAGCTGCGCGTCGATCAGCCCGCGGAGTTCCCCGCGGAGCAGATCGAGGGTCTCGATCGGGACCATCCGCGCCGCGCGGGAGCGAAGCTCCCCCAGCGTCTGCCGCCCGCGGAGCAGCAGTTCCGTGAGGATCGCCACTTGCGGCTCGGTCACTGCGAACCGCTGCCGCAGGAAGTGGCGATAGCGAGGCGTGCGTCCCGAAGAGGTATGGATCTCGGTCGCGAGCCCTTGGCCGCGGAGCGATTCGATCGCCTCGAGCACGGCGTCCTCGTCGTAGTTCGTGACCGGGTCGCGGTTGTTCTTCTGGTTGCACCCCGCGACGAGCGCCTTGGGCGTGAGCGGATACTGGTCCGGCGTGGTGAGCGCCTTTTCGACCAGCACCCCCAGCACCCGCCGCTCGATCGCGGACAGCTCGGTGATGGGAGGCAGGGACGTGTCGGTCGGGTCGGACATTTGATGGGAAGGTCAGAGGTCGGAAGATCGTAGGGTGGGCTGTGCCCACCGGAATTCGCGACCGAGCCGGCACCCGCAATCACGCGCTCGTCGTGGGGGACAACCGCTGGCTGGTCGGCACAGCCCACCCTACTCGACTGGCACAGCCACGAAGCCGGCGTCACCGGTCAGTCGCTGGCGGGTGAAGCCTGCCGAGCGAGTTCATCGAGCAGTTCGCGCGCCTGGGCGCGGACGGCGGGATCAGCGTGGTCGCGCTCTGCCGCCTCCAGCGATCGACGCAGCATGGCCTTGTCGCGCTCGTTCCGGAGGCGGTCGGTCGAGACGGCAACGATGATCTCCTTCGAGTCTCCCAGGAGCGGAATGAGGCCCTGCACGACCTCCTCGCCCGTGTACTTGCGCAACGCCTCCGTCGCCGCACGACGCAATTTATGATCGTCCGATCGCAAGAACGGAGCGACGTGGTCCAGCAGCTCGCGGCTGGCCGGCTTGCTGCGAACGATCGCTCCCAGACAAATCAGCGCGCTCCTGACCCGCTGCGGATCGTCGCTCCGCGTTTGCTCGAGCACGTACCGGATCGCCCGTGGATCGTCGTGGTCCCTGATCAGCGGACCGCACGCCAGGAACCGCAAGTCCTCGGGACCGGTCGCGAAGACCTTCTGCAATTCCCCCTGGACCGCGGGGCGTCGCTCGGGATCCCAACAGGTCGAGCCCCAGCCGATCGCTTCCTTCACGACGCCGGTGCGGTCGCTGCGCAGTCCGTCCAGGAAGACGTTCGGGTAGAACCTGGGATGATAAACGTTCCCGAACTCACGGATCACCGTCACGGGAACGCCGACGTCTTCGTGTTTCAGCAGCGGCACGAACGGGTCGCAGTAGCGATCATTCTCCGTGGCACATAACCGCCGCAGACAGGCCGCAAGTTGCGCGTAGTGCGCGAAGTCGGGAATTCCGTTTCCCAGTGCGGCCACCGTCCGTTCGGCGAGCAGGTCCAATCGCTCCTCGTCCCGGATCCCGTCCAGGTATTCGATGAACGACGGGATGCACGCCGCGAAGTCCTCGCCGGGCGACCACGCTTCGAGGATTGCCGCGGCGCGCCAGCGGATCTCCGGGTCGCCCCTCCCGGCCGCGGCCTCGAGCTGGATGCGGACGCCACGTCCCTCGACGAGGAGAGTCGCCGTGGCCCGCTCGCGGACCTCGAAGTCATCGTCTCCCATGGCTGCGATCAGCCTCAGGAGCTGCGGATCGTCGGCGCCGTGGGCCGAGTCGGGCAGAAGCCGGTCCAGGACCGCCGCGAGGCCCGCGGATCCGAGCGAGTGCAATTCCGTCAGATCGCGCAGTGCGTCCTGCGCGACCAGGCGGGCGACTCGCTCTCGCACCTGCGCCCTCTCCGCGTTCTCCGCCGCGGGCGAAAAGGCCGGACAAGCCGTGACCCACGTGGCGGCAACGGCGCATGACATCAAGCGGCGAGGCATGGGCAGACCTCCCAAAGGGATGCGACGCGAGCCGAAGCAGAACGTGCGGGACGCATCGAGTCATGCAACTCCAGTCGAAATGGTACAATGTCCTCCGCTGCGGGTCCATTGCAGTAAGTGCCCACCAGAGGTCAATGCCGAGCGTCGGTCCTTGACACATCCTGATCGGCGTCGGGGCCGACGCCGGGTTTGGCGGGCACAGCCCACCCTACTTGGCGCGGACGGCCGCGCCCTCGCGCAGCCGCTGCACCACGCCCGCCACGATTGCCGCCGCGCGGTCGATCTCGTCCGCGGTGTTGAACCGGCCGAGGCCGAACCGCAGGCTGGCGCGGCAGAGGTCCTCTGAGACGCCCATCGCGCGGAGCACGTGGCTCGGCTCGGGGTCGGCCGTCGAGCAGGCGGAGCCGGAGCTGACCGCGATCTCCTTCAGCCCCGCGAGCAACGCATCGCCGTCGACGCCGGGCACGCTCACGTTCAGGTTCCCCGGCAGCCGCCGCTCGGGATCGCCGTTCCGCCGCAGGTCGGAAATCCGTGCGTTCAAGGAGTCCCACAGGCGGTCGCGGAGCGCCGCGATCCGCCGCGATTCGTCCAGGAGCGACTCCCGCACGATGCGGCAGGCGGCGCCGAAGCCGACGATCAGCGGCACCGGGAGCGTCCCGCTACGGAGGCGGTTCTCGTGCCCGCCGCCGTCGAGCAGCGGCTCGATGCGAATCCGCCGCCGCCGCCGGACCCACAGCGCGCCGACTCCCTTCGGCCCGTACAGCTTGTGGGCCGAGATGCTCGCGAGATCCACCGGCAGGGCGCGGACGTCGAACGGAACGCGGCCGATCGCCTGCGCCGCGTCCGTGTGCAGCAACGCGCCCCGCCCGCGGCACACGGCCCCGATCTCGTCGAGCGGGCTCAGCGTCCCGACTTCGTTGTTGGCCGCCATGATGGAGACGAGCGTCGCCGGCTCGCGGCGGAGCGCCTCGTCGATCGCGGCCGGACCGACCGTGCCGCAGCGGTCCACCGGCAACACGGCGACGCCGAAGCCGGCGCGCTCGAGGCGGCGGGCGGGATCAAGGATGGCGCGGTGCTCGGCGGCGCTCGTGACGAGCCGCGCGCCGCTCCCCGCGGCGGCGAGCGCGCCTTTCAGCGCGAGGTTGTTCGCTTCGGTCGCGCCGCTGGTGAAGACGATCTCGCGCGGGTCCGCCTGAATCAGCGCCGCGACTTCCTCCCGCGCCCGGGCGACCGCCTCGGCCGCTTCCCAGCCGTAAGCGTGCTCGACGCTCGCGGCGTTCCCGTAGCATTCGCCGAACCAGGGGAGCATCGCCTCGAGCACGCGGGGGTCGCAGCGCGTGGTCGCGTGGTTGTCGAGGTAGATCGACCGCTCGCCGGACATGCCGGATCACTCGAGCCTGACGGGGGTACTGAAGTCGCGCGGCTTGAGGACCAGCAGCGAACAGGGGACGTCGCCGAGCAGTCGTTCCGCCGTGTTGCCGACGAACAGCCCCGGCAATCCGCTGCGCCCGACGGTCCCCATCACCAGCAGGTCGATGTCGAAGCGTTCGACCGCCTGGCGGATAACGACGTCGGCCGGCCCCTCCTCGACGTGGACCTGCACCCCGGAGGGAAGCGTGCGGAAATCGCTCTGGGCGAGCTGCTCGTGCAGCGCGCGCTCGACTTCTTCGCGCTGCCGCTGACGCAATTCGGCGACGCCGGCGTCGGAGAGGCCGCTGATCTGCATCCACTGGTCGAACTCGTGCTCGACGGCGTGCAGCAGATGGACCTTCATGTCGATCGACTGTCCGCACCGCACGACGAGGTCGATCGCCTGCCGGCCGATTTCTCCGAGGTCGCTGGCGATGAGCACGTTGAACTGGTCGGGGGTGGGATCGGGCCGGGCGATCCACACGGGGCAGGGGCATTTCCGCACGAGCTTCATGCCGGTGCTGCCGAGCAGTAGTCGCCCCGCGGCGCCCAGGTCGCGGGTTCCGACGATCACCAGGTCATGCCCGTCGCGGAGGACCTGACGGACGATCTCGAGCCACGAGCGGCCGAAGACGAGCTTGGACCGCGCCTCGACCCCTTCGGTCCGCGCCCGCGCGACGAGTTCGCCCAGCGCCCGGTCCGCCTGGTCGCGGACGGTGTCGGTCGCCCCGCTCTGCTCGAGAAACTCGATCGTGTGGGCCGACAGATCGAGGGCCGCGAAGAAGGTCAGCCGCGATCCCAGCTCGCGCCCCAGCGAGAGCGCCCGATCGACCGCGGCGCGGACCGGCGGCGTCAACTCGGAACTCGCCAGCCGGTCGGCCGCGGACAGGTCGACTCCCACCAGGATTTCGCGAAACGGGGTCATGGCAGGTTGGTTCCTTGGAGAAGACGCCGCGCCGCCTCCACTATAAGCGCTCCCCTGGTCCGGGTGAAGGAGCGCCAAAATCGTGCGCGCAAAAAAACGGGCCCGCTCGCTGAGAGCGGACCCGCTGAATCGTCCCGGAGGCCCGGGAATCGAAGTCGCTCGGCCGCGAGGCGTCGCCGCGCGAATCAGGCGCTCTTGCCGTCGGCGGTGGGAGCGGGGGCCGTTTCATCGACCGGCGGAGGAGGAGCGTCCTCGACCGGGGGCTGCACGTCGTACGCGCCGCCGCCGAATCCGCCGCCCACCGCCGGCGCGCAGCAACCGGCCTGCACCACCGGAGCACAGCAGTTCCGCACGACCGGCTGGCAGCACACCGGGGCCGGCGCACAGCCGCCGACCGGCTGGCAGTGCGAAACCGGCTGGCAGTGCGAAACCGGCTGGCAGCGCGAAACCGGCTGGCAGCCGCCCTGCTGGAACCCGCCTTGGTACACGGCCGGCTGGCAGCACGCGCCGCCCTGGCCGTACGAGGCCTGGTACACGACCGGCTGACAGCACTGGTTGCGACGGCTGTGATGTCCGGCATCGGCCGAGGGCACGCTCGCGCCGCCCAGCAGCACCGCCACGGCAGCAAAACCCGCAAGCTGACGAACCATTGTGACTCCTCCTCCAACTTCGGTGACAAGAAACCAGCTCTGCCAACTTCCCAACGTGGCATGCGGACCGCCTCCATCGTTCGGCGGGGCCGCGGGGATCCAATCGTTGCCTCGATGCCGAGTCAAAATAGACAGGCTGCGCCGGGTTGTCAAACACAAAACTCCGAAATAGGGGGTTCCCCCGATATTGGGAATTCGGCGGAGCTTTCCACCGCGAAACCGCAAGCGAGTCGTATTCCCAGCGTGCGGGTCGATGACTTTCCGATGTAAAATGAAGATCGGCGTGCCTTTCTCCGCCCTCCTGCGTCCGACCCCATGCCTTCCGACTTGCGTCTCTGGCGGTTCGGCGACACGGTCTTCGAGACCGGCCGCTTTCCGCTGCTGATGGGCATCCTCAACGCCACGCCGGACAGCTTCTCCGACGGCGGCGAATTCTTCGCCCCCGATGCGGCCGTGGCGCACGGCGTCGCGCTGGTCGCCGCGGGCGCCGACATCCTCGACGTAGGGGGCGAATCGACCCGTCCCGGCGCCGAGCCGGTCTCCGAGGCGGAAGAGCTTCGTCGTGTCGAGCCGGTGGTCCGCGAGCTGGCCGCCCGGGTTCCGGTCCCGATCTCGATCGACACGACGAAGGCGCAAGTCGCCCTCCGCGCGCTCGCCGCGGGCGCGTCGATCGTCAACGACATTTCCGGGCTGACGTTCGATCCCGAGATGGCGGCCGCCTGCCGCAACGCGCGCGCCGGCGTCGTCTGCATGCACATCCAGGGGACGCCGCGGACGATGCAGCTCGACCCCCGGTACAAGGACGTCGTCCGCGAGGTGCGCGACTTCCTGGCGGAGCGGCTCGACCGGTTCGAGGAACAGGGGATCCCCCGCGAACGGGTCGTGCTCGATCCGGGAATCGGTTTCGGCAAGACCGCCGAGCACAACCTCGAATTGCTCTCGCACGTCCGCGAGCTCCGCGGGCTGGGCCGCCCGGTGTTGATCGGCCACTCGCGGAAGCGGTTCATCGCGAAGGTGCTGGGCCGGCCGGTCGACGAGCGGACGAGCGGGACGATCGGCGTCTCGATCGCGCTGGCGATGCAGGGGGCGGACATCCTCCGCGTCCACGACGTCGAAGCCACCCGCGACGCGCTCACCGCCTGGCGCGCCGTCGCCGAGCGGGTCCACACAGCCGGCGGGAAACCTCCCGCCGAGTGATCTGCCACGTGAATCACAGCGCCCTTGTGCGCCTGCAGGACCGTTCGCGCCGTGCGGCGAAACCGCGGGCGTCGTTGACGCCCGGCTATACCGGGATTACTCAGGCGGCTCGCTTCTCGTCATGCCCGCGGAGGCGGGCACCCACATGCGTACCCTGTTCGTCACCGTTCTGGATTCCCGCCTGCGCGGGAATGACGCGCGATCGCCGCATGATCCGGGCTATTCCGCTCTTGGTCGCGCCGCGGGTCTGCGATAGACTGCGCCCGCGGCGGGGGCCGGGCCGGAGAGGAGGTCGCCATGCGATGCGGCGCGACGGCGTGTGCGTTGATCTTGGGGCTTCCGTTTCGTCTCATCGCGGCGGAAGCGCCGATCGGTCCTCCTCCTCCGCCCTTGCCGATATCGGCCGAGGAGAGCGAGTGGCCGCAAGCGCTCGAGGCGATCCTCGCGGCGTGGGTGGAGGCGTCGCGAGAGTTCGGCCCGGTCGAAGCGCAATTCGAGCGCTTCGTCTACGACGAGATGTTCGAGACCGAACGGCGGGCGACGGGGACGTACTCCTACGAGCGGCCGTTCGTGTTCCGCCTCGAAGGCCGGCCGGTGGAGGTCGCCGAAGGTTCTCCCAGTGCGATGAAGGGCCGTGGAGGGAAGCCGTATCAGATTGTCCCTGATCTCGCGACGGCATGGATCGCGGACGGAATGCGAATCAAGTCAGCCGATCTGATCGACGGTGCTTGGGTCGATGGGGATGCCAAAGAATTGCCCGGGGGATCGGTCGAGGCCGGCCATCTTCAGGGCGAGTCTTCGTTCCTCTGGATCAAGACCAAGTGGAGGATCGATGGTTCCTGGCTCCCGTTGGTCGTCGGCGTGACACGGGAAGACGCGTCCGACCGCTTCCACTGGACGCTCGAAAAAGCCGAGAACGAGCAGTTGTTCCTTCTGCACGCCGTGCCGCGAGACAGGGGAGATGCCGCCTGGTACGGCGCCATCGACGTGCTGCTCGATCGGCGCAGCTATCGCACGCGGGCGATCCGCATCCACGACCAGGCCGGCACGAAGCAGACCGTCTATTCCTTCACCGAATGGCGAACGAAGCGGACCGCGGAACGGGACTGACGCGGGCGGAGGGAGTCGTTCTTCGTCGTCGAATCGAACAGGACATCGGCGAGATTCGTAGTGCGGAAATTTGCGCGCATGACGCGCAAATTTCCGACGGTTTCACCGGGGGGCTTACGCCCCCCGCTCGCCAGTCCGGCGCTACAGCATGCGGACGTCCCGGGAGCGGGGGTCGTCGACCAGCGTGCCGCTGTTGAGAATGCCGCACATGGCCGCCTCGCGCCACGGGCCGGGGGCGTCCATCAGCGACGGATCCATCCGCATCTCGGTGACGAGCACGCCCGGCTTGTGGAGGGGCAGCTTTCCCACGATCAGCCCGTCCGGCCGGACCGCGAAGCTCCCCCACCGCGACGGACGGGCCGTGCTGTTGTTGGCGCTCACCCAGAAATGGTTCTCGGCGGCCCGGCAGGCCATCGTCGCCGGCACGATCGTCTTCCAGATGTTGTATTCCTGGTCGGCGATCGGGCTTTTGCGGGCGTTGTGAAACGAGTGGAACAGCACGTCCACGCCGTGCCGCTTGTACTCGCGGAACAGCTCCGGGAAGCGGTAGTCGTAACAGATCAGCAAACCGCAGGTGAGGCCCTTTACGCGGAACGTGACGAAGCGGTCGCCGGGCGTGTAGTGCTTGAGGTCGTGTTTCGCGCCGCGCCCCTCCGTTCCGGTGCAGAACCGCTTGTCGTAGCGGTCCGCGATCCGCCCGCGAGGGTCGATGACGTACACCGAATTGTGCGGCTTGTGCCCGGCGGAGAGGCGGTGCGTCGAACCGAGCAGCACCCACACCCGGTGTTCGCGGGCCGCCTCCTGCACGGCGCGGGTCGCGGCGACCAGCTCCTCCCAGTCGATCGCGGCGGTGTCCGGGATGTCCACGCCGGCATAGCCGGACAAGGCGCATTCGGAGAAGTGGACGACGTCCGCCCCCTCTCCCGCCGCGCGGCGTATCTGCCGCAGGATTTGCCGCAGGTTGATTGCGACCTCTCCTTCGACCGAGAACTGGCACGTGGCGGCCCGTAGCGTCCGCATGAATCCGGCCCCGGCTTCCTTCACGAGAAGTCGACCTCGTCCACCGTCACCTCTGCGTCGCCGAACGCCTCGCGTAGCCGATCTGCGATCCAGGCAGGCTCGTCGGACCGGCCGGGCATTTCGAGGTGCGCCTGGTGGAACACCCGCAGCGCGAGCTGGAGCGTGCTGGTGCTGCCGGCCGGATCGACCGCGCCGCGATCGGCGAACGTCGAGCGGACCACGAAGAACTCCGCCGCGGCGTGCATCTCGTCGGCGCTCATGAAGTACGTCTGGCAGTAGCCCGCGGCACGTCCGCCGGGTCCGTCGACGCGAAACGGATACAGCCGCAGCTTCCGCCTCTTGATCATGATCCGCCTCCGGAACCGTTCGGCGATCGCCTCCCGACAGGATCGCTACGGTTCCATCGTAACCGCGCGGCGCGCGTCCCGCCACGGTTCAATTCGAGGCGACGAAATACGCCTTCAGCGACTTGAGCACCCGCCGCGCCCGCGACTGGAACACGTCGCTCGAGCGGATCCATCCCAGCGGGCGGATCCGGACTTCGACCGGCACTTCCGGGCTGCCCCGGCGGCGGCGGACGTGCCCCGGCGTCTCGTCCCCGAACTCGACCTCGATCTCCACCGGGCGGCGGTCGTCGACATTGCCCCAGAACGGCAGCAGTCCGCTGCGGCCCACTCGCAGGACCGCCCGCTTGGGAGCGACTTCCACCAGCCGCGCGTGATGATCGGTCACGAAGCCTCCCAGCTTATAGACGATCATGTCGGCCGCCACGCAGGCCTGGAACACGGCGGAGTGCAGGAACGGCTCGTCCTGCGTCTTCTCGCTCGCCGCCGGCCGCAAATCGTCCGAAAGAATCTGGTCGGTGGTGTAGGAGCACGTGCGATTGCGGCCCAGCTCCTTGGCCTTGTACAGCGCCTTGTCGGCCCGGCGGATGATGCTTTCGATCGAGTCCCCCGGCTCGGCCTGCGTGACGCCGAACGAAGAGGTCACTTCCAGCCCCTTGACCTTGCCGAGATGTCCGCGGCTGATGGCCACGCGGAGTCGCTCGGCCCGCTTGATGGTCTGCATCAGGTCGGTGCCGGGGCAGAGGACGACGAATTCTTCGCCGCCGTACCGCCCGACGAGTTCGCCGGAGTAGGTCTCGTGCTGCAGGAGCCGGGCGAGGTCGACGAGCACTTCGTCCCCCACGGTGTGCCCGTAGGTGTCGTTGATGCTCTTGAAATAATCGATGTCGAGGAAGATCACGCTGAACGGCTCCTGCTGCCCGGAGCGCGAGTGTTCGGAGACCATCAGCGCCAGTTGCGTTTCGAGTTCGCCGCGGTTGGCGACCCCCGTCAGCGGGTCGCGGGTCGCCGCGATCTTCAGGTCGCGGTATTCCTGAGGCCGCCGGCTCGTGCGGTGCAGGTCGCGGAAGATTTCCGCCACGCCCTGCAGCCGCCCGCAATCGTCCACCAGCGGGACCGATTGCAACTCGACCTCGATCCACCGCCCGTCCGCATGCTGGATCCGCACGTTCTGCGAGATGGCGCGGCCTTCCGAAATCACCCGGTTCAGCGGGCATTCGTGGTCGGCGAGCGGTTGCTCATGGTCGTCACTATAACGGAGCAGCCGGCTCGTCCACACCTGGCCGAGCATCTCCTGCGACGGCCGCGACAGCAGCTCTTCCGCTCCGCGGTTCCAGACCACGAACCGCAGGTCGGAATCGAGCAGGTAGAACCCGTCGTACAGGCTCTCCAGCAGGTACAGGTAAGAGAAGATGTGGCACAGGGCGCTGGCCTCCATCGTGGCCTGCGTCTCGGCCTGTCCCTGCAGGCGGCGGGTTCGCTCGACCTCGCCGCCGCCGGCCTGCGGAAGCCCCTCCGTCTCGGCCCACCGCGCCAACGCGCACACGACGTTGCCGTCGAACTGCGTCCCGGCCGCTTCCATCAGGGTCTGCACGATCTCCGCGTGCGGCCGCGACTTGCGATACACCTGGTCGGTCGAGAGCGAATCGTACGCGTCGGCGACCGCGAGGATCCGCGCTCCCTGGTGGATCTCCGCCCCGATCTTCCGATACCCGTCCGCTTCGCCGTTGAAGTGCTGGTGCGATTGCCGCACGACTTCGAGCACCTCGCGATCCGCGCGGCAGGCCTGCAGCACGTCGTAGCCGATATTGTAGTGCAGGGCCATCAGGTCCGCTTCGTCCGGGCTGAGCTTGCCCGGCTTGAACAGGATGTTGTCCGGCACGCCGATCTTGCCGACGTCGTGCAGGAGCGCGGCGATCTCGAGCATCTTCAGGTGCCGCCCGTCCCAGCCGAGCGCTCCCGCGATGCCGATCGCCAGTTGTGCGACCCGGCGCGAGTGCCGGACGGTCGCCACGTCCCGGAAGTGCAGCGCCGCCAGCAGACTCCGCAGCACCCCGCGCGAGATGATCCCCTGCAGGGGGTCTTGTTGCTCGAGCGCCGGCGACTCCGCCTGCCGCGAGAGCTTCATCAGCCCCAGCAGGACGCGCGAGGCGTCCATCGGATAGCCGCTCTGGACGGGGAGGTCCTGAGACAGCAGTTCGTCGGCCAGCAAGCGCCCGGTTTCCATGGTCGGCTGCTCTCGTGCGGCTGAGTCGATGCGGACGGACCATCGTCCGCGGCGGGACAGCCGAATCGCCGTTCTCGCAGGGAAACCGTAGTTCGCCGGGGAAGTGTGTCAAACGGGAAGCGCCGCGTTGACGAAATTCCACGTCGAATCGCCGGCGCGGATTGACGGTCCCGCGGTCCGGGCCGGGCCGGTCAGGAGGATCGTCCCAGTTCGCGCGATCGTGCGGCCGCGGCGACCACCGCGTCGATCAGGCACCGCCGCAGCCCCCCCTGCTCCAGCACGTGCAGTCCAGCGATGGTCGTCCCGCCGGGGCTGGTCACCGCGTCCTTGAGCACCGCCGGATGCTCGCCCGTGTCGAGCACCATCCGCGCCGCGCCCATCACGGTCTGCGCGGCGAGGCGCGTCGCGATCTCGCGGGGCAGCCCAACGCGAACGCCGCCGTCGCTCAACGCCTCGATCACCTGATACACGTAGGCCGGTCCGCTGCCGGAAAGTCCGGTGACGGCGTCGAGCAGCTCTTCCGGGACCCGCACGGCGATGCCCACCGTCGAGAACAGCCGCTCGACGAGATCGGCGTCGGCCGCGGTCGCCGCCCCGCCGAGCGCGAACGCCGAGGCCCCCGCCCCGACGAGGGCCGGAGTGTTAGGCATCACGCGGATGATGCGCGTCGCCTCGCCGAGCGCGGCGGCGATCGTCGCGATCGACACGCCGGCGGCGATCGAGATCACCAGGTGCGACTCGTCGACCTTCCCGGCCGCCTCGCCAAGCACTTCGAGCATTTGCTGCGGCTTGACCGCCAGCACGACCACGTCGCTTTCTGCGAGCACGGCGGCGGTGCTGTGGGCGATGCGACCCGCGGTCGCTTCCGCGAACCGCTCCGCCGCCTCGGGCGAGACGTCGCAAGCGATGATGCGCTCGGCCGTGGTGAAGCCCGCCGCGATCAATCCGCGCGCGAGCGCCGTCGCCATCCGCCCGGCGCCGATGAAGCCGATTCGCGGGTTGTTCCCAGTGGTCATGTCCGTCGGTTTTCCGTCGAAAATCGAATTACGGATGGAGGATGCAACGGCCGGCCTCACGCTTGCGGTTTCGCGGTCTCCTTCGCTCGCGGCTGCGCCGCTCGACTTCGGGTCGCGGCTAACCGGGGGAGGGGAATTCATATTTCCTCCCGCAGCCACCGCGCCGCGTCCAGCGCGTGATAGGTGATGATCATGTCGGCCCCCGCCCGTTTGATCGCCGTCAGTGTCTCCAGCACGATCCGCCGTTCGTCGATCCAGCCCTTTTCCGCCGCCGCTTTGATCATGGAATACTCGCCGCTGACGTTGTATCCGCACAAGGGCACGTCGGGATGGGCGTCCTTCACGCGGCGGATGACGTCGAGATACGCCAGCGCCGGCTTCACCATCAGCATGTCCGCCCCCTCCGCCAGATCGAGCGCGACTTCGCGCAAGGCCTCGCGGGCGTTGGCCGGGTCCATCTGGTACGTCCGCCGGTCGCCGAACCGCGGGGGGCTCTCCGCCGCGTCGCGAAACGGGCCGTAGAACGCCGAGGCGTACTTCGCCGCGTAACTCAACAAAGGCACGTTCTCGAACCCCGCCGCGTCGAGTCCGCCGCGCAGGGCGCGAATCATGCCGTCCATCATGCCGCTGGGGGCGATGATGTCGGCCCCGTGCTTCGCATGGCTCACCGCCTCCTTGACGAGCAACTCGAGCGTGGCGTCGTTGTCGACGTCGGCGACGCCGTGCCGATCGTGAACGACGCCGCAATGGCCGTGGTCGGTGTACTCGCACAGGCAGACGTCGGTGATGACGAGGGCCTTCGTGCCGGCCGCGCGAACCGCCCGCAGCGCCTGCTGGATGATCCCCGCGTCGTCCCAGGCGTCGCTGCCGGTGGCGTCCTTGTGCGCCGGAATGCCGAACAGCAGCACCGCGGGAATGCCCAGCTCGTCCACCTCGGCCAGCGCGGCAGAAAGGCGATCGACGGTGATCTGCGCCTGCCCCGGCATCGACGCGATCGACACGCTCTCATTCATTCCGTGTCGGACGAACAGCGGCAGAATGAAGTCCCGCGGATCGAGCACGGTCTCGCGCACCAGCTCGCGCAACATCGGATGCGAGCGCAACCGCCGCAGGCGGAGCGCGGGGAAGGATGGGGGTGGCGAGGGGAGCATGATCAGAGATCAGAGGTCAGAAGTCGGATTTCAGTTCGGATGGTTCGTGGTCGGGTAATCCATCAACGGTCAGCGGCCGTTCGACTCTCGACCCTCAACTCTCCTTCACCAGCCGGCTGATCTCCTTGAAGTCCGGCGTCCCCGCGGCTTCGCAGCACTCGAACAGCACCGATTCGGTCGTCGTGACGACCGCGCCCCCCGCGGCCATCCGCTCGAGGGCGATCTTCCAGTCGAGCTTTCCCCGGCTGGCGACGGCGTCCGCGACGACGTACACGCGATAACCGAGCGACAAGAGGTCGAACACCGTCTGCAACACGCAGACGTGCGCCTCCATCCCCGCCACGATCACCTGCCAGCGGTCGTCCGCGCGTTCCCCCGCCGGTCCCCAGTTCAACGCCTCCGCGCAACTGAAGCGCAGCTTGCCCGGCACGTCGTCCAGCAACTCCGCCAACTCGGGGACGGTCCCGCCGAGGCCGCGCGGGTATTGCTCCGTCGCGGCGACGGGAATTCCGAACAGGCGGGCGGCCTCGATCAGCCGCCGGCAATTGCCGATCAATTTCTCGCGCACGGGGATCGCGGGGACGAGCTTCACCTGCACGTCGACGATCAGCAACTGCGCAGCGCGCCGCGACAGCAGCTCCGGACTGCGGAGGTAGGATGAGGGCGAATCGTTCATGGATCCATTGTGATGGGGCAACCGCCGCCCCGCAAGCGGCCCCCGCACCCGCGACTCTCACGTCCGGACCTCGCCGGCCGTTCGTTTTCCCCGGAGCGACTCTTCAAGCCGCTGCCGTTTCCTCCGTGGGCCGAGTCAAGCCCCGAAACTCAGCATATCCCCGCCGCGACGAGGTCCGCAACGGCCGGTATGCGGGACGTTTTCTCACGAGAAGCCTGCTACTTGCGGCAACCGCTGTCCCGCCCGCGAGGTTCCTTCCGGCTGAGCGGACCTACTTGCCGCGCCACTCGCGCCAGACGAGGCGGGGGAACTCGCGGGCGTCGCGGGCGTAGCGCGCGAGCAGCCGGCGGGGTTCGCTCGCCAGGCGGTGCAGCCATTCCAGTCCCGTCCGCCGCATCCAGCCGGGGGCGCGGGGCTTCTCGCCCGCGAGGAAGTCGATCGTGGCCCCCACGCACAGCGCCACGCGGGCCGCGACCAACTCGCGATGCGCCTGGATCCACAGCTCCTGCTTCGGCGCGCCCAGCCCCAGCACGAGCACGTCGGGACCGGCCTCGGCGATGCGGGCCAGGATGCTCGCGTTCTCCGCGTCGTCCTTCTCGAAGCCCAGCGGCGGGCTGTACGTCCCCACGACCTCGACCGCCGGCCAGCGCGCTTCGATCTCCCGCCGCGCCCGCTCCGCCACCCCCGGCGCGGCGCCGAGGAGATACACCGTGAGCTGCCGCGCGCGGTCCGCGGCGTCGAACAAGGCGGGGACGAGGTCGGCCCCCGCGACGCGCTCCGGCAACGGTTTCCCGAGCAGCCGCGACGCCCACACGACCGGCATCCCGTCCGCCAGCACGAGCGCCGCGTCGCGATAGGCGCGTTGCAGGCCGTCGTGGTGTTGGGCCATCACGACGTGATCGACGTTCGGCGTGACGACGTAGCGGCAATCACCGCTTGGCTCGGCGATCCACTCCATCAGCCGCTCGACCGCGCCACGCATCGTGAGCACGTCGATCGTCAGGCCGAACAGACGGACCTGCTCGCTCGCGGAATGGGTTGCAGTGGTCATCGCGGCAGTCATGATGGTCCTCCGGTTGGAAGTTGGAGTTCAGGCTTCAGCCTGATTGCTGGAGTTCAGGCTTCAGTCTGATTGCTCGCGAATGAAAGTCTCGTGGCCATTCCGACAGCCTGAAGGCTGAACTCCAGCTTCGCGTTTCGTCCGCACCCACGCCTTCTGCCTCTTGAAGACGAACGACGCGTAAATGGGGAGCTTCCGCGCGACATAGAACGGAACGGCCGCGAGCACGCGCAGCGGAACCTGCCGGCGGCAGCGCGCCGCCCAGCCCGCGGCGACTGCGGCGATCATCGCCAATCCTTGCGCCGCCAGGACGTTTGCCGGCCACCACGGACCGCCGAGCAGCCCCGCCGCGATCCCGGCCGACAGCGCGAGCAGCCACATCATCGCGAGCAGCGAGAGAGGAGGCACGGCAAGGTCGAGCGCCATGGCGGCGAGGTCGATCCGCCGCTGCCGGATGCCCGCCATCAACAGCCGCGGCGCCTGACTGAAGAGCGTGGCAAGATGTCCCTGCTCCCAGCGGGTGCGCTGCGTGAGGAACGCGGACCGCTCCCGCGGGGCGCTGCTCGTCACGCCGACCTCGGGACAGAACAGGGGGGGCGCTCCGGCGACCGCAAGGTCGATGCCGAGCTGCATGTCTTCGGCGAGGTGTCCGCCGCACAGCCGCACTTCGCGGAGCCGCCGCCACGGGACCGCCATGCCGGTCCCCATCAGGTGACAGGGCAGTCCGAGCCGCGCCAGCCCGGCGGGGCGGACGAGGTTCTTGAAGCGAAACCCGAGGGTCGAGACGGCGTGCACGCCGGCGGCGGGGCCGTCGATCTCGACGAGGTCGAGCGCCTGCACGGGCCGCCCCTCGCGGTGGGCGAGCCGGGCGATCGTCGAGACGAGCGCCGCGTCGGCGCGGCAATCGGCGTCGATCACGATCACGACGTCCGGCGGATCGTCCGTGAGCCGGGCGAGCGCGTGTTCGAGCGCAAAGCCCTTTCCCCGCCGTCGCGGATCGCGGCGCTCGAATACGTCGGCCCCGGCGGAGCGGGCGAGCGGAGCGGTCTCGTCGGTGCAGTTGTCCGCGATGACGATCGCCCGCGCTGAGGGGGGAAGCGTCGGCAATAGCCGCGCGAGGGTCTCGCCGATCACGGCGGCCTCGTCGTGCGCGGGGATCAATACGACCGTTCGCGGATCGGGTTCGGCGCCAAGGTCGTTGGGTGGCGAGACCGCGGACGTTCTCCGTGCGGGCAGCGCCGCGGCGATGCACTCGACGCAGAACACCGCGATCGGCAAGCCGACGGCGAAGCACAAGAAGGCGAACAGGATGGTGAGGGATTCGGTCATGGAATTGTTTCTCGTCACTCAGTACTTCCAAGTTCGCGACGGTGCGTCATGCCTGCCCCCAGCGACGGCGGGGGCGGGCATCCAGCGGCGGCGCGGACGACGGGCTGGATTCCCGCCTGCGCGGGAACGACGGAGTCGCGTTCTTGGAAGTATTGTCACTCCGCACTCCAAACTCCGCACGCCAATCTCCCTCATCGAAACGACCACCACTCCCGCAAGGGGCGCAGCGCGCCGATCATCGCCTCGGCGGGGCGGCGGAATGGAGATGAACGAACCCAGTCGCGACTGCTCCGCCAGGCGGCGCGGACCAGCCGGCGGACCCGGCGCCGCTCCACGCAGCCTTCCGCGACCAGATCGGACCCCGAACTCAGACTCAGCTTGTATTGCTCGCGGCCCGCCCCGAGATCGATCCGCGAGACTCCCAGATCGGTGCAGGCCTCGACCATCTTCAGGAACAGCACGAGCCCGGGGGAATACCTGTCGTAATCGCGACTGTACGCGGGAAACCACGAGTGCAGCACCCCGCCGGACTGCATGCCGTAATGCACCGCGAGCAACCGGTCCTCCGCGTACAGGGCCGAGAGCACCCCGCGGAATTCCGGCTCGCGGCAGGCGAGGATCCGTTCGAGCAGCCGGATGGGCCAGGCGTGCGCGAAGACGTCGGCGAGTTTCGTCGCCCGGTACTGGGCCGACTTCCACGCGAGCAGCGTGTCGAATGCGGCGCGATCGTCGGTGTGCGTTTCGAACCGCAACGGCCCGATTTCCCGCTCGATCTGCCGGGACTTGCGTTCGAGCTTCGAGATTTCGCGCGAGCCCGCTTCGCGACGCGCCGCCTTGTAGGCGTCGTAGCCGCGCGACAGGTCGAGGTAATGCGACTCTTCGATCGCCGTCGCGGCGAACCCTTGGTCGCACTGCGCCGCGGGCAGGTGCGTGAACCGCCACGAGCCGAGCCGGCAGCCGCGCAGGAATTGCTCTGCGGTCCAGCGCAGGCCCGGCCGAACGACGGCGGCGTGAAAATCGTTGAGCCGCCCGCCCACCGGTTGCCCGGCGCCCCACCGGCTCCGTTGGAACGGGAGCACTCCGACGATCTCGTCCCGCTCCTCGAACAGCGCGATGCGGACGTTAGGACGCACGGCGGCGACGGCCTGCGCGAACTCCGGCCGGTAATAGGGGCTGTCGAGCGCCGCGTTCGCCGCGAGCAGTGCGCTCCAGGCGGAGAGGACGTCCGGGGTGAGATTGGCCGCGGGGATCGAATGGATGTGCATGATGGTCGATGTCGAGAGTCGAGAGTCGAGCGCCCGGTTAGCCGCGACCCGGAGCCGAGAGGCGCAGCCGCGAGCGCAGGGGAGCGCGTCCGCCGAAGTCGAGTTCGAACGCCGAGACTGGCGCCCGCGCCTCGGTCGGGCAGAACGCCAGCCGGGCGAACCCCGCCGTGACGATGAACGAGACGAACAGCAGCATCGTCATGCCGGATTCGGTCCCGGCGTTGATCAGGCAGTACAGCGACAGCCCGAACAGGAAGCCGTAGCTTCCGTCGCCGGTTTCGAGATAGCGCGCCGCGCACTGCCACATCGCGAGTAGCACGACGACCGCCATGATCGCCGCGCCGACGAGCCCCACGCTGAGGACGGTGTCGATATAGGAGGAGTGCGCCTCGCGGATGGGCCACTGGAGCGTCTCGGTGATCGTCTCGATGTGCTCCGGCGTCCAGAACGAGGCGTAGCCGTGGCCCGCCAGCGGCCGCGCCGCGACATAGGGCGCGAGCTCGGTCCAGATGGGGAGCCGGCCGGTGAGCGATTCGGCCTCTTCGGCCCGCCCCAGCAGCGCCACGTCCGCCGTCTCCTGGACGACATCCACGCCGACGAGCATCAGCGCCAGCACGGTCGCGGCGACCAGCCACGTCCCCGCCGTCCCGAGCGCCGCGGCGACCTGCGGGCGGTACTTGAGCAGCCACAGCGGCCACAGCGCCACGAGCACCGCGGCGCACGAAGTGCGAGACTTCGTCAGGATCAGGAATGCGAACCCGATGCCGAACAGCAGGAACAGCCCGGCCCGCCCGCGGGCGCCGTCCCGCGCCAGGCAGAACGACGCCAGGCAGAGCATCGCCAGGTTCATCCCCTGCGTGTTCGGGTGCTGCGTTCCGGCGAAGCGGTAGTCCCCCGCCCAGGGGCGGAACGTTCCGAGGGCCATCTCGGCGCACACTCCCATCGCGAGAAACACGACCGAGCAAACGAGCGCGAGCTTCATCAGCTCCCGGGGCGACAGCAGCCGCGCCAATCCCGCCGCTCCGAGAAGAAAGCAGACCAGCACGATCACTCGCCGGACCGTCATCGCAGGGTCGATGGACCACAGGACGCTCGCGGCGCTCCAGGCGACGAAGGCGAGCATCGCGCCGCCGAGCACGCTCCCCATGCGAAACGGCCGCCGGCCCGCCGCCAGTCCCCAGACACCCACCGCGGCCATCGCCAGGAATGCGACCCGCCGCAGCAGGTTCCCCCCCGCCGCCTGGGCTTCCATTTCGTCCGCGGTCGAGGTGAAGGCGTCGGCCATCGAGACGGAGAAGCTGTGTTCGGTAGCGAGGGCCGAGGCGATCAGCAGCGCGGAGAGGAGCGCGAAGCGGCCGCCGCCGATGGATTCCGGCCCGTTGTTGGAGATGACTGTGCCCTGAAGCATCGAAGATCGCTGTTTGCAAGTTACCGTGTTAGCTGTCGCCGTCATTCCCGCGAAGGCGGGAATCCAGTCCCTTCGCCGTCCGGCATCAGCTGGATGCCCGCCTTCGCTAGTATGCCGTTCTCCGCATCAGGTTCCGTAGCGTGAGGCCGCGCACCGCCGCGCCGGTCCCGCCGCCGACGAGCGAAGCGAGCGCGATCCCCGCCACGCCCAGGGGGCGGACCATGACCACCGTCGCCGCGACCGTCACGATCAGCGAGCAGAGATCGGCAAGGAAGTTGGCCTGCGGGCGCTCGATGGCCCACAGCCCGTTGCCCGCGGTGATCGCGAGGCTGTTGGTCCACATGCCCGCCGCGAGGATCGCCAGCACCAGTCCCGCGCCGGCGTACTTGTCGCCATAGACGAACACGGCCAGCCAGTCCCCCGTCACGAGGCAGACGAGCAGGAATGCTCCGAGCGTCGCCGAGAACAGGGCGGCGGTCTTCCACAGCACGCGCCTCAGCTCCGCCGCGCCTCCTTCCGCGTAGGCGTGCGCCGCTTTCGGGCTGAGGTAGTTGCTCAACCCCATCACGAACATGTTTCCCAGCCCGACCAGCGTCGTGCAGGCGGCGAGCACGCCCGTCTCCGCTTCCCCATGAGCGATCGCGAGCACCCACGGCATCACGTAGGGCGCGGTGCAGCCGACGAGCTGGCTGGCGAGCGCCCAGCGGGCGAACGACCAGTTGTGCCTCCAATCGGGGAGCAGCCGCGACAGGTCGATCCGCAGTTCGCGCCGCTGCGTCCACCACCAGAGCCCGCACGCGACGGCGCACGCCGTTCCCATCACGGCATAGACCGCCGGGGCGGAGAGCTTGCCCATCGCCGCGAGGCCGACCAGCCCGCCGATCTGCAGCGCGGCGACGCCGGCGTCGATCGCGATCGCGTTCCGCATCCGGAAGTGGGCGAAGGCGAAGTGCCTCGCGAATTCCCGCAAGAGCAGGAACGGGGCCGCCCCCAGCAGCACCCACACCGTCGCCGACAGTCCTGCCGGTCCGGAGCCGAGGCCCAGGCAGACGAGCACCCCCGCGAGTCCGGCGAGCGCCAGCGCCGTCACGAGGATCTGGTGCACGAACACGCTCCCCGCATAGGAGGGGAGTTCGTCCCCCGTGCGGCGGTTGCAGTAGATCATGTACGGCGCCGAGACGAGCTGCTCCTGGATCCCGCGGACGAGCATCACGATGCTCAGCGCGAGGAAATAGAGGCCCAGTTCCTCCTTGGCGCACATCCGCCCGAGCACCACGCTCGTCGCGAAGCTCGTTCCGCTGACGATCGCCTGGTCGAACACGGACAGCGCGCCCTTCCGCAGGAACGAGTCGGACAGCGCGCGGCGCAGCCGGGCCGTGACTCCCAGAGGGGCCACGGGATTCATCCCCGCGGTTCCCGTTGGCTCCAGCAGTGCGGCGTGCATCGCGCTCATCTCGGCTTTCTCTGAACGTGCTACCGTGAATAGAATGACGCCAGGACCGCCGCCGCCGGCGCGGCCGATGGAACGGGGATCGACCGCCGCGGCCGCAGCTTCCGCCACACGTTGCGGGCCGCCCCATACCAGCCGTCGAGCTTGGCGGCAAGGGTCGCGCCGGTATCGCTGTGCTCGGCGGTGAAGCGGCCCCAGTCGAAGGGGTCGTCGGCGGGATGGACCGGATCCGCCTCGGTCGTCAGCGCGCACAGCACGCCCGCGTCGCGGGCCACGTCCGACAGGGGCGGTCCCGAAAAACCGAGGCGCTTTGTCCCATAGGGAAACGCGAACGTCGCGTCCTCGAGACCGAATTTCTGCCGCAGCACGTCCAGCGAGAACCGCAGCTCGCGGTAGAGCCGTTCGGATTGCTCGCGGAAGTCGGCGTGCGTGTGCGTGTGCGTGCCGAGGTCGATCAGCCCTCCCGCCAGCATTTCCTTGCACTGCCAGGTGGCGAGCGGCCGCCACGAATCGAGCGGTGCCTTCGCCGTGCCGGCCGCTTCCCAGTCATCGTTGGGAAAGGGGGTGCGGCCGTCGAGGTAGGCGGTGGCGAGAAAGATCGTCGCCGGCACGCCCAGCTCGCGGAGGACCGGGTACGCCTCGGTGTAGTTGTTCTCGTAGCCGTCGTCGAAGGTGACGACGAACGTCCGCGGCGCGATCGGCCGGCCGGCCGCGCAATCGGCGAGCACTTCGCGCAGGTGCCGCGGACGATAGCCCCGCCCCAGCAGTCCCCGCAACTGGGCGCGGAACCGCCGCGGCGTCACGTTCCAGGTGGGAAAGGGCGCGTCCGGCACGGCCTCGGTCACGCGATGATACATCAGAATGCCGAACGTCCCCCGCGCCGGGCCGCGGCGCACGGCGCGGCAGACGACCGCCGCGCGGGCCGCCAAGGCGCGCTTCCAGACGCCTACAGTCTGTTGGACTCGTTGCATCTCGCACCGCAGGAATGAAGTAGCTGAATTCGGAAGAATTCAGACGTTCGGGCTGAATTCTTGCGAATTCAGCTACGGTCGGGTCACACCGAGCCGCGGGACCGCAGGACCTGGGCCACCGTCTCGAACACCAGCTTGAGGTCGCGGAAGAACGAACGGCCCTTCATATAGCGGATGTCCATCCGCATCCATTCATTGAAACTGACCTTCGATTTGCCGTGGACCTGCCAGATGCAGGTCAGCCCCGGCGTGACCTCCAGCCTCCGCCGCCCCCAGCCGTCGATGTGCTGCGCCTCCTTGCAGTCGAGCGGCCGCGGGCCGACGAGCGACATGTCCCCCTTGAGCACGTTCCAGAACTGGGGCAGCTCGTCGATGCACGTCTTCCGCAGGAAGCGGCCCAGCGGGGTGATCCGCGGATCGTTCGTCATCTTGAACGCTGGCCCGTCCTGCTCGCTGAATTTCCGCAGTTCCGCCTTCCGCGCCTCGGCGTCGACGTACATCGTGCGGAACTTGTAGATCGTGAACGGCCCCCCCCCCAGTCCGTCCCGCAACTGCCGGAAGAACACCGGTCCCGGCGACGTCAGCTTGATGAGCGTCGCCGTCAACAGCAGCAAGGGCGCGAGGACCACTAATCCAAACACCGCGCCGCACACGTCGACGCACCGCTTCCACCAGGGGGTCGCCCGGACGAACAGCGCTTCCAGCGGCCGCACCGCCGACTGTTCGCTACCGGCGGCGCGCGGCCCGCCGGTGGCGGGTGTCGCGTCGCGTCCGGGGCCGGACTGGTCGCCGTCGGGGACCTGGTGCGTGGGGTAGGCGTGCACCTCGACGCGGAAGGGGCGCGACCCGTCATTCCCCACGAGCGGGAGCGCGCGAGCTACTTTCCAGGCTTCTTCTCCCGACGCCCCGGGAAGCATCACGCCGATGCGGTGCCGGTCCAGGAAGCCCGCGACGTCGGTGGTTCGCAGCCGCCGTTCGAGATGTTCCGCCAGCTCCGCGAGGTGCTTGTCGAGCGACTCCCGCTCGACGGGCGAAATCACGAGCAGCGAAAAGCTCCCCCGGAGCCGGTCCGCCCGCTTCCGCTCCCGCTCGAGCACGGCGTGCGTGCGATCGGAGGGCAGCAGGTAGTCGACGGACCCCTTCGTCCGTTCGCCCGTCCGTCCGATCAACCAGTCCATGAGATGCCGCATGGATGCTTCTCTGTTCTGCTGTTGGGAAAGCCTGTCGACCACGAATTCCACGTGCCGGTCACCGCCCGAGTGCCGCGGCGTCTCTCGATTCCCACGACATCGCGGGCTGCGGTCGGGTTTCGCCCGGCGACCGCCACCATTCGCTTTCGTCGCGAAACGCCGAATTCCCCGCCGATGCCGCCGGCGCGCTCTCCGCCGCATCCTCGCGCGCCTCCGTCGCCGCGACGAACGCGAGATACTCGCTCGCGAACGCGATCCCGATCGCTCCCACGCCCGCGACGAACAGGCCGAGCGCGAGGATGACCCGCAACTTCGGCGCGGCCGGCTTGGAGATGAACGTCGCCGGTTGCACCACGTTCACGTTGCTGATCCGCTCCGTCTCGAGCGCCTCGTCGATGCGGGCCTGCTCGAGCCGCTCGGCGTGCGCCTGATATTCCGTTTGGAGAATGGCGACCCGCCGCTCGAGTTGCTCGATCTCCGCCTCCTGCGAGTTCAGGTTCCGCAAATCCCCCTGCAACCGGGCCTGCTGCGCCCGAAGCGTGCGGGCCCGCGCCGCCAGCGACGCCGCCCGCGACTGCTCCTGCAAGAGCTGCAACTCGACCGACTGCCGCGCCGGGTTCACCTGGTCGGTCGATTGCGTGCGGTCGGCGTCGTGGTCGACCATCCGGGTCCGCGCCTCTTCGATCTGTTCCCGGACCGCGATCACCAGGGGATGCCGCTCCGTGTATCGCGCGAGCAATTCCCGCTGCTGGACCTCCAGCTGGAACAACTGCTGGCGGGCGGTGTCCCCCGGGGCGTTCGGATGGCCGTCCACCTGTTGCGAGACGATCCGCTCCGGCAGCGCGGCGCGCTGCGTATCGAGCTGCGCGACGGTCGCCTCGGCGGAGGCGAGGTCCGCCTCGGCGGCGTGCGCCTGGGATTCTCCCGCGCTGATCTGGTCCTGCAGGTTCTTCCGCTGTCCCTCGATGGTGAGGATGCCGTACTTGCTTTTCGTCGCGGCCAAGTCGTTTCGGGCCGCCCGCAGCTTGTCCGTCAACAGGTTCGCCTGCTCGCGGAAGAACTGGTGCGAACCCTCGGTGCGGTTGACGCGGATGTGCAGGGAATGGAACGCATCGACGAACGACTGCACGATCCGCTGCGCCGTCTCGGGCGAATTCGCCTTCCCCGTCACCGTGATCACGCTCGATTTCTTGCCGTTGGTGACGACGATCGCCTCCTCGAGCGCCCGGATCGCCCGGTCGCGCTCCCGCGCGGCGGCAGACGCTTGCGGTTTCGCGTCGTCTTGCACCTTCATCCCCAGCACCACGTCCGCCCCCAGCTCATCCACGACCGTCTCGAGCAGCACCCGGCTGCGGAGCACGTCGAGCACCGAGCCGATCTCCGCCTCGCGCGATTCGTGCACCGGCACCATCTGCCCCGTGGTCGCGGTCGGATCGAGCGTCACGCTCTCCCGCCCCAGACGGACGAAGAGCTTGGCCTCGGAGACGTAAGTCCGCGGCAACAGGACCAGGGCCGCCACGACCACCCCCATCGTCCCGCCGAAGAACCACGCCGACTTGCGGCGATGGCGCAGGAGCAGGTCGCGGAACTGCCGCGGCGTGCGATAGGTGAAGGGGTTCCGCGGGGGAGGCGGGTTCCGACTGACCATGACCGTTCCGATTCGCCCGAGAATGAAGCCGCTCCGGTCTTCGCGCCGGGAGCGGCGCTCTGCAAGAGCAAATCTAGGTCGCGAGAAATCCGATTTTGCCGATTCCTGTCGATGCTGTTCGGCTTCCTTGACGGATCGTATGGCCTGTGCCGGTCGCCCCTCGCTGATGCGGGCGTTCGGAGCGCCTGGCGCTGCGCTCCTGGACCGTCCACCGCGCGAAGCGCCTGCCGAGCGCTCCGCCCGCGGCCATGCGTGCGTTGCCGAAACGCACCGCGCGCCGGCAGCGCGTGCCGTTCCGGCAACGAGAGGTACGATCAACTCGCGACGGCATGATTCGCGTCAAGCCTCGGCTTGACATGCGGCATGCTCGAAAATAACATCGACCGATCATGCGCCGTCCAGCGATCCAAGTCCTGTTGATCGCGGCCCTGCTGTTGGCAGCGGGCCAGGGTGCCGCCGGCCTCGGCCGACGGCACGCTCCCGGCGATTCGCCCCGGCCGGCCGATGGCGCGCCGTACATTCAATTCGTCGAGGACGTCGAGGTCGAGAAGAGCGACGGACTCGAGCTCGGGGTCGAGCAGCCGGACGAATTCGCGCTGCGCCAGCGGGTGGAATGGGCGGTCGACGACGAAGTCGGTCCGACTCGCACCTTCGCCTATCGTTCGAATTGCACGCGGGCGCCTCCCGCGACTCTCTCCTAGGCGGCTGCTCGATCGACTTGTGTCTCTTCCGGGTCGGCTGACCGAGAAGCGCGTGTCGTGCGGCTGCCTGGTAGTCGGCCGCAGCTTGCCGCCAGCATCTCCGAAGCTGCTGAAGGTCCGCCCGTTCCGCGTTGCCCTCCTTGGCGCGAAGCGCTCGAAAGTGCGCAGCGTCGGGCAATGCTTCCTGCCTCGATACGTTCCCCGTCCCGCCGTTGACGACACACGCGACATCCCCCCCTGCGCTGCCCGGCGGCAGCGTTCACGCCGACCAGTTCGCGCGCCTCCGGCAGGCGATCGCGCACGCGGCGCATTTGCTGCCGGCGCAGGGACCGATCACGGCGTTCATCCATCACAACACGCTGCACGCCTTCGAGGACCTGCCGTTCGAGCAGGCGGTGAAGCTGGGGGCGAAGACGTTCGGTTGCCAGCCGTATCTGTCGGAGGACCGCTACCGGCAGGAGTTCGCCCGCGGCCGGATCACGCGGGAGGACCTGTGGTCCGTGCTGCTGGACGACCTGGGAGACCGGGCGGAGGGGCTGATCGGCTGCCTGGGGACGCGGTTCCACCTGCGGCTGGCGATGCTGCACTATCCGTTGCGCACCGCGCCGAGCGCCGAACTGCGTTGGCTCGTGGCCGAGACCGACGCGCTCCAGCGGTTCCGCGAAGAGACCTCGCCGCAGGTGCGGCACCGGGCGGTGGAAGAGACCCGGCGGTGGGTGATGCGCGATCTGCGCAACGGCGGCGGCGAGGAAGGCGCGACCGCGACCCGGCGAATCCGGGACGTTTTGTCCGCTCTGTTCGACCGTTTCGGAAAATCGAGCATCGAGCAGTGGAACGATGCGAAATGGGAGGCGTTCTGCCTGCACCTCCTGTGGCGGATCTGCCATCAGGGAGTTCACGGCGTGGAGCGGTTCACGGAGCCTCCCACTCCGCCGCTCCGGCACCGGGACGTGCTGCTGGAGGCGACCGGCGAGGACACCGACCGCCTGGTGAACGACCTGCTGGTCCGCTTCTGCGCCGCGTTTCTCGACCAGGGGTTCGCCAACTGGTCCCTCCCGGGTCGGGACCAAGGCCTCTTCGCCGCCTTCGATCTGCTGTACCGTCAACGATTGGCGCCTCCCGAACGCTGGCTGCGCGGCCTGCCGCGCGAGCTCGAGCGGCTGCGGGCGTCGGGCGCCGATCCGTTGGAGTCGATCGCGGAATCGCTGGAGTTGTTGGGCGTCTCGGCGAGCGAAGAGGAAGAGTTCATCGCGCAGACGCTGCTTTCGCTGCGGGGCTGGGCGGGAATGATCTGGCAGATGGAAACCCGCTCCGACCGCGCCGTGCGGCCCGCGCCTTCCGGGAGCCTTGTCGAGTTCCTGGCGGCGCGGCTGATTCTGGAGCGGTTGGCGGTCCGGCACGTGGCGCGGGGATCGCTGGGGTTCGATGGTCCGCTCGAAGAGGTGCGAAAGTTCGCGCGCGCCGCCGTTCCGAGGCACGAGTCGGTCAGCGTCGACCAGCGGGCGTTCCTGGTGTTCCAACTCGCGCAGCTTCTGGGATGGACGCCGCCCGAGCTGTTTCGGCTGTCGAAGCCGGAGTGGTCCCGGCTGGTCGAGGAGGTCGAGGCGTTCCCGCCGCTGGAACGACGGCGGGTGTTCCACCTGGCCTACGAGCGCCGTTATCGGAACCGGACGTTGGACGCGGTGGCCATTCACGACCGTCGCCGGCCGCCGCGGACGGTGGCCCCGCGCTTCCAAGTGATGTGCTGCATCGACGAACGGGAGGAGTCGTTCCGGCGGCATCTCGAGGAGTCGTCCCCCGAGGTGGAGACGTTCGGCACGGCGGGCTTCTTCGGCGTGGCGATGTACTACCGCGGAGCGGCGGACGCGCATTTCGCGCCGTTGTGCCCCGCGGTGATCAAGCCGCGGCACTACGTTCTCGAAGAGGTGGTCTACACGTCCGAGAAGAGCCATCGCCGCCGCGCGAAGACGCGCCGCGCGCTGGGGACGACGTCTCGGCGGTTCCACGTGGGAAGCCGGACGTTCGCCGGCGGGGCGCTGCTCGCGGGGCTGCTGGGACCGCTGGCGTCGGTCCCGTTGATTGCCCGCGTGCTGTTTCCGCGGCTGACGGCCCGCATCCGGCAGACGTTCGGCCGGTTCGTCCGCCCGCCGCGGGCGACGGCGTTGCAGTTGGAGCGCGTCGATCCGGAGCCGGGACCGACGGGCGGGGGGATCGGCTACTCCCTCGATGAAATGGCGGAGATCGTCGAGCGACTGCTGAGAGAGACGGGGCTGACGGCGGACTTCGCGCGGCTGGTGATCGTGACGGGGCACGGGTCGTCGAGCCTCAACAACCCGCACGAGTCGGCCCACGACTGCGGTGCGTGCGGAGGCGGCCGCGGCGCGCCCAACGCCCGCGCCTTCGCCCAGATGGCCAACGATCCCCGCGTCCGCGCGCGGCTGGCGCGCAACGGACGGACGGTCCCGAGGCACGCCGTCTTCGTCGGCGCCTATCACAACACCTGCGACGACGGAATCGCCTGGTTCGACCTCGATCGCCTGCCGAGCTCGCACAAGGAAGATTTCGCGGCCCTCTCCCGGCTGTTCGAGGAGGCGCGGCAGCGGAACGCCCACGAGCGCTGTCGGCGATTCGAGTCCGCCGAACTCGCCTTGTCGCCGGAGGCGGCGCTGCGGCACGTGGAAGGCCGGGCCGAGGACCTGGCGCAGACCCGGCCGGAGTACGGCCACGCCACGAACGCGATCTGCATCGTCGGTCGGCGGTCGCGAACGCGGGGATTGTTCTGCGACCGCCGCGCGTTCCTGACATCCTACGATCCGACGCAGGACGACGACGAGTGCTCGATCCTCACCGGGATCCTCCAGGCGGTCGTCCCGGTGTGCGCGGGCATCAGCCTCGAATATTACTTCTCGTTCGTCGATCCCACCGGCTGGGGCTGCGGCACGAAGCTGCCGCACAACATCTCCGCCCTGCTGGGAGTGATGGACGGCGCGGCGAGCGACCTGCGGACCGGCCTGCCGTGGCAGATGGTCGAAGTCCACGAGCCGGTCCGGCTGCTGATGATCGTCGAGACGATCGCCGAGGCCATGTCGGGACTCATGGACCGCCAGCCGGGCATCGGCGGGCTGTGCCGCCACGGCTGGATCCAGCTCGCGGTGCTCGAGCCGCACACGTCCGAGATCCAGGTCTTCTCCAACGGCCGGTTCGAGCCGCACCGGCCGGAAGCGGCGGAGCTGCCCGAGGCGCGGTCGTCGGCGGACTGGTATCGGGGCTGGCGCGACCACCTGGATTTCGCCAGCATTGCCGGGGCATGGGCCACTCCGGCGAGACGATCCGCGCCGCATTCGGAAAGCGAGGTGTGACGATGGACGTGGCGACGATCCAGTCGGTGCTCGGCGTATACGTCGTGGCTTCTCCCGCGGTGCTGCTGGTCTTGCTCGGCCTGTCGGCGCTCCTGGGCGTTCCGATGAGCGAACGGCTGATCGCCCGACTGACGCAGGCGGCGGTCGTCAGCGGGCTGCTGGCGGCCGTCGTCATTCTGGCCCTGATGCTCGCGCGGGACGTCCGGATCGTGCCCGTCGAGTTGGGGCACTGGGTCGTGATCCCGGAACAGCATTTTCACTTCACGCTGAAGTTCGTGTTCGACCGGCTGTCCGTGCCGTTCGTGATCCTGACTTACGTGCTGTGCGGGACGGTCGGGGCGTTCACGACGGTGTATCTGCACCGCGAGCCCGGTTACGGGCGGTTCTTCCTGCTCTATGCGCTGTTCCTGCTGGGAATGATCGTGACCTCCGTCGCGGGGACGATCGAAACGCTGTTCGCCGGTTGGGAACTGGTCGGGCTGTCGTCCGCGCTGCTGGTGGCGTTCTTTCACGAACGCCCCGCGCCCGTCCGCAACGGGCTGCGGGTGTGGGGCGTGTACCGCGTCGCCGATGCGGCCTTTCTGGTGGCCGCCGTGGCGTTGCACCACGTGACCGGCGGAGGCGACTTCCAGGGACTGATGGGTAGCGGCCCGTGGCCCGCCGGCCAGGCCTCGATGTCTCAGGGGGCGGCGCTGTTCGTGGGGACGTTGCTGGTGATCGCCGCCGCGGGCAAATCGGCCCTGGTGCCGTTCTGCGGCTGGCTGCCGCGGGCCATGGAAGGCCCGACCCCCTCGAGCGCCGTCTTCTACGGCGCGCTGTCGGTGCATCTGGGGGCCTTTCTGCTGTTGCGCATCAGTCCGATTCTCGAGCTTTCGATCTGGCTGAGCGCGGCCGTGATCGCGCTGGGGCTGATCACGGCGCTGTTCGCCGCCGTCGCCGCGCGGGTGCAGACGGACATCAAGAGCGCTCTGGCGTTCGCCTCGCTGACGCAGGTGGGGATCATCGTGGCCGAGATCGGCTGCGGTCTGCGGTACGTCGCGTTGGCGCACATCATCGGTCATGCCTGCCTGCGGACGCTGCAACTCCTGCGGGCCCCCACGCTGCTGCACGACTACCATCAACTGGAGAACGCCATCGGGTCGCACCTGACGCACGAGCCGGGGCGCTGGGAACGGATGGTTCCCGAGCGGGCCCGCACCCGGTTGTATCGCCTCGCGCTGGAACGAGGATATCTGGACTCGTTCCTGAACGAATACGTCGTCCGTCCCTTCGTCCTCGTCTTCGGCTGGTGCGACCGGCTGGAGCGTTGCTGGACCGACTGGCTGGCGGGAGGACAGTCGCGCGAGTCCGATCGCGTCCCGCCGCCGCTCGAAGGCATGGAGGACTTCACGTGACCGAACTGCACTTCGACTGGATCGAGCTGGCGATCCTGGTCCCGCTGCTCGGCGCGTTGTGGGTGGGGCGCGTCCGCGATCCCGAACGGGCGCGGCGGCAGTGCCTCATCGTCGCCGGTCTCGCGCTGCTCTGTGCCGTCGGCGCCTGGCTCGACTTCAACGCGCTGCACGTGCAACAGGCCCGCGACCGGTGGGACGTGGCGTCGGCGGTCGTCGGTCGGGACTACCTCGTCATCGATGAGTTGAGCGCACCGCTCTTGCCTCTGGCGGCGCTGCTCTATTTCATGACGGCCCTCGCGACGCTGCGGACGAAGGTGCGGCGGTTTTCATTCTCGTGGGCGCTTGCTTCGGAAGCGGTCCTGCTCGCCACGCTGAGCTGCCGCGAGCCGTGGGGAGTGATCATGTTGATTGCATTGGGGACGATCCATCCCTGGCTCGAACTGCGGGCGCGGCGGAGGCCGACCCGCGTGTATGCGCTGCACATGGCGCTGTTCGTGGGGCTGATGATCGGCGGCTGGGCGATCTTCGACGCGGCCGCGCCGGCGTCGGCGGTTTCGCTGTGGGGGGTGGGAATGATGCTGGCCGCGGTGCTGATCCGCAGCGGGATCGCCCCCGCCCACTGCTGGATGACCGATCTGTTCGAGCACGCCACGTTCGGGACCGCCCTGCTGTTCGTCACGCCCATCCTGGGGGCCTACGCGGCAGTCCGGCTGGTGCTGCCGATCGCCCCCGACTGGGCGCTGCGGAGCATCGGCATCCTGTCGCTCGCGACCGCGGTGTACGCGGCCGGGATGGCGCTCGCCCAGCGCGAGGCCCGACGTTTCTTCTGCTACCTGTTCCTGAGCCATTCGGCCCTCGTGCTGGTCGGGCTGGAGTCGCTGAACCCGATCGGCCTGACCGGCGGGCTGTGCGTGTGGCTGTCGGTCGGCATCTCCCTGGCGGGGTTCGGACTGACGCTGCGGTCGATCGAGTCCCGCACCGGCCGGCTGTCGCTGGCGGGTCATCACGGGCTGTACGAGCACATGCCGATCCTGGCCGCCTTCTTCTTGCTCACGGGGCTGGCGAGCATCGGCTTTCCCGGCACGATCGGCTTCGTCGGCACGGAGTTGGTCGTCGAGGGCGCGGTGCAGGTTTACCCCTACGTCGGCATCGCCGTCGTGATCGCGGCCGCATTGAACGGCATCGCGGTCGTCCATGCCTATTTCCGGCTGTTTACGGGGACGCGGCATGTCTCGTCGATTTCGCTGCGCGCCCGCCTGCCCGAGCGGGTCGCCGTGCTGGCGTTGACCGCCCTGATCCTGGGAGGCGGACTGTTTCCGCAGCCGGGGGTGACATCGCGGCACAATGCGGCGCGGAAGATCATCGCCGCGCGGCGCGCGACGGAGCCGCCTAACGAGGGGAGTACGGCCGGGGCTACGGATTCGCCAAAGAATGACTCGAAGGATTTCGGGGGGCACGCCAAAGCGGTTTCCATGCTCGATCTGTTCCCGATTGCAGATTCCATAGACCACCCCGGGGATGAACCCCGTGGCTCTTCGACGGACAACTGACCACGGACAACGGACCATCATCCATGCCTCACCCGACATCGTCCGCTCCCGTTGAAATCCCGCGCGGCGACGCGGCCGGCTTCGTCCGCTATCTCAAGCAGGATGCGATCTCAGGGTTCCTGGTGTTCCTGATCGCGCTGCCGCTGTGCCTCGGCATTTCCCTGGCGAGCGGGTATCCGCCGCTGGCGGGGATTTTCACGGCAATCATCGGGGCGATCGTGGCGACGGCCCTCAGCAATTCGGAATTGACGATCAAAGGGCCGGCTGCCGGCCTGATCGTGATCGCCGTCGGCTGCGTCGCCGAGTTCACCGCCCTGGCGCAGGAGGCCGGCGCGCCCGCCGGCGACGCGGCGTTCGCGGCGTATCGCATGGCGTTGGCGGTCGGCGTGGCGGCCGCCGTGCTGCAGGTCCTGTTCGGCCTGTTCCGCGGCGGGATCCTCAGTGAATTCTTCCCGACGTCGGCCGTACACGGGATGCTGGCCGCGATCGGCGTGATCATCATCCTCAAGCAGTTCCCGGTCGCGCTGGGGGTCGCCGCCAAGGGGGAGCCGCTCGAGCTGCTGCAGGAGCTTCCGCACCTGGTCACGACGGCGAACCCGGCGATCGCCGCGATCGGGGGAGTCAGCCTGTCGATCATGTTCCTGTGGCCGGCGCTTCACAAGAAGCTCGGGCCGCTGGGGACGGTCCCGGCGCCGATGGTCGTGCTGTTCGTCGCGATTCCGATGGGAATGGGCTTCGATCTCCTGCACGAGCACTCCTACACGCTCCAGGGGCACGAGTACCAGTTGAGCGACCAGTACCTCGTGTCGATGCCCGACAAGGTGTTCGGCATGTTCGAGAAGGTCGCCTTCCCCGACCTCTCCGCGCTCGGGATTCCGGTCGCGTGGAAGTGGGTCGGGATGTTCTTCATCATCGGCACGCTGGAATCGGTATTGAGCGCCAAGGCGATCGACCTGATCGACCCGTGGAAGCGCAAGACGAGCATGGACCGCGACATGGTGGCGGTCGGTGTGGGGAATCTGGCGAGCGCTTTCGTGGGCGGACTGCCGATGATCTCCGAGATCGTCCGCAGCCGGGCCAACATCGACAACGGCGCCCGCACGCGGTTCGCCAACCTGTGGCACGGCCTGTTCCTGCTGGTGTGCGTCGCCCTGTTCCCGACGGTCCTGCACCGGATTCCGCTGGCGGCGCTGGCGGCGATGCTCGTCTACACCGGCTACCGCCTCGCGCACCCGACCGAGTTCGTCCACGTCTATAAGATCGGCCGCGAGCAGCTCGTGATCTTCGTGACGACCATCGTCGCCGTGCTCGCCACCGACCTGTTGATCGGCATCGCGATCGGCATCGCGGTGAAAATGATCATTCACGTGATGAACGGCGTGCCGCTCACGGCGCTGTTCAAGACCTACCTCGAGGTCGAGCCGCGGGACGAGCGGACCTGCGTGGTCCGCGCGCGGCAGTCGGCGGTGTTCAGCAACTGGATCCCCTTCCGCCGCCAGATCGAAGATCTCGGGCTCGTCCAGCGGCAGAACATCGTCCTCGACCTGTCGAACTCGAAGCTCGTGGACCACACGGTCATGGAGAAGCTGCACCGGATGCAGGCGGACTTCGAGCAGGAAGGACTCACGCTGGAGATCGTCGGCCTCGACACGCATCTGCCGGTCGCGAACCACGAGCACTCCGCGCGCAGGCTCCGCCTGGCCCAGTTTCAGCGACTGACGGTGGTCGCCGACGAAGGACTCGAGGAGATGCTCGAAGAGCGGTTCGTGTCGCTGGGGGCGAGCGGATACACCGCGTTTCCCTGCCACGGGGCCGGAAGACACGATTTGGACGCCTCGGGCGTTCCGGCCCGCAGGCCGCGCATGCGGATCGAAGTCATCAGCCGGCCCGACGTGTCCGAACAGATCGTGGCCTATCTGCGAGAGGAGGTCTTTCCGGACCATCGCGTGACGGCGTGCGTCGAGACCGTCGAGGTGATCCGCCCGGAGCATTTCGCCGCGGGCCGCAGCGGAATGCTCGACTTCCAGAAGACCTCCCACTGACGCGGACATCGCGGAAATACTTCGCGTTCGCCCCCCTCCGATCGGGTAGACTGGTTCGCGCGTCCGCTTGGGGAGGCATCGCGTGAAACGCTCGGTCCTGGGCATGGCGACGATCGCGCTGTCGGCGCTGCTCGGAGCGTCGCTGGGCGTCGGAAGCTACACGTTCCATTACGGCGAGGGGTTCTCGTACTTCAGCAAGGACCCGGCGTCGTGCGTGAATTGCCACATCATGCAGCCCCATCACGACACGTGGCTCAAGAGCAGCCACCACGCGGTGGCGACTTGCATCGACTGCCACCTGCCGCACGAGTTCCCTCATGACTGGATCGCGAAGGCGGAGAATGGCTGGAACCATTCCTGGGCGTTCACCCTCCAGAACTTCCACGAGCCGATCCGGATGACCCCTCGCAATCGCCGAATCCTCGAAGACAACTGCAAAACGTGTCACGGCCCGCTGACGGACCAGATGTTCGCCGGCCACGATCCCGCGGACGAGCGCGGCGCCGTTTCCTGCCTGCACTGTCACGCCGACGTGGGGCATACGGCGCCGCCCCGCTGACCGACCCCAGACAGCACAGGGTGCATCGACGACATGAGCGGCAGCGACGCGGTGCCGAAGCAGAAGCTCGACGCCGATCCCTGGCTCCGCAC
>JBBDNU010000068.1:0-6087 GCA_040877365.1 Planctomycetales bacterium
GATTTCGGCGGCTCAGCGCCGCTGGTCGATTTCCGATGACTCGCCTCCGCGTTTCACGTGAAACGCGGAGGCGAAACGAGGGGCGCGGCTCGGGAGCGTTTCACGTGAAACGCGGAGCGAAGTGGCTCCGGTCCGAGGCGGGAGCTATCATGCGGCGGGGGTGGCCGGATTGGAGCAACGCGAAGCCCCGGTGCTTGCCCGGACCGGGGCTTCCCTTCGATCCAGTCCCGGCCGCGCTGCCGTTTGATGAAGGGAGCAGGGAGCCGGCCGTGTCGATCGGCGTGAAGTGCGCCTGTGGGCGGGGGATTCGGGCGAAGGCGGCCCTGGCGGGGAAGAGGGTCCGCTGTCCCGATTGCGGGGCGGTCGTGGCGATTCCCGCCGACGGGGCGCAGGAGCGGGCGGCCGCCCCCACGCCGAATCCGGAGCGACGCGAAGCCGCGGTGGTTGCGGGAACCGGGGCTTCACTTCGGTCCAGCCCCGGCCACCCGGCGGCGACGCCTGCCGCCGCGGCGCGGCGCCCGCGGGTCCTGCTGATCGTCCTGCTGGCCGGGCTGGCCCTGGTCGTCTTGTCCTGCCCCGCCGCGTTGCTGCTGCTCAAGTTCGTCTGGCCGCGGCTCCGCGATCGGTTTATGGATGATCTCGAGGATCTGGAACAGGCGCGTCCATAGCGCGGGCGTCAACGGCTCGGCGCGTCGTCCGCGAGCCGGTAGAGGTGCTCGCCCGCCTTGCGGACGAGGAGGATCCCTTCGTTCTCGCGGTCGGCGAACGATTCCACGTCGATCGTCGCCGGGTCGCGGTAGCCGAGGTTGATCCGCGCGCACATTTCGGGAGGGATGGCCGAGGCGAGCGTGACCTGCACGCGGGGCCGCTCGATTCCGTGCTCGAACGTCCCGCCGCCGCGGACGTGCGTCGAATGCGCGAGCACGCCGCGGGGGACGTCGCGGAAGCGGTCCCACTGTTTGGTGAAGTAGTCGCGGACGTGATAGCCGATCCGCTCGATGTGTTCGCCGTGCGTGAGCGAGACCTCGCGCAGGTGCGGGGCGTAGATGATGAGCTCGCCGCCGTCCGCGACCACCGGCTCGAGCTTGTACATGCACTTGCCCGCCACCCACAGCTCGTCGTACATCGGCGGCGCGCAGGAGAGCACCTGCCGGAACGGTCGCGGCTTCCGCACGATATGCACGCGGGAAGAAAGTTCCGCCGCCTGCCGCCACGCCTCTTCCGGCGTGCCATAGAACAGCCCGTAGGGCCGGGCATTCGGCGCGACGACGAATGCGATGCAGCGCTTCGTCTGGGGGACCATCGCGGCGGCCCGGTCGACGACCCGCCGCACCGGCGTATCGGCGACGCCGATGATCCCCACGTTGGTGATCAGCGCTCCGAGCCAGTGGAAGAAGTTGAGCAATTCCGGCCCGGCGATTCCCGGAAAGAAATATTTGTTCCCGCCGGAGAAGCCGACCACCTCGTGCGGGAAGACCGGCCCGACGACCAGCAGCACGTCGTAATCGTCGATCCGCGAGTTGATTTCGACGGGGACTTCCTCGGAGAGCAGTCCGTCGGAGATCTGTTCCACGTCGGCCCGGCTCAGCGTGCCGATCCGCTTCAGCCGCTCCGCGCGCTGCCATTCGTGGTTGAACAAGCCCACGCTGGCAAACCGCCCCGCGCGGTCTTCCGGGGAGATGCCGAGCAGCCGCAGGATGTCCTCTTCCGGCATCGCCCGGTGCGTGCCGAGGGCGATCAGCACGTCGAGCCGCGCCGCGACCGGCGCGAGCCGGCGATGGAGCGCGTCGAACAAGAGCGGCAAGGGTGCGGTCCGCGTGGCGTCGGGGACGATCGCGAGCACGCGCTTGCCGGCGAAGTCCGCCGGCGGAACCGCGCGCTCGATCCACTCGCGCACGGCGGCGTCGTCCAGGACCGGCCGAGTTTCGATCATGTCGCGACTACTCCGCACTCCGCCGGCCGATGCAGTACAGCGCGCCGTCCGAGCGGAGGAGCACCTGCCCCTCGCTGAGCGCCAGCGACGCGCGGAAGATTTCGTCCGCCGTCGACCCGACCTTGTTGCGGGCCACGATCCGCGGGTTCGAATCGGGGTTCACGACGACTGTCTCACCTTCCTCGCTGGTGAAGAAGGCCTGCCCGGCGTAGGCGACCGGCGAGGCGGAGTAATTCCCGCCGATCCGTTCCTTCCACAGTTCTTTGCCCGTCGTCAGGTCGTAGGAAACGAGGATCCCCTGCATGCTCACGATCAATACCTGCGTGCCGACCGTCACGGGGGAGGGGAGATCGCGCCCCCCGCCGCGCTGCGTCACCCAGGCGCGGTGCGTCGCGCTCACGTCGCCGCTGCCCCCCGGCTTGACCGCGTAGACGGGAGCGGGCTTGCCGTTGACGGCGATCACCAGGCCCTCCGCAAGAATCAGCGAGGGGTCGCCGCGGCCGTCGAAGCTCTGGCAGAACCACAGTTCCTTGCCGGTCTCCGGGTCGTAAGCCTGCACCCCCTTCTCGCCGTTGACGACCAGTTCCTGCCGGCCGTTCGCCTCGAACAGGATCGGCGTGCTCCAGCCGCGGAGCGGCGGGCGGGTGGTTTTCCACGCGGTCTTGCCGGTGTGCTTGTCGACCGCGAGGAGATACGAGTTCTCGTCGGCGTCGCAATTCTGGATCACGAGTTCCCCGACGATCACCGGACAAGCGGCCGTGCCCCACGGGCCGGGGAAGTCCCCCAGCTCGTCGTTCCCCTTGTTCCACACGAGCTTGCCGTCCACGGTGTAGCAGAACAGGCCGCCGCCGTGCCCGAAGAAGGCGTAGACGCGCTCGCCGTCGGTGGCGCACGTGGCGGAGGCCCAGCCGTTCATCTTGTGGCTCGGCTCGGGGGCTCCCGTCCAGGCGACCTGCTCCCACAGCAGCCGCCCGTCCTTGCGATCGAAACACTGCAACACGCGCTGCCGGCCGCGTTCGAGGGCGGTGGTGAGGAAGATCCGCTCCCCCCATGACACGGGGGAGGAATGCCCTTCACCTTTCAAAGGGCTCCGCCAGGCGACGTCTGCCGCCGACCAGCGGACCGGCAGCCCCTCTTCCTGCGACTGCCCGTCCTGATGCGGCCCGCGGAAACGGGGCCAATTTTCCTCCGCCCGCACTCGGGAATGGGTGCTCCCCAGAGCGATGGCGGCGATGAGGGGGACGAACAACGGCGCACGGCGACAGGACACGATCATCGGCTCACCTTGTCGGGACGGCAGTTGCAGGAAAGTCGAAAAATGCGGGCCTCCCGCCGGCAACGGCTGTCCGGCGAAGAATGCGACGCATCAAAATATCACAATGGCTGGCGGCTCCGCAATCCGCCGGCGTACTGGACACTTTCCAATGGGAGCGGGTACCTTGGTCGGATGGCGGCCGCGCGAGCCCGCCGCTTCGCCCCCCCGCTGTCGAGGAGCACCGCGATCATGTCGAGCCTGTCCCTGCGTCGCTTTTCGGTCGTCGGTAGGCTACGAGATCGCACGCTGGCGCCGCTCGTCGTCCTGGCCGCCGCGTTGGTCGCCGCACCACCGGCGCGCCTCGCCGCGAACGATGCCCGAAACCCCCGAGCGACCGCGGACCAATGGCCGCAGTTCAAGGGGGACTCCGCCCGCACCGGCGACAATCCGCACGCGGAGTTGAACTTTCCCCTCGCGCGGACCACGGCGGTGCGGCTGCCCGCGCCGATCTACGCTTCTCCCGCCGTCGTCGGCGATCGCGTGTACGTGCAGGACGCGCGGGGGCATCTCGTGTGCGTCGACAGCCGGAGCAATACGTTCGTGTGGCTCGCGGAGAACGGTGGGACCAACAACACTTCGTCCCCCGCGGTCTACGACGGCAAGCTGTACGTCGGCTCGACCGCCGGCCATCTCGCGATCCATGACGCCGAGACCGGCCGACTGGTGGCGAAGGTCCCCGCGCCCGGCCCGGTGCTCGCCTCGCCCGCCGTCGCCAACGGCGCGGTCTATTTCAGCACCTTCGACGGCCAGCTCGTGAAGATCGACCCCGCGGGGAACGTCGTCTGGACGTTCAGCGGCGGCGACACGAGCATCACCGAGTTCGCCGTCAAAGGCGAGAGAATCATCTTCTTCGCCGGAACGACGCGGGCGAACGCCTACCGCCTCCAAGACCACGGCGACAAAGTCGAAATGCTCGAGCGGGGCCGCTCGACCGGCGGCTATTTCGCGCCCACCGGCGGTCCCGTGTTTCTCACCGATGAAGATTACGCCTCGCAGAGCTACGACAGCGAATCCGGCTGGTTCCACGGTTTCGGCAAGGCCATCGAAGGGGGCTCGAACGATTCCCGCATCACCGCCTCGGTCCGCGACAACCGCGTGTACCGCGGCAACAAGTGCTGGGAGTTCGACCCCGAGACGAAGCAGGTCCGCGAGGTGTGGCGGGCCGATCCCGACGCGCTTTACGACGGCGGGTTCCATTCGTCGCCCGCGCTGGCGAAGAACGTGATGGCGATCGGCAGCGAACTGGGAATCGTCCACTTCCTGCCGCTCGACGGGGAATTGGCCGCAAAGCCGCTCACCCGAAAGGCCGTGTGGCAGTTCCGTGCGGAAGGGGCGGGGCGGCCCAACGGCGCGGTCAGCTCGTCTCCCGCGGTGGTGAACGGCCGGGTGTTCTTCGGCGGCGAAGACGGCATTCTGTACGGCCTGGGACAGGGCGACGATGTCGCGATCGTCGACGCGCCGTTCTCGAAGGAAAGCTGGCAGCGGACGCGAGACGAACCGCTCGCCGGTGCCGAATGGGTCACGACCGGCGGCGACATGGGCTTCAGTTGCGTCGCCGGCCCGTCGAAAGTGAGGCCCCCGTTCCGCGTCGCGTGGCGGACGCGGGTGTGGAGCACGTTCAAGGGAAACATGGTCGTCGGCGGCGGCAAGGTGTTCGGCGCGGGGCGGATGGGACCGCTCGTCGCGCTCGACGCGCGGACCGGCGAAATCCTCTGGAAAACGCATCACCAGGGGGTCGAGTCCCGCGTCTCTCCCACCTATGCCGACGGCCGGCTGTACGTCCTCCGCGTGCAGGGGGGGTTGAAGACCAGCCCTTATTTCCGCGGCTGGTACGGCGGGCCGAACGGCGAGGGGCTGTGGTGCCACGACGCCGAGACCGGCGAAGTGCTGTGGCACCATCCGATCGACACCGCCTATCAATTCAACTCGGACGGGCTCCCGGTGCACTCCGGCCGCGTGTTCGTCTGCGAGCCGGGCGACGACGGGCAATTGCAGGCGGCCGCCTACGACGCGCAAACCGGCAAGCTCGCATGGCGGAAGCCGATCGAGGGCATCGACGCGCTCCACAAGGTGAGCGCGCTGATGCAGCCTCCGCGATATTCGGGAGTGATCGCCGACGGCCTGTGGTGCGTCTCGGTCCGCGGCTGGGGCGACAAGACCGGGGTGACGCTCGCCTTCGAGCCGGAGACGGGCAAGGTCGTGTGGCGGAACGACGAGGTCGCGATCGAGAACCGCACGCGGGTCGCCGCGCGGAAGGGGACGCTCGTCGTGTTCAACCTTTCCGGGTCGCACGGCTTCGAGGCGCAGACGGGAAAGCCGCTCTGGTCGGAGGACGTGCTCCCCGCCGACACGACCGAAGCGAAGCGGAAGTCGGCCGGCGCGCTCTACATGCAGGCGCTGACCGACGGCTTCCTGGAGAGCGGCGGCAAGGAGGACGTGTTCCACATCAGCGGCTGCATTCTGCCGGTGCACGTCAACGGGCTGTGGTACTCGCACACGATCAACAGCACGCACGTGATGCACGCCTGGGACGCGGACAAGAAGACGGTCTGGAAGCGGACCTTCCTCTCGCACGCCTGCCCCTCGCCGGTCCCCGCCTACGACCGCCTGTACTACGCCCCCAACAGCGAAGGGGTGATCTACTGCTTCGAGAACGAGCCGGGGAACGTGGCGGAGTAAGGCGAGCGGGGGGCGTAAGCCCCCCGGTGGCTTCAGTATCGATACAGCATCAGGCGGCCTCGATGGACGAACACGATTCCAGCTACATCTACCACTACAAGAACATTTGGGTCTTCACCAGAATCTGTGGGTGTTTTCAAGCTCCGCTCAGGCTCAGCAA
>JBBDNU010000069.1:0-6075 GCA_040877365.1 Planctomycetales bacterium
GTTCGAGTCCCTCCTCCGCTACTTGAGTGATTGCTTGCGGCACGAATGTTCGGTTGTCGCGTCTTCGCCGGGTGCGGGGCTGCTCGTGCAGATTCGGGGCGAACCGTGACGGTCGCGCTGGTTGTGCAGCCGCTTCGAGGTGCGGGGCGGACCGGTCGTGCGGGTCATGGGGACGGAAGCGGCGATTCTGCAAGACCCGCTCGTGCCGGTCGATACTGCCTGCATGATCGAGCTGGCAGTGGCCCAGATGAGCCGCGACTCCGCCTGGCGGACGTTGCTTGCCGCGTATGACGTTGCCGAGCCCCGGCCGGCGCACCCGGACGGCCCGCCGGAAGGATGGGTCGCGCGGTTGCGCGAGGTGGAGGGAGTTGCGGCGGGCGATTTATCGCGGATCCACGGGAAGCTGATCGCGTTCGGCTTCCTGGAATTCGAGCTTTCGGGCCGGACCGAGGGGGTGCGGTATCGGCTCAGCCGGCAGGGGCGGGCGATGCTGGGCGCGGGTCGCGGAACCGCAAGCGTGGAGGATGACGAAGAGCGCGACGAATGACCGATCGCGACCGCGCTGCTCATCGCGCCGGAACTGGCAGCTCGGAACTCGCGACTCCTCAGTTCCGCGTGTTGGGGTCCCAGCCGGCGACGACCGCGTCCGGGGCGAGCACGTAGATCTCGACGCGGCGGTTCTTCCCGCGGGACTGGTCGTCCTTGTTCGGGGCCACAGGCTGATACATGCTGTAGCCCGCGGCGCCCATGCGGCTCTCCTTGATGCCCGCGCGAGACAGCTCGACGATCACCGAGTTGGCGCGGTTGGTCGAGAGATGCCAGTTGGTGGGGTGCTTCTGGGCGGTGGCGGGACGGGCGATCCGCTGATCGTCGGTGTGGCCGACCACCAGAATATTCAGCCGCTGCGCCTCTCCTTCGTTGAGAATCGCGGCGAACTCGCGGAGCACGGGCAGCGGCTTGAGGTCCGCGCTTCCGGAAGGGAACAGGATGTCGGTGTGGAACTTGCTCACGCCGGTGTGCGGGTCGAACTCGAATTCGGGAAACCGGTTCGACAGCTCTTCGAAGCGCCGCGTGGTCTCGGCAGAGAGCGGGTTCTTCTGGTTGCGTGCCTGGCTGATGAGCGTCGCCATGCGGTCGTGCAACTCGCTGCGTTCCTGCTGGAGGTTGGCGATCCGTTGCCGCTCGGTGTCGAGATCGGCCTGGAGCCGGGCCTGCTCCTGGGCGAGCCGTTCCCGTTCCGCCGCCAGTGCGGCGGCGGACTGTGCGGATTGGGCGCTCTGCGCCGCGAGGAGCCGGCGTTCTTCCCAGAGGCGGCGGGACTGCAACTGGCTTTGGCGGAGCGCGGGGTTCGGCGCGGTGCAGCCCAGGGCGAGCAGGGCCGGCAGGCCGATCAACATCAGCGACAGCACGCGGGCAGGGCTGCACATCGACGGACTCCTTTCCGAGTCCCTGGCGGGAACGCATCGCCCGGGCGAACGCGCGGAACGGAGTTCCGCAACGGATCGGCGGGGGCGGCGCGTCGTCCCGTGGAGACGAGGCGGCGAGTTCGGGTTCGGATTTCGTTCGAGAGAGGGTCGCTCGGCAGGGAGGGACGCGGCAGGCGCCCCTCCCATCGGCGAATCGCGGCGGGTTATAGGAACTCGCCGGAAGCTTGCCAAGACGAATCGGCGGGAATTTTTCCCGAACGAAGATTTCCCGATGCTCAGCCGAGGAGGTTGCGAAGCTGTTCGAGGAGCGTGCTGTTGATGGCGGTCGGTTCCTGCCAACCCCACATCGAGCGGACGAGATCGTAGGTCACGATGCCGCACAGCACGAGCGCGGAGGTGGAGAGCAACAGTCCCACGAACGTGCCGGTCCCCCAGTCCGCCTGAACGGGGGCGGCGACGCGTCCGCCGGGGACCGCGAAGCCTTCGTGCCCGCCGGAGACGAAGCTCCCCTCGACGTCCTCCTCGTCGAAGACGTCGGCGTCGAGCTCATCGTCCTCGCCGACGACGTCGGTCGCGACTTCCAGTTCGTCGTCGGCGAACTCGTCGTCGTAGGCGAAGTCCTCCTCTTCGGCGAGGCCGTAGGCTTCCGGCACTTCCGCCTGCTTCTTGACGACGGTGGCGGAATAATCGTCCCCCTCCTCGTCGTCGAAGAGGATCACGCTGGTGTCCTCGCCTTCCTCGTCGCCGACCATTTCCAGTTCGAATTCGCTGTCGGCGGCGGGCTTCTTCGGGCCGCGCCGGCTGGGGAGTTCGGCCAGGGTGGGTTGCGACCCGAGCTCGTCGTCCGAGTCGAGCATGGGGATGGTCCGATCGAGTTCGTCGTCCGAGCCGGGTCCCAGCGAGAGACCGCTGTCGCTCGACTTCCTCGCCGAGAATCCGCTGTCCTCGCCGAGCAGCGAGATGCCGCTGTCGGACGGGCCGGCCAGCGAAATCCCGCTGTCTTCGCGGGCGTCGAGCACGAAGCTGCTGTCGGACGCGGCCTCGTCCGCGGACTTCTGCCGGCCGCGCCCGCTGCCGCTGTCCGTCCCGCGGAGAGTGACGCTGCTGTCGGGCGATTCGAGCGAGACGGCGCTGTCGTCGCTGGCGAGGGAGATCCCGCTGTCGGCCGGGTCGATCGAGATGCCGCTCTTGGCGGCGATGGTCATGCCGGCGTCGCTGCCGATCCCCAGATGACTGTCGTCCAACACGGACGCGTCGCTCCCGGCAAGATCGATGTCCACGCCCGTGTCCGCCGCGCCGACCGGCCTCACATCGCTCGGCCCGGCGGCCCGCTTCGCCCGCGGCTCGTCCTCGGAGATGAGCTTCACGTCGCTGTCGGTGCCGACGTCTCTCCCGGCGTCGATGACGCCCGAGTCCTCGTGGAGGATCCGCACGTCGCTGTCGCTGTCCGCCAGCGACTGGTGCGGTGCGATGCGGATGTCGCTGTCCGAATCGGACCCCACCAGCTTCACGTCGCTGTCGCTGTCGGACAGGCTGGGGGCCTTGGCCTGCGGCCCGCTCCCTTCGTCGCCGGTCAGGCTGTCGTCGAGGATCAGCCGCACATCGCTGTCGGTGGGAGGCGCCAGCGAACCCGGCTGGTCCCCCTTGCGGATGATCGTCGGCTGCCGGCCGAGGTCGTCGTCCGCCGCGACGCCGCCGAGCATCGGCACGTCGGGCGAGGAATCGACTTGGCGCGAGCGGCCGAACTCCTCGACGTCTTCGGCCTTGAATTTCCAGTTGCCCCGGTCCGCGAACCCGCGGATTTCCCCTTTTTCCCGCAAGCGGTTGAGTTCCTCCGGCGAGAGGCCGAGACTCCGCGCCGCTTCATCCAGCTCGATGTATTTCTTGGCCATGCCGACTCAGCTCCAAGAGCGTCGAATGAGACGTGGACCTCCCTGCGTTCGCGGCGAAGAGACCGGGAAGTCACCGCAGCCCCGGCGATGACCGCAACCGGCAAAACCGCTCCTGTTCGCCGGGGATCCCCGGCGCTCGTCCCGCAGAAACGGGACGAAGAATTGCACCTCCATTCTAAAGGGCGGGGAAGGCATTGCAAGGCGCTCTTCGACGGACGAGGCCGCCGCGCCGCTGCTTGCTCCGACTCCCGCGGCCTATATCGGTCCCGGCCTTCGGCGACTTGCGTCCCCTCGGCCGCGATGCGACACTGCCGCTCTCGCCGGCCGCCCCCTCCCGTGGAATTCGCACAAACGGTGCCCCGCGCAGCCGCACCTTCCGCCGGATTGCCCCCCCCCGCCGCCGGCGACGCTCCCCGCCTCACCGCGGCGGCGGCGGCGAATCAGGCGTTGTGGACGGCGGGGGACGCGCTGACTTCCGGGGCCTTCCTGCTGTTCTTCGCCCGCGAGCTGGGCGCCGCCGGGTCCGTCATCGCGTTTCTGCTCGTCGTGCCGGAAACGGCCGCGGTGGCCGGGCTGGCCGCCCGCCGGGCGATTCGCCGTCTCGGCGGGCGGAAGCGGACGTGGCTTCTCGGCACGCTGGCGGCCCGGGCGATCGCGCTCGGGATTCCGCTGCTGGCGTTTCCCGAGCTGCGGCCCGCCGGCGCGGCCGGGCTGTGGTTGATCGTGGGTTTGCTTGCGGCTTCGCAGGCGGGGCAGGGCATCGCCTACGTCGCGTACGTGTCGTGGCTCGCGGACCTCGTGCCGGAGCGGCGGTGGGGCCGGTTCTTCGCCGTGCGGAACATCGCGCGGCTGGCGGTGCTGCTCGTGGTGCCGGTGACGGGAGGACTCCTCCGCGATCGCTGGACCGAGACGCTCGCCCCGCAGGCGGCGCTGTACGCCTACGTGATCGTGTTCGCGTTCGGGACGGCATTGCAGGTCATCTCCCTCGTCCCGATGCTCCGGTTCCGCGACGTCCCGCCGGGATTCGGTTCGCGCGGACCACGAGAGATGCCCGTCCCGCCGGCCGGCGACGAGCGTTTCGCGGTCCCCGAGTCGATCGCCGCCGCGTGGCGCGACCGCTCGCTGCGATGCCTGCTGATCCACAATTGGTGGCTGGCCGCCGCCAACGGGCTGACGCAGGCGGCCTTCTTCGGCTTCCTCACCGGCCCGTTGCACTTGGGACTGGCGATGTATCACGTGCTCTTGAACGTGATGCGGCTCGTGATGGTCCCCGCGAGCTGGGGGGGAGGGATCGCGAGCGACCGTTACGGCAACCGCGGGCTGCTGTTCTGGAGCGTGCTCGTCGCCAGCCTGGCGATGCTGTGCTGGCTCGCCGCCACGCCCGAGCAATGGTGGTGGGTGATCGGGGCGCATGTGCTGTGGGGGGCGTTCGCGGCAGCAAACATCTCGGGGCGGAACCTCGTGCTCAAGCTGTCGCCGGCGGGGGACACGGCGACTCCGCTGGCCCTGTTTCGCAACGTGGGCGGCTGGATCGCCGGACTGTCGGGCTTGGTCGGAGGACTGTGGCTGGACGCGCTGCTCCGCGGGACGGACCCCGCCTCGCGGGCCGCGATCGAATCCTACCGGCTGCTGTTCGCGATCTCATTTGTGGGCCGCGCCACGTCCGTCCTGTGGCTGCTCCCGGTCCGCGAGCCCAGGAGGGGCGGCACGCCCTGACGCTTCAGTCACCCGATCCAGCCGCGGACTCCGCTTGTGTTTGCTCGCGACGGGCGCGAGAATCGAAAGTTCCATCGGCGACGGCATTCTCTCTCCGCCGCCGCGAACTCGATTTTCCTCTCTCAAGCCACACGATTCGGCGGGAGCCTGCATTGTCCACGGAGATTCAACAGCCTCCTGCGCCGGTTGCCGCGGCGTCGATCAGGCCCGCCGCGAAGCCGCGCGAAGGGCGGACGATCGTCGTCATGCCCGCCTACAACGCCGCCGATACGCTCGAGCGCACCGTCGCCGACCTTCCCCGCGAGCACGTCGACGAGATCATCCTCGTGGACGATTGCAGCCGCGACGAGACCGTCGCCGTCGCCCGCCGACTGGGGCTGACGGTGGTGACGCACGAGCGGAACCTGGGCTACGGCGGGAACCAGAAGACCTGCTACCGGCAAGCGCTCGATTCCGGGGCCGACTACGTCGTGATGATCCATCCCGACTTCCAGTACGACGCGCGGGCCTTTCCGGTCGCGGTGGAGATCCTGCGGCTGGGGATCTGCGATTGCGTGCTCGGCTCGCGGATCCGCACGCGGCGCGAGGCGCTCGATGGAGGCATGCCCCTCTACAAGTACCTCGCGAACCGGTTCCTGACGATCGTCGAGAATTCGGCGCTGGGGCAGAATCTGGGCGACTTCCACAGCGGGTTCCGCGCCTATCGTCGGGAAGTGCTGGAGACGGTCCCCTTCGAGCGGAACTCGAACGACTTCGTGTTCGACAGCGAGTTTCTCGCGCAGGCGGTGCACTTCGGGTTCCGGCTGGGAGACATTCCGGTCCCGGTGCGATACTTCGCCGACTCGTCGAGCATCGACTTCCGCCGCAGCGTGCGCTACGGACTGGCGACGCTCGGCGTATTGGTGAGGTACTGGGCGAACAAGCTGGGGATCGCGCGCGTGGCGATCTTCCAGCCGCGTCCCCTTTCGGGCGACTCGGCGCCGGGCCGTTGAGGCGATTGGCCGCTGCCCCGCTTGCGGTTTCGCGGCTCGAATTCTTCT
>JBBDNU010000070.1:0-31824 GCA_040877365.1 Planctomycetales bacterium
GAGGACTCTTTCGAATCAAGACAAACTTAGTGCCATTGGGCACAGCCGGCCCTACGTGACTGCTCCTCGCCATCCACGGCCACCGCGCGATGCGGAAAAGATGTGGGTAATGACAAGGCCTTCGGCCGGGCCACGCTGCGCCCTCAGTTCCCGTAGAGCCGGCTGGTGGCGTAGCCCACGACCGCGCCTTCCAGCAGTTGCCGCTCGATGAACGCGAACACGCTCTCGGTCCGCGTGTATTGCAGGAACAGATAGTCCCCCGGCTGAACGAGGACCCGCTCCTCGGGGTGCCGCATCGCGTCGTACAGGTTGACCTTGATCGGCGCCTGGCGTCCGTCGGGGAGTTGCCGCAGGACCACGACCTCGCTCGCCCCGACCGTCACGTCCTGGTTGAGGACCGAGACGCCGCCGATGGCGCGGGTGGGGAGCGTGCGGATCGGGTCGGACTCGGCGAGCAGGACCGCCTCCATCACATCGAGGTCGCGGTCCTGCGGGAGCGTGAACTTCCCGCCGCCGAGCAGGCCCCCCGTGTAGAAGAACTCGTCCTGCCGCGTCTCGATGAACAGCACGTCGCCGTCCTGGAGGATCACGTCCTGCGGTGAGAACTGCGGCGGTTCGCCCGGCTGCATCGACAACGGGATGCGAACGACGCCGGGGCCGCGAATCGTCGCGTCGTCGATGACATACGGCAGCGGTGGCGCGAACGTCTCGTCCGATGCCTGCGGTTCGAGCGGCGTGGGGAACGGCGCCAATTGCCAGGGGGAATGTCCGGGCGCCGCGACCGCGGGAGAGAACCCGCCGGTCGAGGCCGGCTGGACCGGGGCCGGCGTCGACCAGCCACTGGGGGCCGTCGCGGCGGGGAAAAAGCGTCCGCCATAGCGGCCCGTCGCCGGATACCCCGATTGCGGGCCGAAGCGCGCCCAGGGATCTTGCGGAGGCCGCGCGTCGGCCAGACCGTCGGGAGACTGGCCGCGAATCGTGGGCCGGTCCATCGCCCGGAGAATGTCGGCGGCGCTCGGCGGGCCGAGCAGTTCGAGTCCCGCGTCGCGCGGCGGCGGCGCGTGAAACATGGCCGGCTCGACGGCGGGCGCTACCGGTCCGAACGCCGGGGCCGCCGGGGCGAACGCCGGAGGCGCCGGAGGAGGCGGCGTGCCGGGACCGATTTGCGGCGGAGTCATTTCCGGCAGCGGGAACCGCCCGCGGCGCATGATGTAAACGGCATTTTCCGCATCGACGCCCGGCAGCCCGCCGGTGTGGGCCAAGGCGTGCATCACGTCGTTCTGATAAGCGGGAAGCGCCACGACCATCCCCACGCCCCGCTTCTGCGTCCCGGTGCTCGCGATCGATGGAACACGCGTCACGTTGTGCTGGACGGTCCCTTCCTGGCGGACCACGAGCACGTGATACAGCCGCGGCTTTTGCAAGCTGACGAGGATCCGGTCCTGCCCCGGCTGCAACAGAGACTGCACGCCGCGGGTGTAAGCGTCCCGGATCGCCGACTCGACCTCCGCCATCGTGTAGCCGCGGACCACAAGCGGCGGAATGAGCGGGAGCGAGATCGTGCCGTCGTCGCGGACGGGAATCGGGAACCCGAGGGCGTTCGCCTGCTCGCGGTCCTGAGGGAAATTGACCGGGGGGACGTCCTCGTGCCGGCCGAGAATCCCTTCGACGTAGACGCCCAGCACGTCCCCCGCGTCGACCCGATAGGCGGTCGGAGGGGGTTGCCGGAGCAGCGAGAGGTCGATCGTCTGCCGGGGTCCGCGGCGCGGGGCCTGTAGTTCGGGAGGCACGCAGCGGGCGGGGATGCCGCTCATGGGGTGCAGGGCCGCACAGCCCGGAAAGCAAGCCCATCCTCCCAGCACCAGCAGGAGGACGGCGGATCGCAGCCGCGTGAAGTTTCCGGTTCGCCGTCGGGGGTTACGCATGAGCCGGCTGCGATGGGTGTCGAGTCACTTCGGGCCGTTCGGAGGCGCGCACGATCCCGATGGATCGGAATATTCGTCATTATCGGCAAAGTTTCGCGCGAGCATGGGGGAAAACACTCGGCCGGCCCGGTTCCGTGGCGACCAGGATGCATGCGGAACCGTCAGCGCGGCGTCTCCGCCCGCGTTGGTCCGCCGCACGTTACCCAAACACAAGTCATTGCTGGACGGCATCTTGTGCAATCCATGCGAAGCGTTTCGGTTCCGGATTTTTCCAACGTCGGCGGGCACACGGTTTGCGTTTTTGTTGGACCACACCATTAGCGGCTGCGCTCCCAAATCGGCTTTCCGTAGCCACTTTTCAGCGAGGCGCTCCATGAACTCGACCCGATCAGCAACCAGCGCGGCGATCACGATTTCGGCCGGAATCGCGATGTGGGGCGCTATGGCAGCGGAGTTGTTCGCACAACCCGCTGTGCCGCCGCCTCCGACGGCGCCCGGCATCCCTCCGATCACGCAGCCCGTGCCGACGCAGCCGCCGCGCGTCGTCCGTCCGCCCGAGCAGCCCCCGGCCGAAGCCGGCGAAATTCTCGAACCGGCCGATGTTGCTCCCGGCACGGCGATCACCGTGACTGGGAAATTGGAAAAGGCGGGGGACGCGAACGTGTCGGTGACGGACACGGCGACGCAAAAGAAGTGGACGTTCGGCATCGCGGCCGAGACGGAGATCTTGTTGAACGGCAAACGGGCCACGCTGTCGGAGCTGGCGAAGGATGACGCCGTCCGCGTGACCACGCTGGCGGACGACCGCAGCATCGCCGCCAAGATCACCGCCGCCCGCGCCGAGTCGCAGCCGGTGAGCCGGCCTCCCGCGGCCGTCGTGGGCCGACCGGCGGTCAGGCAGCCGATCGCTCAACGCCACGCGGGCCTGGGCGTGTACGTGGCGGATGCGCCCCAGGGGGTGCTCGTCGTGGAGGTCGATCCCGGCAGCCCGGCGGACGGCGCCGTTCGCCACGGTGATTTCGTGATGCAGTTCGATCGTCGTCCGGTGACGACGGCCCACGTCCTGCTCGGCTGGATCCAGGAGCGCCGCCCGGGGGACACGGTATCGCTCAGTTTGTGGCGGCTGGGACGGCAGTTCGACCAAGCGGTGACGCTGGCCGATTCCAACTCGGCGCGGGACCTGGTGGTGGAGGACCCGGCGCTCAATCTGATCCTCGCGCAGCAGGTGCGGACGCAATCGAACCTGGGACTGGTGCTCCGGGAAACGACCGGCGGCGTGCAGATCGCCGCCATCGAGCCGGGTAGTCCGGCCGCGCAGTTCGGGCTGCGGCAGGGGACAGTCATCAGCAGCATCAACGGGCAGCCGATCGCGAGTCCGTTCGAGTTCCACCGGCAGTTCTGGACAGTCGGAACGACGCCGGGCTTCATCGATTTGGGATTGCTGGACGGGGCGACGCGGCGCATCGACCTGAGCCAATTCGGCCCGGGGCAGCAACCGGCGGCCGGTCAACCCGGGACGGCGCAGCAGCCGCGCGTCGACCAACGCGGGCCCGGCGCCGGCGGGACAGGCGCCGCTCAACCGGGGACGAATCAACCCGGGGCGGGGCAGCCCGGCCAGCAACCGATTCCCGCCGGACCGCGGCCCTTCATTCCCCTGACGCCGCCGGGGCAGCAGCCAGGGCAAACGGCGCCCGCGCAGCCGGGACAGGCGACGCCCGGACAACCGGTTCCGCGACAGCAGAACCCGGGGCAGGCCGGCGCGGGCCAGGCGCGGCCTGGCCAGACCAATCCGTTCCGCTCCGGCACGTCCCAGCCTTAGCGAAAAGAAGATCCTCAACGACGACATCGCCGCGCGGCACTTCTCCCGACTCAGCTGATACACTACTCAGCCGAGGCGGCGGTCGCTGGCGGGCTGACCGCGCGGAGCACGGCGTCGCGATCGAAGACCATCCCTCTTCGACTTTCTACGGGGCCGGGGGGACGGCGGGGAGCGATGGGGGAGCGGAACCGTCGGAGGTCGGCGGTTCGCCGACGGCTCGCAGCAGTTCGAGCTGGGCCTGGTTGTAGTCGATGATCGACGCGAGATGGAGGTTGCGGGCCGCGGCCAGGCCGGCGATGGCTTGCTGCGCCTCGATCGGCCGCAACTGGCCGTCGCGAATGCCGCGGAAGTTCAGCGGCAGCGCGTCCGCGGCTGCGGCGACTTGCCGGCGGGCGTGCTCGATCTGCTCTCGGCGGTAAGTCGATCGGTAGTGCGCCTGCGAGACTTCGGCGATCACCTGGTCGCGGATCCAGGCGTACTCCAAATGGGCTTGGCGATGCTGGCTTTGCCTTTGCCGCTGCAAGGCCCGGTTTCCCAACCCGAGGTTCTTGACTTCCCAGACGGCCAAGGCGTCGAAGTCGCCGCGGCCCCCGAAGTCTCCGAGCTGGCTGTTCGGTCCGCCGCCGAACCCCGCGCCGGCGTAGCCCACGAACAGGTGCGGCAGCCAGGGCCGCCATTTTTCCTGCCGGATCTGTTCGAGCGTTTCCGCGACGCGGGCCTGATGCGTAGCCAACTCGGGCCGGCGCGTCAGTCCCTGCGCCACCAGGTTCTCGATCGGCATGTCCGGCGGCAGGAGGTTCAAGGGCAGCGGCTGCGGATCGATGGCGACGAGCGTGACCTGCGAATCCAGCCGCAGTAAGCGAACCAATTCCGCCGAGACGACCTGAACCCGCTCCTGTGCGACAGAGCGCTCGCGGCGTCGCTGTTCGAGTTCCGCCCGCGCTCGCTGCGCATCGGCCTCGAGTCCCGTGCCCGCCCGCGCGAAGTTTTCGGTGATTCGCGCGAGCTCCTCGGCATTTCGGACCGCTTCCTCGGCGATGCCGACCTGCGTTTGGGCGCGGATCAACTCCTGATAGGTGACGCCGACCTGCAGCAGGCTGTCGTTGAAGGCGGTCGTGGTGTCGAATTGGAAGGCCCGCAAGTTCTGCCGGGCCACCAACGGTTCGAAGAACACGTCCGACAGAGACAGATCGACGAACAGCCGCGCGGGCCCCGAGGCCCCACCGCTCAACGGGGAGCTGCCGATGGCCGGGCCGCCCCCCGCGTACAGCGATTGCCGGCTGACGTCGAGGATGCCTCCCCGAGTGTCCTGGATCTGGCCGTCGTGGCGGTTGTATCCGACTCCCGCGTTGAGCGAGGGGACCCACAGGACATCGGCCTGATCGAGCCGGGCGGCGGATTCCCGAACTCGCTCGGCGGCCAAGGCGATCTGGAGGTGGTTCGCGCCGCCCAGGCGGAGGGCGGTGGGAAAGTCGATCGGCATCGACGGGCGGTCGGCATCCGGCGTGGGTGATGTCGCACCGCCCCCGACGGTGCTGTCATCGGGCGGACGTAGAAGCAGAGGGGCCGCGGGTTCCAGACGGGTCTGGTCGCCGTCGCTCGTGTGCTGGACCGTTCGCACGCCGGTCGATTCAGCGGTGGCATCAGCGGCGGGGTCAGCGGCCGCCGCCGCATTTCGAGCAAGTCGCGCGGCGTTTCGAATGCGGGGTGAATCGAGCGGCATCGCCGGCGGGACTGTGGAATCGGAGACTTCGGGAGCGGTGACCGGGGTGGCCGTCAGCCACTGGTTGCCGGCCGCGCTGCAGCCTCCGAGCACGGTCAGAACGGTGGCGAACGCCAAAGCCAGCCGGTCGTCGCAGATTTTTCGGGCCACCTTCCACCTCTTCCAGTTCACTTCCATGTCCACGCGAGGAGACAGGGCCAATCGCCCAATCCGCATATTCGTCACCAGTGGTTTCGACCGCACAATCGGCAAACTGCAAAAAATCAGAAAAAAGAGGCAAATGTAATAAAGCCGGCGGTTCGCGACATTAAATAGATTGGGACATCAGGGCAACGGGTCGTTCGCCAGCATGCAGTCAATCCGCGGTGGAACCCATTGAGTCAGGCAGCCCGACGCAAGGCCGAGCGATTCCTATCGCATCTGGAGCCGATCCAGCCCGCGTTGTCGGCCTATTGCCGGCGCGTCCTGATCGGCGGCAACGAAGTGGCCGACGTGTTGCAGTCCGCGGTCGTCAATGCGTACCGGGACTTCGATCTGTATGCCGAAGGGACGAATTTCCGGGCGTGGATGTTTCGGTATGTCAGCTACGAGGCGCTCAACCGCAACCGTGCCGCCAGCCGTCGGCGGTCGGCCGCGTTGCCGGCCGATCTCGCGGCGGAAGTCGCGGACGCGGGATGGGACGAGTCCCTGATGGACCGACTGCTGGACGATCCGGAGATCGTGCTCGACCAATGCGACGATGCCATTGCACAGGCGGTCCTCGAACTGCCCGATACGGAGCGGAGCATCTTCGTTCTGCGGGCGGTCGGCGAATTCAAGTACCGCGAGATCGCCGAGATCCTGGAGATCCCGATGGGGACCGTGATGGGACTGTTGTCGCGCAGCCGCGATCGGCTGCGCTGCAGGCTGGTGGAATACGCGCGAACGCACGGGTTGCTGCCAGGGAGGGACAGCGAATGAGCAGCCACAATTCCCGACTGGAAAGCCCCTGCCGGACTCAGGCGACTTCCGGTTCCCGGAGGACCGACCCATGAACTGCGAAGAAATCCGCCGCCACTGGCATCTCTATCACGATTCCGAAGGCGATGCCGAGTTGCACTGGAACGTCAGCCAGCACCTGGAGAACTGCGCCCCCTGTGCCGAGTGGTTCGCGAAGCAGAGCCGGTTCGAGGATCTCCTGGCCGAGAAACTGGTCCGGACGCCCGACGATGGAGCGCCCGATGATGGGCCGCTGTGGCACGGAGTGCTGGTCGGCGCGGGACTGGCTCAGCCCGCGCCGAGTCGCCGCTGGTTCCTGTTCGGAACCCTGCTGGCCTGCGCGGCGGGGATCCTGGTGCTCCTCGGTGGGCCGTGGTTGCGGCACTTCGGGAGCAATGATGTACCGAGCCTCTCGCAGCTCACCGCGGCATGGCACGAACAACTGGCCGCCGGGGAAGTCCGGCCTCCCTTCGAGAGCGGATCCGACTTCGAGATCGAAGACTACCTGCTCCGGGAAGTGACCTTTCCGGTGCGTTGTCCGCCACGGGAGGACTCCGGCTTCGCGGTCCGCGGCGCAGGGACGTGCCGGCTGGGCGATCAATCGGCGGCTTACGTCGTCGGCCACGTCGATGACCGGCCGGTTTCGTTGTTCATTCTCGCGCGAGACAGTCTCGACGCGTTCCCGCATCAGCGGGCCGAGTTGCAGCGCGAAGCGATTCACCGCTGTCGCGAAGGCGAACAGGAGATGGCGCTGGCGGTCATCGACCGCAACCTCGTGCTGGTGGTCGGGCAGGTCCCGCAGGACCGGCTGACGCGGGTGCTGCGGGCCTATGGGACCTACCCGCACCGGACTTGAACGCGCGGGTTGGAGTACAGGCTTCAGCCTGTCCGCCTGCTGGGGTCGGTTCCCGGCACTCGCGACAGCCTGAAGGCTGAACTCCAACTCCAGAGGCGACATCGAAATCCAATCGCGACAAGTGAAGAGGGACGAGGGCATGCGAGATACCGCGTCGGCACATCCCGAGGAGCAGGAGCAGGTGGCGATCGACGCCGGCCCGAAGCGCGCGAGCTGGCTCGTGCAGGTCTCGATCGGCAACCCGTATCTGGTGGTGGTCGCGTGCCTGATGATCGTGGTCCTGGGATGGGTCACGCTCACGCGGATCCCGATCGACATCCTGCCGTCGTTCAAGACCCCCGCGGTCCAGGTGCTCACGCTCTATCCCGGCATGCCGACCGAGATCATGGAGCGGGACATCACCAACCGCCTCGAGCGCTGGACCGGCCAGTCGGAGGGGATCGAGCGGCAGGAGTCGCGGAGCATGATGGGAGTGTCGATCGTCAAGAACTACTTCCGGGACGGCATCGACCCCAACACGGCGTTCTCGCAGGTCACCAGCTACGCGATGAGCGACCTGTACTACCTGCCGCCGGGCACGGTCCCGCCGATGGTCATGCTGTTCGACCCCAGCGCCCCGATGCCCACCGCGCTATTGGCGGCGTCGAGCGACGTGCTGGACGAGAAGGAAAGCTACGACCTGGCGTACTTCAACGTCCGCAACATGCTCTCGGGGTCGCCGGGGGTGATCGCGCCCGCGGTGTTCGGGGGAAAGTTGCGGCGGATCTACGTCTATCTCGATCCGCGCAAGCTGCAGTCGTACGGCCTGTCGCTGATGGACGTGCAGGAGGCGATCAAGCGGGCCAACCTGATGATCCCGACCGGCAACGCCAAGATCGGCGACACCGACTACATGGTCGACATGGAGAACATGTTCGAGCACGTGGAGGACTTCAATCACGTCGTCGTCAAGGTCGTGGATGGCCGGCCCGTCTATATCAGCGACGTGGGCGAGGTCGAGGACGCCGCCGCGATCCAGACCAACGTCGTCCGCATCAGCCGCGCGCCGAACTGGGAGAGCAAGCGGCAGGTCTATATCCCGATTTTCCGCCGGCCGGGGTCGAACACGATCGAGGTGGTCAGCGGCGTGAAGGAGCGGATCCCGCAGTTCCTGGAGCGGCTGCCTCCCAAGGAGGGCTACGTCGATCCGCAGACGAAGAAAGCCGCCTCGGGACTGAACCTCGACGTGGTCGCCGACCAGTCCGTCTTCGTGCGGACCGCCATCCGCAACCTGACGTGGGAAGGGATCCTCGGGGCGGTGCTGGCGTCGCTGATGGTCCTGATCTTCATCGGCAGCTTTCGCTCGACGCTGATCATCGCCCTGGCCATCCCGCTCTCGGTGCTGGCGGCGATCACCGGTCTGTACTTCACCGGCAGCACGCTCAACGCCATGACGCTGGGGGGGCTGGCGCTGGTCATGGGCCGCCTGGTGGACGACCCGATCATCGTCATCGAGAACACCTTCCGGCACCTGGAAATGGGCAAGTCTCCCAAGCGGGCGGCCCTGGACAGCGGCATCGAGGTCGCCATGCCCGTGCTGGTGGCGACGATCACCACCGCCGTGGTCTTCTTCCCGGTGGTGTTCCTGTTCGGAATGGGCAAGTACCTGTTCACGCCCATGGCGCTGAGCGTGACCATCGCGATCTTCGCCTCGTGGTTTCTCTCGCGGACGATGGCCACCGCGTTCTGCGCCTACGCGCTCAAGCCGCACGCGGTCGACGTGAAGCCCATGATTCTGTTTCGAGTCACCGACGCGGCGTACAACCGGGTGCGGGCGGCCTACACCGCGTTGTTGCGGTTCGCGGTTCGCTGGAAATGGGCGACCGTCGCCGGGTCGCTGCTGTTGGTCGCCGCCTCGCTGCCGTTGTACGGCTGGATCGGGCAGGAACTGTTCCCCGCCACCGACGCCGGCCAGATCGTGATCAACGTCCGCGTGCCCTCCGGCACGCGGATCGAACTGACCGAGGATCTCGGGCGGGAGATCGAGCGGGAAATCCAGGCGGTCATCCCGGCGGAAGACCGGCAGATGATCGTCACCGACATCGGCGTGCTCTACGACTGGCCCGCCGGCTACACCGCCAACTCCGCTCCGATGGATTCGACGGTGCTCGTGCAGCTCACCGAGGCGCAGGTCCGGCACACATCGAGCCAGCAGTACGCCCGCGACCTGCGCCAGCGGCTGAACGAGAAGTTCCCGGAGGTGTCGTTCGCCTTCAACACGGGCGGCATGGTGGCCGCGGCCCTCAACTTCGGGCTGCCGGCGCCGATCAACATCCAGGTCGAGGGGCGGGACATGCACGAGCAGCATCGCATCGCCTCGGAGATTCGCGACCTGATCGCGAACGTCCCCGGCGTCGTCGATGCCCGCGTGCAGGAGGCGATCGACTATCCCACGCTGAAGATCAAGCCCGACCGCACCAAGATGGCGTATTCCGGCATCACGCAGGAGGACGCCACCAAGAACCTGATGAGCATGCTCAACAGCTCGACCACCTTCGATCCGGCGTTCTGGCTCGATCACAAGTCCGGCAACCACTACTTCGTGGGCGTGACCTACCAGGAGCAGGACATTTCGCTGGCGTCGCTGGGGAAAGTGCCGATCTCGGGCGACTACACGACCTCGCCGGTCCAGCTGCAGAACCTCGTCCAGGAGCCGACCATCGAAAAGTCGGCGGTCGAGGTCAATCACCTCGCCCTGGGCCGCGTCGTCAATGTCTATGCCAGCGCCGACGGCCGCGACATCGGCTCAGTAGCCCGCGACATCGAACGCGTCCTGTCGAACTGGGGGATCCGCAACGCGCGGGCCGGCGGCTCGTCGGCCGTCTCCTGGACGCCCCCCGACCCGAACCCCGATCCGGACGACCCCGCCAAGGGCCTGGCCGGGTACGCGGTGCGGATGCGGGGCGAGGTGTCGAGCATGCGCGAGTCGTTCGGCAGCCTCGGCTTCGGCATGGCATTGGCCGCCATCCTCATCTACCTGATCATGGTGGCCCAGTTCCGCTCGTTCGTCGACCCGTTCATCATCATGTTCGCCGTCCCGCTGGGAATCATCGGCGTGCTGTTGATCCTGTGGGCCACGGGGACGACGCTCAACGTCCAGTCGTTCATGGGGGTGATCTTCATGATCGGCATCGCGGTCTGCAACTCGGTCCTGCTGGTCGAGTTCGCGAATCGTTTGCGGAGCGAACAGGGGTTGAGTGCGACCGATGCGGCCATCCAGGCCGGCGCGATCCGGCTGCGTCCGATCCTGATGACGGCCCTGGCCGCGGTGATGGGGCTGATGCCCCTGGCCCTGCACGAGGGCGAGCCCACCATGCCCCTGGCCCGCGCCGTGATCGGCGGGCTGACCGCCTCGACCATCTTGACCGTGTTCGTCGTGCCCTGCCTGTACGTGATCTTCAAGGGCCGCCGACGCCCGACGACCGCCTGACCAGAATCGAAACGAGGAGTCGCAGTAATGACCCGAATCGTCTATGGCTCATCGGCCGGCGTGGCCGCCGTCGCCGCGATCATCACCGCGGTCCTGCTGCCCGGAGCGAACAACGGGAACGAAACGCCCGCCGCCGAGGCGCAGACCGTTCGGAGTAACCCGCTTCAGCGGGTTGGGCCGCCTGAAGGTGGTCGCTACGAGCGAAGCGAGGCAGTCTCCGTCACCGCGGTCAGTCCCACGGTGGAAGACCTGCACCGCGTCACGACGCAGCCCGCCCACGTCGAATCCTACGAGCGGACCAACGTCTACGCGAAGGCCTCCGGCTTCGTATCGAAGGTCCACGTCGATATCGGCGACGTCGTGAGGGAGAAACAGGTGCTCGCCGAACTGTGGATCCCGGAAATGGAACAGGAACAGTTGCAGAAATCCGCGCAAGTCGAACAGGCCCGCGCCGCGGTCGAGCAGGCCCAGGCCCGGCTCGGGTCGGCTGAAGCCCTGGTGACGGCAGCCGAGGCCAGGCTGGCCGAGGCGCATGCGTCCATCGCGCAGCACGAGGCCGAAATCGCCTTCCGCAAAAGCGAACACGCCCGGATTGCCGAGCTCGTCCAAAGCCGGTCCGTCAACGCGGCGATGCAGGACGAGAAGCTCAATCAACTGCGGGCGGCCGAAGCCGCACTCGTGGCGGCACGGGCGCAGATTCAATCCGCGGAAGCGAACGTGGACGTGGAGCGCGCCCGCAAGCTACAGGCCGAGGCCGACGTGGACTATGCCAAGTCGCAGTTGAAAGTCGCCGACGCGGATCTCCTCCGGACCGAGATCCTGATCCAGTATGCCCAGGTCCGCGCTCCGTATGCCGGGCTCGTCACCCGCCGCGCGGTCGATACGGGAGACTTCGTCGCCTCCGCCGCAAATGGCGGCCAGCCCGAGCCACTGTTCACGGTGGACCGCGTGGACAAGCTGCGGATCGTGTTCGATGTCCCGGAGAACGAGTCGGCACAGGTCCACATCGACCAGCCGGCGTCGCTGGTCGTCGATGCGTTGAAAGGACGGTCCTTCGCGGGCCGGATCGCGCGCACGGCCGGAGTCCTCGACCCCAGGACCAGGACCCTCCGCGTCGAAGCCGAACTCGACGAACCGGAACCCGTCCTGCGAGCGGGGATGTTCGGGATGGTCAGCGTGACGCTGGCGGAACGCCCGCGGGCGGTGATGCTCCCGACCCGCGCCCTGCGATACGAGGACCGCACGCCATTCGTCTACTGCGTCCACAATGGGGTCGTTCGAAAGCACCCCGTGACGCTGGGCTATTCCGACGGCGCCCGCTGCGAGATCGTCGAAGGGATCGGCGCCGAAAGTCGGGTCATCGTCGACTCGCGGTTCCCGGTCCGTCCCGGTCAACCCGTCCAAGTCGCCGCGTCGCGATAGCGGCGAACTCCGAATGACTGCTCGCTACTACTTGCGCCCCTACGCATTTCCCGTGCGAATCCGATTTCGCGGGAAGAGGCGGATCGCGGAATTCGACGAACACCCCGGTCAACCCGGGGAAAGATCACTGCATGCCGCCGGGCTTCGACTCGCGGCCGTCTTCCGCGATCGTCGGGAGATAGCGCTCGAGCGCCTGCTCGACTTCCCGCGATCGAAACCCGCCGGGGCCGGGACCGCCCTTGAAGACGATCCGGCCATCCTTGCCGATCAGGTACAGTCGGTCCGGCCAGGCTTCATAGGCGGTCCCGACGCGGTTGTCGATGCCGTCGATCAAGCAGGGGATCGAGATCTCCAGCTTCTCGCACATCTCCTGGGCGATTTTCAGCCGCGATTCGAGGGTCGTGGGCTGTTCGAAGCGGATCCCCTCTTGCTGGTTGGCCGCGCCCAGGTTGCCGTTGGTCGGGTGCGCTTCCCGGATGTAAACCACATAGAAGGCGACCTGGTTCTCGTACTTCTTCTGCATCGCTTCCAAGGCGCCAACCTGACGCCGGAAGGGAGGTCAGGTGTAGCTGCCGAAAATCAGCACGACCGGCTGCTTCCCCGCGAAGCTCGACAGCTTGATCGTTTCGTCGCTTTTCTTGTCGCCCATCAGCTTGAGGTCGAAGTCGACCGCCTTGTCCCCCACCTCGAGGGACTTCTCGGGCCTCTCGCCTCGGGAGCGCGAGGGCCGATCGGGCCGCTGCGCCACCGCACTTCCCATCGTGGCCGCGACGAACGCCGCAGCCAAAGCGACCGAAGCCGTACGATCGAATCGCCGCATGTCGAACCTCCCATGAAAAGATGAGAACCGTTCCTCTGCTGCTGATCCTTGCTCGAATCAACGAAACAGGCCGCCGCTCGATGATACCGCTCACGCTGCTCCGCCGCCATCATCCATTATCGTCCGCTCGATCCGCAATTCTCGCCCGTTAGGTGAGGGCGGTCGCCGGAAGAGAATGGGGGCCGCCTGCGGCGCGGGTCCCGGTGACCATAGATCCCCGCATCCCCGGCCGATTCGTCGAGGATCGACGGATCGGTGCAAATCCGGAGATCGGGGATGCGGCGGAGGGGCGTCACTTCTTCGCGGCGGGGGCGTCGCCGAATTTCTTGCCGCCATCCTTCATCAGGTGCTCGAACTGCTTGCGGGCGATCTTCCAGGTGGCCTCGCTGAGGGGAACCGCGCAATGCCCCTTGCCCTTGCACGAGTTCTGGCCGGGATAGCCGCCGCAGCCGCCCTGCCCCTTGCACTCGTTCTGCCCGTTGCAGGCGTGGGCCTTCACCGCGGCGCAGGCGCCCTGTCCGGCGCACGCGTTGTTCGCCCCGGCCCCCTTCGTCTTGCACGAATTGATGCCGCGGCAGACGTGCGGCTCCTTGAGCAGCAACGCGGGCTCGACATCCACCTTCGGTTCCTGTTCCTCTTCGGCGGCCAGGGCGGAGCCGCCGCTGCCCGCCAGCATTCCGCCGAACGCGGCCACCGTCAGCTTGTGAAAGTCGCGTCGCTTCAGGCTTTCGTTGCGCATCGTGGCACCTCGCAAGAGTGGAAAGAGACCTCCGGCATTTCCCGCAACGCCACGGGAACCTCGCTGAGTCTACTGGCCGCGCGCCCCACACTCTGTGAGGCATCTCACAACAGAGATCATATGAAGTTCCGCGCTGGTCGAAGCCGCCGAAATGGATCGGCTTGAGCATTCTTGACTCTGTAGTATGGTACGGCGTCGATAATGCAGGCGAGGGAGGCCGAGCCATGAAACCGCTGACCATCGGGCAAGTGGCGGGACGCGCCGGAGTCGGCGTCGAGACCATCCGCTTCTACGAGCGGAAGGGGCTGCTCGACGAGCCGGAACGGAAACCGTCTGGCTACCGCCAATTCGACGAAGGGGCGGTGCAACGCATCCGGTTCATCCGCCGCGCCAAGGAACTCGGCTTCACGCTCAAGGAGATCCAGGAACTGCTGTCGCTGCGGCTCGATCCGGCGACTTCTTGCGCCGACGTGAAAAACCGGGCGGACGCGAAGATCGCCGACATCGACGAGAGCATCGAGTCGCTGCGGCGGATGAGAAAGGCACTGGTGAAACTGACGAAGGCGTGCGGCGGGAGCGGCGGCGTGAGCGAATGCCCGATCGTCGGGGCTCTCGACGGGGAGGCAACGTCATGAAGGTGGAACTCATTTATGATTCCGACTGTCCGAACGTCGAAGAGGCGAAACGCCAACTGCGACGTGCACTGGCCGAGGCGGGTCGACCGGCCGAGTGGACCGAATGGGAGCGGAGCGATCCCGGCAGCCCGCCACATGTCCGCGGTTACGGCTCGCCGACGATCCTGGTGGACGGTGGCGACGTGGCGGGAGCGACTCCATCGAACGGAGCTGCCTGCTGCCGGCTGTATTCCGACGGCAGCGGCCGCCTTCGAGGCGTTCCGACCGTGGGGTCCATCGCGTCGGCGCTCACGCGGCACGGAACGCAGCGGGCGTCGCGAAGCTGGCTGTCATCCGTGCCGGCCGTGTTCGTCGCCGTATTGCCGAACTTGACCTGCCCGGCGTGCTGGCCTGCGTATGCCGCGCTGCTGAGCGCGCTGGGGCTGCCGTTCGTGAACTACACGCCGTTTCTCGCTCCGCTGACTGTTGCGGCCCTCGTACTGGCCGTCGCCGGGCTGGCGTTCCGCGCGAGGACGCGCCGTGGCTACGGCCCGTTCTTCGCGGGTCTGGCGGCCGCGGGTCTGGTGATTCTCGGGCGGTTCGTCACAGGCTCGCTGCCGGTCATGTACGCCGGCATCGCCATCCTGATCGCGGCCTCGATATGGAACTCCTGGCCGAGGAGAAAGCCGACGAAAGCCTGTCCGGCCTGCGTGCAGGGAGGGACGTCGGCCAACGTGATCACTGACCGGAAGTCGTGATCTTCGACTCGAAGCAAGGAGGAAGTCTCGAAGTAGGGAGGACGACCAATGGCTTTGCAGAAGGGAGAGAAGTACCGCTGTCCCGACCGGGACTGCGGCTGTGAGATCGAAGTCACCAAGGGCGCCCAGCCCCGCAAGGGGGGCGACCAGAACCCGCGCTGCTGCTGCGGGACGGAGATGGAGCGCGTGAAGGGTTGACCGTAGGACGGATTGCCAATCCGTCCTACGGTTTGCTTTGGCGGAACGCCGGCATTCGGCAGCAGCCCGGCTTGCCTCCGACCAGCCGGGCTGCTTTCCCGAAAAAACCTCCGAGAACGCGTTGACTCCGTAGTATGGTCCGCGCGGTACAGTGATCCGTACGGTCAGACGGGTGGCGGTCGATCACCCGGTTTCACGACACCCTTCAAAGGGAGAATTTCAGCGATGAGAGGAAAAACCTTCTGGACGACCGGACTCGTCGTCGCCCTGGGCGTCGCGCTCGGTGCCTATGCCCTGACGCGCAGCCAAGCTTCCACTGCGGAGGCGGACCAGGTCCAATCCGACTGTCCCGGCAGGATCGTCTGCCCGCTCTCCGGCGAGGAGGTCTGCAAGGACCAGTGCCCCCTGCTCGACGCCAACCGTTCCGACTGCCCCGGCAAGATCGAATGCCCGATCGACGGCGAACTGGTCTGCCGGGATGAATGCCCGCTGGGGGCGGACAGCGGCGCGGAAGCCAGGTCGGAAGCCGATCTCCCCCCGTGCTGCCGGGTCGGTCAGTGACTCCGCCGCGCCGAACGCAATGCGGTATCGAGCGAGATGGCCGTCGTGCGGACTCGAGTCCACACGACGGCCGTTTCAGTTCGACCGCCTCACATCGTTCTTCGAATCGTATCACGATGTCCTGACAACGACTTCCTGATCTTTCTCGCTCCAGCGCTTCTCGTCCCTTCCGAAGAGGGCGAAACGAACCGGGGCCCGTTGTTGGGGCGCGATCGGGACGGTTCCACGATTTCGACTTTCTTGTGGCGGCGGGGCTCCCTGATCGTGGAACTACCGGCGCCAGCGCAAGAGTGTCTCGAACAGATGCTTGATCCGCGGCGTGAGCCGCGTGCGGCCGTAGGCGTCGCCGGCTTTCTTGATCGCCTCGGCCTGCGTGGGATAGGGATGGATCGTGCTGGAAATCGCGCCCAGCCCCGCTCCCGCGACCATCGCCAGCGTGATCTCGGAGATCATTTCGCCCGCATGGCGAGCGACGAGGGTAGCCCCGAGAATCGTGTCCTTCCCCTTCCGCACATGAATCTTGAGGAAGCCGTTTTGCTCGCCGTCGAGGATCGCGCGATCGACCTGCGACAGTTCGACGGCGAACGTATCGAGCGGAATCCCTTGCGCCTCCGCCTCGTGCGGGTAGAGTCCGACGTGGGCGACCTCGGGATCGGTGTAAGTACACCAGGGAATCACGAGCGCGCCGGCGCGCTTCCGCCCGAAGAACAGGGCGTTCTGGATCACGATCCGGGCCATCGCATCGGCGGCGTGCGTGAACTTGTACTTCGAGCAGACATCCCCCGCCGCGTAGATCCGGCGGTTCGCCGTCCGCAGGAAGTCGTCCACCTTGACGCCGGTCTTGTCGAACCGCACGCCGGCCGCCTCGAGTCCCAGGCCGTCCACGTTCGGCGCCCGTCCGGCTCCGACGAGAATCTCATCGACGGTCAGATCGTAGTGCTCGCCGTGCGAATCGACCGTCAGCCGCTTGCCGCCTTCGGTGCGCGCGACTTGCAGGTTCTTGCCGCAGCACATCAGGCGGACGCCGTCGCGGAACAGCGACTGCTTCACGATTTCGGCGGCATCGGGATCTTCGTTGGGCATGATGCCGTGCATCGCCTCGATCAGAAACACCTCGCTCCCGAAGCGGGCGAACGCCTGCGCGAGTTCACAGCCGATGGGGCCGGCGCCGATCACCGCCAGTCGCCGTGGAAGTTCCGTGAGGCTGAAGACGGTCTCGTTCGTGAGGTAGCCGGTTTCCTTCAGGCCGGGAACCGGCGGGGCGGCGGCCCGCGCTCCGGTGGCAACACAGGCCCGGGCGAAGCGCAGCGTCTGCCCGCCGACCTCCACGGTGTCCCCACCGGTGAATTTCGCGTCGCCCAGAAAGACATCGACGCCGAGATCGCGAAAGCGGGCGGCCGAATCGTGTGGGCTGATCCCCGATCGAATCCGCCGCATCCGCTCCATCACCGCGGGAAAATCGACTGTCGTCCCCGGCGGCACGCGGACCCCGAATTCTCCGGCGTCCCGCACGTCGGCCACGGCGCGGGCCGAGCGAATCAGCGCCTTCGAGGGCACGCAGCCGACATTCAGACAGTCGCCCCCCAGAAGCTTCCGCTCGACGAGCGCAACCTTCGCGCCGAGCCCCGCAGCGCCGGCGGCAGTCACCAGTCCGGCCGTGCCTCCCCCGATGACGACGAGGTTGTACCGACCGTTCGGCCGCGGGTTCTCCCACGCCGGCGGATGCACGTGCTCGACCAGCCGGCGATTGTGCTCGTCGAGCGGCCGCGTCTCGGGGAAGGTGACTTCATCGGAAACGGCGGTCTGATCGGCGGTCAACTGCGGCATGGGTCGATCCTCGGGGCCTGGGCTAGGGGAATCACGACGCGCGGCGGCCCAGATGGAGATCGCGTCGATCCGGCTCCGCAACCACGCGCCGATCTCCTCCGCCGGGACGGCGCGGAGGAGGATCACCAGCGAGGAGACGATCAGGCCGATCGCCAGCCACTGCATCTTCGCAGCGTGGCGCTCGATGAACCGAGGCTCGCGGCGTTGGTCGATCTCCTGGGACGGCTCCGACACGTCGGTCCTCCGGCGACTGCCCTCGCGGGGCGATGAACCACAAGTGGAGTTGATTATTGCCAGCGCCGCGTCCTAACTCTGTGATTCGGCTTACAATCGTCAAGATGTTCCGTTGTTTCGGCACGGTCGGGAGAGTTGCGAAGGAATATGTGGTGCGGCCTGTACGGCCGCAGATCATGCTACTCCCGACCTCTTCGACGTGGTAGACTCCTACCCGCGAGCAGATCCAAGCCTGTCGTCCAATGAACCAGCCCACGTCGCGGGCTTCATGGGGAGCCGATGTGACCGTCGACGCCATCCGCCCGGGAAGTATCGTCCGAGGACCGACGCTCCCCGAGGCGGTCGAAGTCCTGGCCCTGGTGCCGTTCGGCGATTCGCTGAAGGTCATCGGCCGTGGGCTGAACAGCGGCCTGACGTTCGATCCCGTTCTGAGCCAAGCCCAATTGGCGCAGTTGACCGTCTCCGCAGATCGCGAGCCGTTCGACGGCGACGCTCGATTGTTCCGCCTCGGCGTCGAGGCCCACCGTTTGGGGCTTGCCTACGAGTACGATCCCTTCTTTTCGCTGTCGATCGCCCGCGTCGATCCGCTGCCCCATCAGCTCGAGGCAGTCTACGGCTACTTCCTCAAGCTCCCCCGCATCCGGTTTCTGCTTGCCGACGATCCCGGCGCCGGCAAGACGATCATGGCCGGTCTGCTGCTCAAGGAGTTGAAGGCCCGCGGCCTCGTCCGCCGCGTGCTGATCGTGACGCCGGCGAACCTCACGTTCCAGTGGCAGCGGGAACTCTCGGACAAGTTCCGCGAGAAGTTCGACGTCATCCGCGGCGACGTGCTCCGCGCGAACTACGGCCAGAACCCCTGGCAGGAGCGGGACCAGGTCGTCACGTCGGTTTCGTGGGTGTCGATCGTCGAAGACGCCCGCGAAAGCCTGCTGCGGTCGCGATGGGATCTCATCATCGTCGATGAAGCCCACAAGATGAGCGCCCCGGCTGACGACCGGAAGACCTACGCCTATCGCCTCGGCGAGTCGCTCTCGAAGATGACCGACCACTTCCTCTTGATGACGGCCACGCCGCACAAGGGGGACCCCGAACACTTCCGCCGCTTCCTGGCGCTGCTCGATCCCGACGTTTACGGCAGCATTCAGAGCCTCCAACAGGCACTGCGCGAGCACGAGGCCCCGTTCTATCTGCGGCGCACGAAGGAAGCTCTCGTCACGTTCCCGCACCCCGACACGGGCGAAGTCCGCAAGCTGTTCACGAACCGCGAAATCCGCACGGCCGCCTTCGATCTCGATGGCGAGGAACTCGACTTTTACGACGAGCTGACCCGCTACGTCGAAGACCAGTCGATGGCCGCCGCCGGCGAGGATTCGGCCCGCGCTCGCGCCGTGGGCTTCACGATGGCCATGCTCCAGCGGCGGATGGCGTCGTCGGTGTACGCCGTCCGCAAGAGCCTCGAACGCATGCGGGCCCGCCGGCAGAAAATCCTCGACGACCCCGAGGCACACCGGCAGGAGCAGATCGAGCGCAAGCTCCCCGAAGACTTCGACGACCTCACCGAGGAAGAGCGGCAGCGGCTCATCGAGCAACTGGAGGAACAAGTGCTCTCGGTCGATCCCGCCGCGCTCCGCGAAGAGATCGGCCGCCTGACCACGCTCGTCGAGCAGGCGAAGCGGCTCGAAGGCCGCGATGTCCAATCGAAGCTCAAGAAACTGCGAGCGATCCTCCAGGAAGAGGGCATCTTCGACAATCCGAAGATGAAACTGCTCGTCTTCACCGAGCACAAGGACACCCTCGACTATCTCGCCGGCGACGGCCGCGACGAGCGGCCGCTCGGCAAGCTCCGCGAATGGGGCCTGACGCTCACGCAGATTCACGGCGGAATGAAAATCGGCGACCGCGACACCCCCGGCAGCCGCATCTACGCCGAACGCGAGTTCCGCGAATCCGCCCAGGTGCTGGTCGCCACCGAAGCCGCCGGCGAAGGGATCAATCTCCAATTCTGCTGGCTGATGGTCAACTTCGACATCCCCTGGAACCCGATGCGGCTCGAGCAGCGCGTCGGCCGCATTCACCGCTACGGACAGGAGAAGGACTGCCTCGTGTTCAATTTCGTCGCCCAGAACACCCGCGAAGGCCGCGTGCTGCAGAAGCTCATCGAACGGCTCAAGGAAATCCGCGATGACCTCGGCAGCGATCAAGTGTTCGACGTCGTCGGCGAAGTCTTCCCCTCGAACCTGCTCGAAAAGCTGTTCCGCGAGATGTACGCGCGGCAGGTCAACGAGCATCAGATCCAGGACCGCATCGTCCGCGACGTCAGCCCCGAACGCTTCCGCGCCATCACCGAATCGGCGCTCGAAGGCCTCGCCAAGAAGGAACTCAATCTCTCCGCCATCGTCGGCAAGTCGGTCGAGGCCAAGGAACGCCGGCTGGTCCCCGAGGTCATCGAACAGTTCTTCGTCGCCGCCGCGCCGGAAGCCGGCCTGCACCCCAAGTCGGTCGATGGCAAGCCGCGCTCATCGAGCGTGTGCTCGGTCTATCGCGTCGGCAAAGTGCCCAAGCACCTCCTGCCGATCGGCGATCGCCAGGAAGAGCGCTTCGGCCGGCTGGGCCGCGAGTACGGCAAGATCGTCTTCGACAAGGAGTTCCTGAAGGCGGACGCCACGCTGGAATGGGTCACGCCCGGGCACCCGCTGTTCGAGACCGTCCGCAGCGATGTGCTCGCCCGCACCGAAGAGCCCCTCCGCCGCGGCGCGGTCTTCTTCGACCTGCACCGCGGCGAGCCGGCCCTGCTCGATGTCTTCGCCGCGTCGATCAAGGACGGCCGCAACCAGGCCCTGCACCGCCGGCTGTTCGTCATCGAGACCTCTCGCGCGGGGGAGATGCGGATCCACGAGCCGACGATCCTGCACGACGTCACCCCCGCGCCCGCCGGCACGCCGGTCCCCGGCGATCCGATTCCCGACCGCGGCCAGGTCGAACGGCACCTCTATCAGCAGGCGCTCGAGCCGTGGGTCCGCAAGGAATCCGCGGTTCGCGAGCGGGAAGTCGCCCGCGTCGCCCGGCACATCGAGATCAGCCTCAACTCGCTGATCGACCGGCAGAACAACCAGCTCGGCGAGTTCCTCAATCGCCAGATCGAAGGCCAGACGGTTCCGGGACTCGACGGCATCATTGCCCAGGCCGAGCAGCACCTCGACGACCTCAACAACCGATTGGAATCCCGCCGCCGGGATCTCGAACTCGAGCGGCACTGCGCCATCGCCGACATCGCCCACCTCGGCCGGGCGTGGGTCGTTCCCCATCCCGAGCGGACCAGCCCGCAACTCGCGCCGATGGTCCGCGACGACGAGATCGAACGGATCGCGATCCGGCTGGCGATCGAGCACGAAGAAACCCGCGGCTGGGTCGTGGAGAGCGTCGAATCCGAGAACCGCGGCTTCGACCTCATCTCCCGCCGCCCGCACCCCGAAGATCCCAAGACGTTCATCGAGGTCCGGTTCATCGAGGTCAAAGGCCGCGCCGGCGTGGGGGTCGTCGCCCTCAGCTCGAACGAATACCAGACCGCCCAGCGGCTGAAGGCCGACTTCTGGCTGTACGTCGCCTTCAACTGCGGCGGCACGCCCCAACTTCACACGATCCAGAACCCCGCCCGCCTCGGCTGGCAACCGGTGATGGCGGTGGAGCATTATCAGGTTCAACCGCAGTCCATCCTGTCCGGGAGCGGCACGCATGGCTAATCCCGCACGCTCCCGGCGACCGAAGTCGAATGGGCCGGACGCACCGATCGTCGTCGTGCTGGGGGGCCCGAACGGCGCAGGAAAATCCACTGCGGCCCCCCGGCTGCTCAAAGGTGCGCTGGGAGTCGTCGAATTCATCAATGCGGACCTGATCGCCCGCGGAATTTCGCCGTTCGATCCGGAAGGAGCCGCGCTCGCTGCCGGCGAAGTCATGTTGCAGCGGATGGACGCGCTGGCCGCGGCGGGTGTCTCGTTCGGACTCGAATCGACTCTGGCCGCGCGGTCCCTCGCCCCTCGGCTCCGGGAACTCGTTGCGCGGGGGTACGAATTCCACCTGGTGTTCTTGTATCTGCGGTCGGCCGACCTGGCCGTCGCGCGCGTGGCGGACCGCGTCCGACTCGGCGGACACAACGTTCCTGAAAACACCATCCGTCGTCGCTATCGGGCCGGCCTGACGAACTTCTTCGATCTCTATCGTCCCATCGCGAAGAGTTGGCAAATGTTCGACAATTCGCACGCTGGTAGGATGGAGTTGATCGCTGCCGGGACGCGCCAACGTGCGTCGCGCATCCCCCAAAAGGCACTCTGGAAGAAAATCCAACGGGAAGCCCATTCATGAAAAAGTCGATCAATCGCCGGAACGGCCGGCGGAAACCCACGATCGCACTCGTCACGAAAGCGTTGAACCAGGCGGCTCAGGACGCCGTCGAGGCTCATCGCCGTGCCGACCAGCCGCTGGCGGTCTGGCAACATGGACAGACGGTCCTGGTCTCGCCCGAATCAGTCGAACCGGCCGACCAAGTTCCGAAACCGCGCCGCGGGAAGTCGACGTGACCCAGACCTATCCCAAACGCCTCATCGAAGTCGATCTCCCCATCGCCCGCATCTCCGCGCATGCGCGGCGGGAGAAGTCGATTCGGCATGGGCATATCTCGACGCTCCACATCTGGTGGGCGCGGCGGCCGTTGGCGGCTTGCCGAGCGGTTATTTGCGCGGCCCTCTGGCCCGATCCGGTCGATCCGCTCTGCCCGCCGGCGTTTCGCGAGGCGGCGGCCGCGTCGATGGTCGCGTTCGCGAAGCGGGTGAATCCCGAGCGGATCACCGAAGAGAAGCGCGAGTTGCAGGAGAACGTCTCCGAGCAGTCGCGCGGGCGGTGGGAGGCGCTCGCGGCGGGAACGCTCGCGCTCGACCCGGCCGACGACGCCGATTGGTTCATGCTCCGCATGTGCCTGCTGGATTTCATCGCCGACTTCGCCAACTGGGACAACTCGACCCTCCCAGCCTATCTGGAGACGAGCCGGGCGCTGACGCAGGCGGCCCACGAGGCGCTCGGCGGCGAGCCGGGGACGCGGCCGCTGGTCGTCGATCCGTTCGCGGGGGGTGGCTCGATTCCGCTGGAGGCGCTTCGCGTCGGGGCCGACGCCTTCGCCAGCGACCTCAACCCCGTCGCCGTGCTGCTCAACAAGGTCGTGCTGGAGTACATCCCGAAGTACGGCCAGCGGCTGGCGGATGAAGTCCGCAAGTGGGGCGCGTGGATCAAGCAGGAAGCAGAGAAGGAACTGGCCGAGTTCTATCCGAAGGATCCCGATGGCGCGACGCCGATCGCGTACCTGTGGGCGCGGACGATCCTGTCCGAAGCGCCGGGGGACAAGGTGCCGGTCGAGGTGCCGCTGATGCGCTCGCTGTGGCTGGCCAAGAAGGCCTCGCGGCGGCGGGCGCTGCGGTGGGTGCGGGACGACGACGGCAACGTCAAGACGCAGACGGTCGAGGTCGCCTATTGCGAAGACGGCCGGCCCGTCGTGAAGAAGGTGAAACGCCCGCTCCTGGAAATCTTCGAGCCGAAGAAGGAGAGCGAGGTCGAAGGGGGAACGGTCGCGCGCGGCAGCGCCACCTGCCCGGTCACGGGCTACACCACCAAGGTCGATCGCGTGCGGGCGCAGCTCATGTCGCGGCGCGGCGGGGCGGCCGACGCCCGCTTGCTCTGCGTCGTCAGCACCCGCGAGACCGCGCAGGGCCGGTTCTACCGGCTGCCGACCACGGCCGACTTCGCGGCGTTCGCCGCCGCGGCAGCGGAACTGGAGCGGCGGGAGAAAGCCGACGGAACATCGCGGGCGAAGAAAGGGCGGCGCGAGGGCGAAGGAACCGAAGCGAGCCAGGGGAGCCGACGAAGTCTCGTTCCCGATGAAGTGATTTCGCTGAACGAACTTCGCCGCGTGAGCGTTCCGATCTATGGTATGGAGCGTTGGGGCGACCTGTTTTCACCCCGGCAGGCGCTGGCCCTGACGACGCTCGCCCGGCTGGTCCGCGAAGCGGGAGAACGGATGGGGGCTTCCGACGACGCCGGGCTGGTGGAGGCAGTCGCATCTTGTTTGTCTCTCTGCCTCGGTCGGGTAGCAGACCTATCAAACGCTCTATGTGGCTGGAAACTCGACGTTCAGTGTCCAACGCATTTATTTGCTCGACAAGCCATCGGGATGGTCTGGGATTTCTCTGAATCCGTTTGCCTCAGCGAATCCAGTGGCTCGTGGTACGTCATGGTAGATCGAATGCACGACACACTCGCGTCGATCGGAGGCGATTGGTCTATCGGCCACGTCGAGCAATCCTCCGCGACGCATCACCCGCTGCCTGATGACTTCGCGGCGGCCCTCGTCACCGATCCACCGTATTACGACGCAGTCCCCTACGCCTACCTGTCCGACTTCTTCTATGTCTGGATGCGGCGCACGCTGGCCGACGTCCATCCCGCGCTGTTCCGCGAGGGGGGCGTGCCCAAGGACGCCGAGATCGTCGTAGATCGCCCCCACCAGCTCAGCAAAAGCACCAAGGACATCGCCTTCTACGAGCGCGAATTGACCAAAGCGTTCGCCGAGGGCCGCCGCATCACGCGGCCCGACGGCGTGGGGACGATCGTTTTCGCCAGCAAGACCACCGCGTCGTGGGAGGCGATCCTGAAGGGAGTGGTCGATGCCGGGTGGGTCATCACCGGCTCATGGCCGATCGACACCGAAATGGAAACCCGCGTCGCCGCGCAGGGGCAAGCGCGGCTGGCCTCGTCGGTCCACCTCGTCTGCCGTCCCCGCGAAGACGCCGATGGTCACGTCACCGAAGCGGTCGGCGAGTGGCGGGATGTGCTGGGCGAGTTGCCGCAGCGGATTCACGAGTGGATGCCGCGGCTGGCGGCGGAGGGGGTCGTGGGGGCGGATGCGATCTTCGCCTGCCTCGGCCCGGCGCTCGAAATCTTCAGCCGCTACGGCCGCGTCGAGAAGGCGAACGGCGACAAGGCCGAACTGCGCGAGTATCTCGAATTCGTCTGGGCCGCCGTCTCCACCGAGGCCCTCTCCCTGATCTTCCAGGACGCCGACGCCGCCGGCCTGGAGCCCGACGCCCGTCTGACCGCCATGTGGCTCTGGACGCTCGGCGGCGGCGGGACGAACGGTAACGAGAAGAAAAAGAAGATTACCGCAGAGGACGCGGAGAGCGCGGAGGAAGAAGGAGAGGACGACGATGCAGAAACAGAAACTTCTTCTCCGCGCGTCTCTGCGTCCTCTGCGGTGAATTCCGCCGCGGTGAAAGGTTTCGTCCTGGAGTTCGACGCCGCCCGCAAGATCGCGCAGGGGCTGGGGGTGCATCTCGACAAGTCCGAATCGCTGGTCGAGATCAAGGGGGACAAGGCCCGCCTGCTCTCGGTCGCCGAGCGCACGCAGCACCTGTTCGGCAAAGGGACACGGGCCGCGTCCGAGGGGGGCCGACGAAGCAAGAAGGTCAAGCAGCAGTCGCTTTTCCAGGAACTCGATGCGGCCGAGGCGGCGGAGGCCGGCTGGACCGAAATCAAAGGCCCGCCCCCCGGCAGCACGGTGCTCGACCGCGTGCACCAGTCGATGATCCTGTTCGCCGCCAATCGGGGCGAGCTGCTCAAGCGGTTCCTCCTCGACGACGGCGTCGGCAAGGACGCCCGGTTCTGGAAACTCGCGGACAACCTCAACAAGCTCTACCCGCCCGGCACCGAAGAACGCCGCTGGGTGGAGGGGGTGCTGGCGCGAAAGAAGGGGTTAGGCATGTGACGGCCGACTCGACGGCGCTGACCGGAATTCCTGCTCCACGCTCGTGGGGCATTGCCGTCGATTTACCAATGTGGTAAACTTTCATTGGTTGCGAGGACGATGATGGAGATCGGCTTCGATGGAAATCAGCTTCGCGACCAAGAAGCTCCAGAAGCTCTGCAACAGCGGCAAGAAGATGCGCGGCGAGTTGGGACCGAAGTGCGCGGCCAAGCTCGAACGACGATTGGCCGAGCTGTCCGCCGCGGAATGCCTGGAGGATTTGCGGAATTTGCCGCAGGCCCGCTGCCACGAACTGACGGGCGACCGGAAGGGCCAACTCGCCGTCGACCTGGAGCACCCGAAGCGGCTGATCTTCGAACCCGATCACGAACCGCGACCGGAGAACTCGGGCGGCGGCCTCGATTGGCCGCAGGTCACGCAGGTGCGGATCATCGAGATCGAGGACTATCACTGAACCGGAAGGGGGAGCCGATGGCCGGGCGAGCGACCAAACGGGAGCGATACGCCTACGAGCCGGATTACGTCACGGAGCCAGGGGAGATTCTGCAGGAGACGATCGACAGCCTGGGAATCAAGCAGAAGGAACTCGCCGCGCGAACGGGGTATTCTCCGAAGCACATCAATCAGTTGATCAAGGGGATCAAGCGAATCTCGCCGGAGGCGGCCTTGCGCCTGGAGAAGGTGACGCGCGTGCCGGCCCGGTTCTGGAACAACCTGGAGGCCCAGTACCAGGAGCGGAAGGCACGGCTGGCCGACTGCGAGTCGTCCCCGGGCGATCTTGCGTGGCTCCGGGAGGTGCCGACGAAGGAACTCATCAAACGAGGAGCGATCGAGGATCGCAAAGACCAGCCCGGCCTGTTGCAGTCGACGCTGACGTTCTTTGGCGTGGCCTCGGTCGCTGCATTCCGCAAAGGATGGGGGCAACACCAGATCGCGTTCCGAAAGTCGTCGGGCGCGGAGAAATGCACGGGCGGCATCGCCGCCTGGGTGCGGTTGGCAGAGTTGGAAGCCGCGAGCATCGAATGCAAGCCCTTCGATTCGCGAAAGTTCGATGCGGCGCTGCGGAAAACTCGAGAACTCACGGTGAAGGTTCCGGATGAGTTCGTTCCGGCGATGCAGAAGTTCTGCGCCGCGGCCGGAATCGCCGTCGTCCTCGTTCCCGAGATTCCGGGAAGTCGGGTGAGCGGCGCGGCGAAGTGGCTCACGCCGCACAAGGCGATGATCGCGTTGAACCTGCGAGGCAAACGCAACGACTTGTTCTGGTTCACCTTCTTCCACGAAGCCGGCCACATCCTCAACGACGGCCGAGACGAGGTGTTCGTCGACGTCGACTACGCGGATGATCCGCGCGAACAGGCGGCGAACCAGTTCGCAGGTGCGATGCTGATTCCGGCAATTCACGATGATGAATTGCCGGACCTCAAGAGCAAGTCGGCAGTGCGGTCGTTCGCCAACCGGATCGGCGTGCATCCGGGCATCGTCGTGGGGCGATTGCAACACGACAAGATCATCCCGTTCACACACATGAACGACCTGAAGGATCGCTTGAGGTGGTCGGAGGATTGAGGTTTCCCCGCTGACGAAGGTGCCTTCATGGCCAAGCTGAAACCGTGGTATCAGGTCGTCACACCCCGCGAAGACCTGCGGGACAACCGCCCGCTCGACGCTTCGGAATTCGCGGTGCATCTCGACCACATTCGCACCGGCTGCATCACCGTCCCGAAGGACTATGCCGACCCGGCGCGGTTCTTCGAGCGGACGTTCCTGACCGGCAGCTTGCAGGAGTTGGCGTCGCAGGCGCTGCGGCGGCTGAACGGGATCCAGGTCGAGACGTCCGCCGTGTTCAACATGGCGACGCAGTTCGGCGGCGGCAAGACGCACGCCCTGGCGACGCTGTTCCACCTCGCCCGCCACGGGGACGAGGCGAAAGCGTGGAAGGGAGTCGGTTCGCTGCTCGAGACGGCGCAGGTCTCGACGGTCCCGAAAGCGGACGTGGCGGTGTTCGTGGGGACGGAGTTCAGCGTCGTGAATGGTCGCGGCGAACCGGGGGAGCCGAGACGGAAGACCCCGTGGGGCGAAATCGCCTGGCAACTCGGTCGGGACCATGACGAGCAGGAGCGCCTGTTCGGCGCGGTGGCCAAGCACGACGAACTGGGCATGGCCCCCGCCGGCGACGACATACGAAAGATGCTTCCCACTGGGCCGACGCTGATTCTGATGGACGAGCTGCTGAACTACGTCAGCAGCGGGCGGAAGCTGGGGATGCGGGACCAGTTCTTCAACTTCCTGCAGAACCTGTGCGAGGAGTCGCGGGCGCGGAACAACCTCGTGCTGTGCGTGTCGATCCCGCGTTCCGACCTGGAGATGAACCCGGACGACCAGCGCGACTACGAGTCGATCAAGAAGCTCTGCGACCGCGTGGGCAAGGCGATCCTGATGTCGGCCGACAAGGAGATGTCGGAGATCATCCGCCGCCGGCTGTTCGAGTGGCACGGCCTCACGAACGACGCCAAGGCGACCTGCTCGGCCTATGCCGAATGGGCGGCCGACCACGCGCAGGAATTGGCCGGCGTCGACCGCGACGCGGTCCACGAGCAGTTCAAGGCGTGCTATCCGTTCCATCCCTCGGTGCTCTCGGTCTTCGAGCGGAAGTGGCAGAGCCTGCCCCGGTTTCAGCGGACCCGCGGGATCCTGCGATTGCTGGCCCTGTGGGTGGCCCATAATTACCAGGATGAGCACCGTAAGGTCACGAATGAGCCGCTGATCACGCTGGGGCTGGCGCCGCTGGAGAACCCGATCTTTCGCGCGGCGCTGTTCAGTCAGTTGGGATCGGATGAGTTGGAGATCCCCGTCGCGGCCGACATCGCCGGCAAGGCGCGCGAATCGCACAGCCTGAAGCTCGACAAGGAGGCCTCCGACGCGATCAGGAAATCCCAGCTTCACCGGAAGGTCGCCACGACGATTTTCTTCGAGTCGAACGGCGGCCAGAGCCAGTCGCGGGCCGAGGCGTCGCTGCCCGAGATCAAGACCGACGTCTGCGGCCCGGACATTCACACGGCCGACGTCGATACCGTGCTGGAAGGGCTGGCGGGCGCCTGCTTCTACCTGCAGTGGGAGCGGAACCGGTATCGCTTCGGCCTGTCGCCGAACCTGAACCAGGTGCTGGTGAGCAGGCGCGGAGCAGTGCCGGAAAAGGAGATCGGGAAGCGGATCGAGCAGCGCACCGAGGACATCTTCCGCAAGAACGGGACGGATGCCTGTAGGCTGGTCGAACGGGAGTTCTTCCCCAAACGCAGCAACGACGTGAAGGAGGTCCCCAAGATCACGCTGGTCGCGATGGACCTCGACCATCCGGCCGAGGAGCGGGCGACGCTCGATTTGATGAACGCGATCGTGAAGGATTCCGGGACGAGCGGGCGGACGTTCAAGTCGGCCCTGATCTTCGCCGCCCCCGACCCTGCGGAGAACGTCTACGACAAGGCCCGCGAGGTGCTGGCCTGGGAGGACGTGGACGACGATGAGGAGACGAAGAAGCGCGTCGACGAAGGGCAGTTGAAGCTCCTGGCCCGCAACCTCGCGAACGCCCGCCGCGATCTCGACGAGGCGATCTTCCGGGCGTACAAGCACCTGTACCTGCTCGGCAAGGACAATAGGCTGCGGCACGTCGATTTGGGGAACATCACCTCCAGCGCCGCGGGAAGCCTGGTTGACGTGTATCTGCAGCGCCTCGGCAGCGGCGGGTTGGACGAGGTGGTCGATTCAGTCCCGGCCCGCAAGCTGCCATCCTACTGGCCGCCGTCGATGACGGAGTGGTCCACGAAGAGCGTCCGCGACGCATTCTATTCGTCGCCGATCCTGCCGCGGCTGATCAACGCGGAAGCGGTGAAACGGGCGATCGCGGACGGGGTGTCGCAGGGGATCATCGGCTACGCGATCAAGGACGCCACCTCCGGTCGGCTGAAGCTGGAGAAGCTGAAGGAGAGCCTGTTCGACGCCGACGTCGAGATTTCGGACGACGTCTATATCCTGAAGGCGGACGAGGCGCAGAAGCTTCGCGAGCCTCCGCGTCTCGCCCAGATCCTCCTCCGCCCCGAGCACCCGACGGTGAAGGTCGGCGAGCAGGTGGCGTTCACGTGCTCCGCGATCGACCAATACGGGCAGCCGATCGCGGGCGGCAGCATCGAATGGTCGGCGACGGGCGGGGCAGTCGATGCGACGGGGATGTTCACTGCCGCCGACCACGGGGGCGCTTTCACCGTGAAGGCGGTGACGAGCGGAATCGAGGCGTTGGCGGAGGTGCGGATCACGACGAAGGATGAACCACCGCCGCCTTCACCTCCGCCCGGCGCGACGTACATCCGCTGGCGCGGCACGGTGCCGCCGCAGAAGTGGATGAACTTCTACACGAAGGTGCTCAGCAAATACGCGACCTCGCCGGACCTGAAGATCGAAGTCGCCTTCGAGGTCAAGGTGGAGCGGGAGCAGGCGGAATCGAAATCCGCTGAGACGAAGACCGGGTTGCGGGAATTGGGACTGGAGGACAGCGTCGTCTGACGGCCTTTCTCGGCAACGCATGCGACTCAGCGCTATTCGAAGATGTAGCATCAGGTCGGAAAGCGAAGCGGAGAGGGGGGGATTCGCGAAAGCAGTTCTCGCAAGTTCCTTCCGACTCGCCAGTTATGACTGCAAATGGCTGTGCGACAAGAAGTTGAGGCTTGTCGTCTGTCGCCGTCTGTGGCCATGCCTTCTCCTTTGTCGCCGTTTGTTTCGTCTCAATGGGACAAACCGTGATCGGTTCGACCAGGGAGGCTCTGCCTCATTGCCGATCTTCGGCATCATCAAGCCGCTCGGAGCAAAGAACGATGCCGAGTGGCGGAAGGATCCGGATGCGGAACCGATCTACGCCGAGTGGTTCGCGCGCCTCGACCGTGAAGAGTCGTACGCGGACATCGCCGACTGGCTGAATTCGGAGGGAGTGCCCACCGGACTCTATTCCCGAATGCAGCAATGGGATGGCCGCATGGTCGCCCGGGTCACGCACAATCCGATCCTGAAAGGATACCGCTACCGCAACAAGCGCACGACGCGTCGCAACATCAAGGGGAAGTACGTGCCCGTCAAAGCCGACCCCAGCGAGTTGCGGCTCCGTCCCGTTCCGCACCTCGCCTTCTTCGATTCCGACTACTACGACCGCGTGGTCGCGAAGGCGGACGAGAGGAACGCGAAGTACCGCCGCGGCAAGAACGGTCAGGACGCTCGCCGCAACGTGCCGAAGAAGCGGACGCGATTCCCCGGTCAGACCGTCTATTGCGGGGTCTGCGGCCGCCTGTTCGTGTTCGGCGGCCACGGCCACAAGGACCACTTGATGTGCACCGGCGCTCGCGAGCACCGCTGCTGGAATGGCGCGACGATTGACGGACCGTTCGCCGCCGAGAAGATCGCGACCGCCGTGCTCGCCGAGCTGGAGAAGCTGCCTGAGTTCGACGAAGCGTTCGTCGCGGCCGTCAACGAGGAAGCTCTCCGGCTCGACGCCGATCGAACGGAGCGGTTGGCCGTGCTTGATCGTGACGCCGCACGACTCGAGCGGGAGGTGGAAAACCTGGTGGCGTTCGTGCGGCACGGCGATTCGAGCGAGCGAATCCGCGCCGAACTCGGTCGGCTCGAAGAGGCGCTGCGCCTGAATCGACTCGAACGCCAGGATCTCGAGAAAGCAGCCGACGCAGACGATCGACATCCCGCCGGTCGATCAACTCAAGCAGCTCGGTCGGGAGGCGATCGAGGCTTTGGCTGCCGAGAGCTGGGAGTTCTGCAAGCTGATGAGGCGGCTGATCCCGCGGATCGTCGTGTTCCCCTTCCAACGGTGCGACGGGGGCCACGTGGTGCTGCGGGCGACCTTCCGGCTGCAGCTCGCTTGGCTGCTGTCGGACGGTCGCACCCGCGACGCGCTCGATTCGTTGCTCGAACGGGTTCTCACGGTCGATCTCTTCGGCCAGTCGGATCCGGAGATTTGGCGAGAACGGGTCGTCGCAGCACGAGCGGATGGTCTCAAGGAACGCGAGGTCGCGCGGCTGCTCGGG
>JBBDNU010000071.1:0-5984 GCA_040877365.1 Planctomycetales bacterium
CTGCATGAGCGATTCCGCCAATGAGGTTCTTCGTCGCCTTCCCGCGATGACCGCGGTGCTCGAACGCCCCGCGATTCGCGCGCTGATCGCTGCGCGGGGGCGCGGGCCGGTCCTCGCGTGGACGCGCGCCGCGCTCGACGATGCGCGGGAACAAGTGCCATCCGGCCGATGGAACGGCAGCGATGCCGACGATCTGCTGCGCGCCGTCGCGGAGCAGGTCCTCGATCGCGCGTGGCGGGCCGAACTGACGCGGATGGCGCCAGTCGTCAATGCGACGGGGATCGTCCTGCACACCGGGTTGGGCCGCGCACCGCTCTCGCAGGCGGCGCGGGAGGCGCTGCTCGACGCCGCCGGGGCGACGAACGTCGAGGTCGATCTCGACACTGGGGAGCGGCGGTATCGCGGCCATCAGCTTCACGCAGCCTTGACGATGCTCACCGGCGCGGAGGACGCGCTGGTCGTCAACAACAATGCCGCCGCCACGCTGCTCGTGCTGCAAGGACTGTGCGCGGGGCGCGAGGTCGTGATCTCCCGCGGGCAGTTGATCGAGATCGGCGGGTCGTTCCGACTGCCGGAAATCTTCCAACTGAGCGGCACCCGACTTCGCGAAGTGGGGACGACGAACCGGACGCGGCTCGCCGATTACGAACGGGCGATCGGTCCCGAGACGGCAGCGGTGATGCTCGTGCACCCGTCGAACTACCGCGTCGTCGGGTTCGCCGAATCGTGCGAGATCGGGGAGCTCGCGGCGCTCGCCCGCGAACGGGACCTGCTAGCGATCGACGACATCGGCAGCGGGGCGCTGGTCGACGTGACGACGCTCGGCCTGCCGGGCGAGCCGACGTTCCAGAAGAGCCTCGCCGCCGGGGCGGACGTGGTCCTCGGCAGCGGCGACAAGCTGCTGGGGGGGCCGCAGGCGGGAATCATCCTCGGCCGGCGGGACCTGATCGAGCGGCTGCGGAACCATCCGCTGGCCCGCGCGCTCCGCGTCGACAAGCTCACGCTTGCCGCCCTGCAGGCGACGCTCGACGCCTACGTGCGCGGCACGGCGGAAACGGAAGTTCCCACGCTCGCGTTCCTGGCGGCGACGTCCGATTCGCTGCGGACGCGCGCGGAAGCGGTCCGCGAAGCGGTGCAGAAGGCGATCGGGCCTGGCGGTTCGTTACGAATCGAAGTCCGCGACGCAACCGCCGCAGTCGGCGGCGGCGCGCTGCCCGCGGTCGAACTGCCGACGACGGTGCTCGCGGTGCGGCACGCCGACAATTCTGCGGATGAATTCTCGCGGCGATTGCGGACGGGCCGCATCCGCGTGATGGGCCGCGTGCAGCGCGACGAGCTGTTATTGGATCTCCGCAGCGTCCCGCCGGAGGAGGACGCGAAGATCGCGGCGGCGCTGCGCGAGACGATGGAACTGTCGCCGGCGCCCGCGAAGCCGCAAGCGGCGCGGAACCATCTCCACGGCTGAAGGCAAGTTCATCCACGGATTACACCGATTGCGCAGATCGTAGGACGGATTGCCAATCCGTCCTACCGGGGCATTCGGTATCGTATACGTCGCGGGTCGATCCCTCTTTCCTCATTTCTTGGAGGCCGTTCGATGTCCGCGTTGCCTGGGATACGGCAGTTCGATCTGGCCGGCCGGTCGGCGATCGTGACGGGAGGCTCGAAGGGGCTGGGGGCCGCGATCGCCGCCGGGCTCGCTTCCGCCGGGGCGGACGTGCTGCTCACGAGCCGGCACGCCGACGAGGCCGACGCCGCCGCCCGCGGCATCGCCGCGGACCACGGCCGCCGCGCGCTCGGCATCGCGGCCGACGTGACCGATCCGCAGGCGGTCGAGGCACTCGTGGCGCGGGCGCTGGGCGAGTTCGGGCGGATCGACATCCTCGTGAACAACGCCGGGATCAACATTCGCGGCCCCATCGACGAGTTGTCCTACGAAGAGTTCCGCGAGGTGCAGGGGATCAACGTGGACGGCGTGTGGCTGTGCAGCCGGGCGGTCGTGCCGCACATGAAACGCGCCGGCTCGGGCCGGATCATCAATCTCGCGAGCACGCTGGGGGTGGTGGGGCTGGCGAACCGCACCCCCTACGCGAGCAGCAAGGGGGCGGTCGTGCAGATGACGCGGGCACTGGCCCTCGAGCTGGCGCCGTTCGGGATCATGGTGAACGCGATCTGCCCCGGGCCGTTCCTCACCCCGATGAACGAGCCGATCGCCGAGACCGAAGAGGCGCGGAAGTTCATCGTCGGCGCCGTCGCGCTCGGGCGGTGGGGCGAGCTCCGCGAGATCCAGGGGGCCGCGATCTTCCTCGCCGGCGACGCCGCCAGCTACATGACCGGCAGCCTCGTCACCGTGGACGGCGGCTGGACCGCCCGCTGAACGATCGACGAAAACCCCCCCAGCGCGGCCCAGCCGCAATCGACGGAGTTTTCGACGCAAAGACGCAAAGCCGCAAAGCAGCGCAAAGGGACCGGCGAGTTGTGACCATGAGCGTGGGGCAGGCTTTCCAGCCTGATCGGTATTATCATCCGAGACAATCATGGGACGCCTCTTCGTTCGACCGGGATGGCTGCTGCTTGCGATCGTCGTCTGCGCCGCGGCGACGGGCGCGGGATTGCTCGCGGTCTCTTCCGGCCGGCAGCGCGCGGCGGCGGAACTCGTCGAGCGGCTCGGCGGGCGCTGCCTGGCGAAGTCGTCGGCGCCGGAATGGTCGCGGAAGCTTCTGCCGGAAAGCTGGCTGCGGCCGTTCGATTCCATCGAACACGTCGATCTCTCCCGCGCGCGCGTCGCCGACGAAGACATCCCCGAGCTGGTCCGCCGGCTGGAGCGCCTCCCGGAACTGCGCCGGCTGTTTCTCCAAGGGACGAAGGTGGGGGACGCCTCCGCGGCCGACATCTCCCGGCTCACGCAGCTTCGTGCGCTGGCGCTCGATGACACGGACCTGACCGATGCGGGACTGACGCGGCTCGCTCCGCTCGAGCGGCTGGAATGGCTGGCGCTGGGCGAGACGCGGATCACCGACCGCGGACTGGAGCACCTCGCCGCGTTCCCGCGACTCGAAGTCCTCGACCTCGACGGCGCCGCGATCACGGACGCCGGGATCGCCGCGCTGGAGCGCCTGCCGAGGCTCACCGAGCTCAGCGTCGCCAACACCGGCGTCACGGAAGCGGCCCTCCGCGACCTCGGCTCGTCCCTGCCGAGCCTGACTTCGGTCTGGGACGATTGATGCGCGTCGATCGTCAAAGCGACCCGGACGTTGCGGGCGTCCGGGTCGCTGGACGCGGCCGGGCGACGCGAGGCATTCCTGCCACACCCCGGAGGTCCGCGCGTTTACCGGCGAAGTTCCTCTCGCCGCGTTCCGCCCGCTCTGCTAGCATTTCCTCGCTCGCGGTGCGATGTCGTTCCATTCGGAAAGGAGTCCGAACGATGGGAAGCCTCCATGCCGGCCGGTCTGCGACGATCCTGGCGGCGCTGTTCGCGGTGGAGATCGCCATCTCGGGATCGCTGCGAGGCGCGACGCCGGATGAGCCCGCCGGCCCGCCGACCCCCCCCGAGACGATATCCGCTGCGTCGGAAAAAGCCCGGGACAGCGCCGCCGCCACCGCGGAATCGCCGGACGCGAAGCCGCGCTACCGGCTCGTCTACCGCTTCCAGCCGGGACAGGTGCTGCGGTATGAAGTTCGGCACCGCTCGTCGATGGAGGTCCGCAAAGGCGAGGCCCCCCGCAATGGGGCGCCGCGTGGGGAACTGCGTCCCGTCGTTCAGACGGTGCGGGACCAGACGATCACCGAGAAGCACGTTCGCGTCGTGTCGGTCGCGGAGGACGGCAGCGCCCTGCTCGAGCCGGTGATCGACCGCGTGCGGATGGAGGTCCGGTTCGACGACGCCGATCCCATCGTGTTCGACAGCGACGATCCCGGCGCCGCGCCGCGGCAGTTCCAGGACGTACACCGCACCGTCGGCAAGATCACCGCCCACATGCGCGTCGCGCCCCACGGCGCGCTGCTCGACGTCATTCGTCTCGATGCCGAAGGAAAGCCGCGCGAAGAGGACGAAGGCGAACCGGCAGTCCGCGCCGACGAGAACATCCTGGCGCTTCTCCCCGAGGCGCCGGTGGAGGTCGGCGACGTGTGGAAGGAACGCTACCCGGTGCAGGTGAAGGTCGACCGCAACATCGAGCGAACGGCGACGCTCCAGCGCGAGTTCCAGCTCCTCAAGATGGAAGGCTCGGTCGCGACGATCGGCGTGCGGATCGCGATCATCACCCCCATCGCCGACCCCGCCATTCTCGCCCAGCTCATCCAGCGGACCCCCGCCGGCACGGTCCGGTTCGACATCGAGCGCGGGGAAATCGTCTCCCGCGCGCTCGAGCACGACGAGACGATCTTCGGCGCGATCGGCCCCACGAGCGCCCTGCGGGCGACGAGCAAGCTGGTGGAGCGGCAACTTTCCCCCGAGCAGACGGCCCGCGCCGCGGATCCGCCGCGGAGTTGACGGCGCCCCGCTTTTCCCTAAACTGAGGACTCCCTTCGGTTTCGAGAAGCGCACGCCGCACCTCCCCAGGCGCCTGCATGAAACGTGCCGAATTCCTGTTGCAGGTCGTCAGCCTGGTCAAGGCCGCCCGCCGGATCGCGCACGAAAACAAAGCGTCCGCGATCGTGGTCCTCGCCGAACTGCCGTACGACTTCGCGGGGATGAAGCAGTTGCTCCGCGGCGCGCGGCTCGTCGTCGCCTCCGACAAGCCCGACGTGCAGCGCGCCGCCGTGGACGACAAGGTCGATCTCGTCCCCCTGCTGCACGAGCCGCAGACGAGGCAGCACCAATTGAGCCAGGCGCTGCTCGAGGCGATCGCCGACGACCTCCTGCAGAGCGGCGACCGGATCGTGGCGCTCTACGCCGGCTTCGAGCGCGAGGTGCTCGACTCGCTGAGCGTGATCAGCCTCGCCGAGCACCTCGCCAAGCTGACCGCCCGCGACCTGCGGCGGCTCGAGACGCAGGTCCCGCTCGAAACGCTGCGGCTGGTCGTCGATCTGGCGGTCGAGATCGGTCGCGAAGGGCGCGAGGGAAAGCCGATGGGCGCGCTGTTCGTCGTCGGCAATCACCGCAAGGTCCTCCGGATGTCGCACGAGCAGGTCCACGACCCGTTCCGCGGCTATGCCCGGAAGGACCGCATGATCCGCAGTCCCCGCGTCCGCGAGAGCATCAAGGAGCTGGCCCAGATCGACGGCGCCTTCGTGATCGCCGCCGACGGCACGGTGCAGGCGGCCGGCCGCATTCTCGACGCGCCCGCCACGGGGATCACGCTGTCGAAGGGGCTGGGTGCGCGGCACTGGGCGGCGGCGGCGATTTCGAAGGCGACGGAAGCGGTCGCGATCGCGGTCTCGGAATCGACGGGCACGGTCCGCATCTTCCAGAACGGCGCCGTCGTCCTGCGGATCGAACCGATGGACCGCGCGATGAAATGGCACGACATCGAGACGGAGCCGCCGCAGCCGGACGAGCGGAGCTGACGAAGTCGACCGGGCTGTGCCAGTCGCGATTGCCCGGCTTGAACTCAATCCCCCCGGGTGGCCCCGACGCCGTTGAGGCGTCGGGGTCGCGTCAGCGACAAGAGGGAGCGCACTCCGGCCACGTTCGTCGATGACGGTTCCTACACGATTCGGCTCAGCCCCCCTTTCCGGTTCGCCAGTTCGGCCCCCAGCGCGCCGATCACGAACGAGTAGGGGCCTGCTCGATCACGATCCGTTTGCACCGATCGTCGTCGAGCAGGCGGCGGCGACGATAGCACGAGAAGGTGACGAACTGGGCATGCCCTTCGGAGTCGTCAATCCGCCGCATCGGCCGCGCTCCGTGGGTGCTCGGGGAACTCCGGCCTTCGATCTTGCCGACGAATGAGGCGGCCCGCAACCGGGGTGGTGAGTCGAGTGTGCGCCCTCTTGTCGCTCGCGCGACCCCGACGCCTGAACGGCGTCGGGGCCACCCTGCG
>JBBDNU010000072.1:0-31210 GCA_040877365.1 Planctomycetales bacterium
CCCCAGGTGTCGGGGATGGATACAATGCGAATGAGAACGACGAATGATCAATGTCCCGGTGCATCCGTGCGGCGGCCAGCCGGCTGAGGGGAGCGTGATGAAGAGGTTTTCGGAAGTCGTCGATGCGGCGGACGAGTTGTCCGTCGATGAACAGGAAACGCTGATCGCGATTCTGCGCCGCCGCGTGGCCGAGCGGCAGCGGGCCGCGCTCGTTCGCGAGGCCGCCGAAGCGCGAGCCGAGCATCGCCGCGGCGAGTCGAAACCGGCTTCCGCCAGCGACATCATGGCGGAGATCCGCGTTGAACCGTGATTTGCTCCGCACATCGGCGTTCATCCGCGCGGCGCAGTTCTCCCATCCCTGCAACCTCGGCCAGATCGAAGGCGAATGCCTCGTCGCGCGAAGCGGTGAGAGGCAGAGGGAACAGTTCGCCGCGGAGAACGGACAGCTCGCGGGCGATGCGCGCGGGGGCGGCCTCGACCGGCACGCGCGCGGCATTCGGCCAGATGTCGCGGGTGCGGCCGTCCGAGGCGCACCATGCGCCGTAGCAGCACACCCACCGCGCGAGCGGGAAGCGGCCGATCGCCCGCTCGACGACTGACCGTGGGAACTCGTCCGGCCAGCTTTGCAGGGCGATCACGAGTTCCGGCTCGCCGTCGAACGAGAGTGCCGCGCTCTCGAACCCGAGCGGGTCGCGGCAGGAGACGATCGCGACCGGGAGCGTCAGGAGATGCACCGCGAGCGGGCGCATCTCCTCGGTGGTGGGATCCCCCCAGAGGAGGACGCGGATCGGAGCAGATGTCATCACCGGCCGCTCCGCACTGCGAACGAATCTCGGACGGCGCGGCGCCAATGAGCCGAGGGGTTCATCCCCTCGGTCGGAACACGCTCGCCATGATGAGGAATCTCGCGCCTCTGGTCCGGACGCCGCAAGACCACCGAGGGGATGAACCCCTCGGCTCCAGTCTTCCTTCGCGCCTTCGTGTGATCCACATTGTCAGTCATCGTCGCGGAGCGCGGCGAAGCGGACGCACAGGAACCGCAGGATGTCGCGGACGGAGATGATCCCGTTCGGCCGGCCTTCCGCGTCGACGATCGGCATGTGCCGGTAGCCGCCGAGGTCCATCTGGTGCAGAGCGTAGGCGATCGTGTCGTTGCGGGCGATGGTCACCGGGTCGCGGGTCATGAACTCCGACACGGGGCGCTCGGCCAGCGACAGGTCGCCGGAGATGCGGTCGAGCACGTCGCGCTCGGTGAAGATGCCGACGAGCCGCCCCTCCTCCTCGACGAGCAGGCAGCCGAACCCGCGGGCGGCCATCTCCCGCACGCAATCGCCGACCGACGTCGTGGACGGGACCGTCACCGGCCGCTTCGGCGCGAGCACGCGGACCGTGTGCCGGCTGATCGACTGCTCGAGGTCGCTTCCCGCGGGGTCGAACTCCGCGAGCGGCTGTCCGCACTCCTCGCAGAGATCGACGCCGGCGATGTTGTCGTGACCGCAGTCGGGGCAAATCATGGTCGCGGAAGGTTGAGGGTTGAAGGTTGAGGGTTGAGAGTCTAAGCCGTTTCGGTGATTCTCCCTGGCTTGCGCTGCGGGCTAGTCTTCCATTTCACTCGACGGTCCACGTGTCGCCGCTGTGGAAGAGTTCTTCGAGGTCGCCGGGCCCTTGCTTCTCGATCACTTGCTGCACCTGGGCGTTGAGCGCTGCGTCGTAAATCGGCCGATCGACGGCGCGGAACACGCCCATCGGCTCGGGGAATTGCGGATGCCGCATCCGGGCGAGCAGGAACGCCAGGCTCGGCTCCTCGGCCTTCTCGTCGTGGAACAGCAGGTCGTCCTCCGAAACGCCGTTCCCCAGCTCGACGACCTCGGGGCGGCTCATCTCGCTGACGCGGATCCCCTTGTCGCGGTTCTTGCCGAACACGAGCGGCTTGCCGTGCTCGAGGTACAGGATGTTGTCGTCCTTGACGTCCTTCTTCGAGGCGTAGGCGAAGGCGCCCGAGTTGAAGACGTTGCAGTCCTGGTAGACCTCGACGAAGGCGGTCCCCTTGTGACGGGCGGCCCGTTCGAGGATCTCGGTGAGGTGCTTGATGTCCACGTCGACCGAGCGGGCGACGAAGGTCGCCTCCGAGCCGATCGCCACCGAGAGCGGGCTCAACGGGTTGTCGACCGAGCCGTAAGGCGTGCTCTTGGTCCGCGCGCCGAGCGGGCTGGTGGGGGAGTACTGCCCCTTGGTGAGGCCGTAAATCTGGTTGTTGAACAGGATGATCTTGAGGTCCATGTTGCGGCGGACGGCGTGCATCAGGTGGTTGCCGCCGATGGAGAGCGCGTCGCCGTCGCCGGTGATGACCCACACTTGCAGGTCGGGGCGGCAGATCTTCACGCCGCTGGCGATGGCGGGGGCCCGGCCGTGGATCCCGTGGAAACCGTAGGTGTTCATGTAATAAGGGAACCGGCTGGAGCAGCCGATGCCCGACACGAACACGAAGTTTTCCTTGGGAAGGCCCAGGGTGGGAAGGACCTTCTTCATCTGGGCGAGAATGGAGTAGTCGCCGCAGCGGGGGCACCAGCGGATCTCCTGATCGCTGGCGAATTCCTTGGCGGTGAGGACGGGAAGCTCGGTGGTCATCGAAGTATCCGTGAAACTCGAAAAAGAGCCGATTGAAGAATCAAGAGGTGCGGAGGGAGTAGAGTTCGTCGTCAGGTTATCGAACGTTCACGCGAAATGGCGGAAGTGTTTGCTTCGAGTGCGGTGTAAATTTCAGCCAGCAAAGGGCGCATCTCATCGTCATCCGGATTGCCGACAACGACATTAATGTATCCCGGATCGTAGAGGAGGTGGACCATCGTGTTCTCGATTTCCGGCTCCGCGCCAAGCTCGTCCCATTTCGCGGCGAAATCATCGTCGCGATACACCAAAACTTCCGTCGTTGTTTCCAAAGGGACATCACCAACGTCGTGATACCGCTCTCCCGTGTCCCCGTCGTCGATCACCGCCTGTGGCCAAAATCCAAGAACGACGCGGACGCATCTGTCGAGCGCGGACCGGCCGAGATTCGTCTTGATCTCGATGTCCACTCCGCCGATGTCCACAGTTCCTACTCCCCCAGCATCGAGTTGATCTTATCCGCGATCTCGCTCACCAAAAACGGCTTGCCCTGGACCTTGTTGAGGCCCACGGCGTCCACCAGGAACCCGGCCCGCAGCAGCAGCCGGAGCTGCCCGAGATTCAGCTCGGGGACCAGCACCTTGTCGTAGCTCTGCAAGAGCTGCCCGAGGTTCCGCGGGAACGGGTTGAGGTATCGCAGGTGCGCGTGGGCGACGGAACGGCCTTCGGCGAGGAACTGCCGGACTGCCGTGCGGACCGAGCCGTAGGTCCCGCCCCAGCTGACGACGAGCAATTCGCCCGTGGAGGGGCCTTCCACCTCCTGCTCGGGGATGAAGTCGGCGATCCCGGCGATCTTCGCCGCCCGGACCGCCGTCATGTGCTCGTGGTTCGAAGGGGAGTAATTCACGTTGCCGGTGACGTCCGCCTTCTCGAGACCGCCGATGCGGTGCTCCAGGCCGGGGGTGCCGGGGACCGCCCACGGGCGGACGCCGCGGCCGTCGCGCTTGTACGGCAGAAACTGGCCGTCCTCGCCGGCGTTGGTCTCCGTGGGATGCTGGACCTTGATCGGCTTCAGCTCGTCGAGCGTGGGAATCCGCCACGGCTCGGCCCCGTTGGCGATGTACCCGTCCGACAGGAAGAACACCGGCGTCATGAACTCGACCGCGATGCGGAGCGCTTCCTGCACCATGTGGAAGCAGTCGCCGGGAGTCGCCGCCGCCACGATCGGCACCGGAGACTCGCCGTTGCGGCCGAACATCGACAGCAACAGGTCCGATTGCTCGGTCTTGGTGGGAAGGCCGGTGCTCGGCCCGCCGCGCTGCACGTTGATGATCAGCAACGGCAGCTCGGTGATCATCGCCAGGCCGATCCCCTCGGCCTTGAGGCAAATCCCCGGTCCGCTGCTGGCGGTGGCGGCGAGATCGCCCGCGAAAGCGCCGCCGATCGCCGCGGTGATGGCGGCGATCTCGTCCTCGGCCTGGAACGTCTTGACGCCGAAGTTCTTCAGCCGCGACAGCTCGTGCAGGATGTCGCTGGCGGGCGTGATCGGATAGCCGGAATAGAGCAACGTCTTGCCGGCGAGCTTGGCGGCGGCGGCCATGCCGAAGGCGACCGCCTCGTTGCCGGTGATCTTGCGGTACTTGCCGGGGGCGAGCTTGGCCGGGGCGACCTTGTAGTGGACGGTGAACGCCTCGGTGGAATAGCCGTAGTCGGACCCGGCCTTGAGCGCCCGCAGGTTCGCCTCGGCGATGGCGGGGTTCTTCGAGAACTTGTCGCGGACCCATTCCTCCGTCGGCGCCGCCTCCCGCTCGTAGAGCCAGTAGACGAGGCCGAGGGCGAAGAAGTTGCGGCAGCGGTCCGACTCGCGCTGCGAAAGGCCGAGCCCTTCGACGGCGTCGCGGGTCAGCCGCGTCATGGGGACCTTGTGCAGCCGGTAGCCCGGCAGCGCCTTGCCTTCTTCGAGGAGGGGATTGCGGTCATAGCCGGCCTTCGCCAGATTGCTCTTGTCGAAAGCATCCTCGTTGACGATCAGGGTGCCGCCGCGCTTCAGGTCGCCGAGGTTCGTCTTCAGGGCGGCCGGGTTCATGGCGACGAGGGTGTCGACCTCGTCGCCGGGTGTGTAGATGTCCTGGCTCGAGAAGCTGAGCTGGAAGCCGCTCACGCCGCTCAAGGAACCGGCCGGGGCGCGGATTTCGGCGGGAAAGTCGGGGAGCGTGCTCACGTCGTTGCCGAACACGGCGGAGACGTTGGTGAACTGCGTGCCGACGAGCTGCATGCCGTCGCCGCTATCGCCGCAGAACCGGATGACGACGGTCTCGAGCTGTTCGGTGTGCTTCGCAGGGGCGGGACTCTGTACGGCCACGTCAGTGGATGCCATGGATCAACGGACTCCTGGACGTCGGGGTGCGTGCACGCGGGGCGTGCGCGAGGCGGGATGTTTCCGGGCGGGGCAAGCGGGGTGCGGGCGGGGGCTGGTCGGTCGCGGGGCCGGTTGCGGGCTGAACACGGCTGCGTCACGCTCCTTCCCGTTGTTCGGGGATCAATTGTTTCTGGGCGGCCTGGTTGTACACGGTGCCGGGGAAAAACTCGACGAGGAAGTGTACGATCGTTTTGACGTCGACGATGCCCAGCGGCACGCCGAATGCATCCACCACCGGCAGCCGGCGGTAGCCCCCCTCGTCCATGAACCGCAGGGCGTCGAACAGCGTGTCCTCGGCGCCGACGGTCTTCGGACCGGGGCTCATCGCCTGCGCGAGCTCGGTCTCCATGCCCACGCCGCGGGAAATCGCCCGGAGCAGGTCCCGCTCGGTGAAGATGCCCACGAGCTTCCCGTCCACGCAGACGAAGGCGCTGCCGTGGCTGGCGCGGCGCATGTCGCGGGCGGCGGCGGCCAGCTTGTCGCGCGGAGACAGGGCCGGACGGGTGGCCAGCGTCAACTCGCCCACCCGGGTCGATTTCAGGATGCGCCGCAGGTGCAGTTCGTCCGACTCGTCCAGCATGACCACTCCCGTTCCGACGCGGGATGACGCCGGCGGTTCCGCGGGGACCGATTACGCAGTCTGCGCAGGCCGCTCATCCGGTTCATCCGCCATTCTTGCAGTTTCTTCGGATTTCGAAAAGTGCTGCACGCAGGAAAAGCGGCTGGACCGGCCGCATTTCGTCGGCCGGCGGGGGAGAATCGCGATCGACACGTTTGGACGAGTCGTCTGGCGCGGAGCGCGGGCCGACGCGCGCCGGCGACCGGCGATCGGCACTCGCCGGCGGCCGATCCTCCAGCCAAGCCAGCAGCGGCCCCGGGAACAGGCCGATGCCCATGCTCAGAAGGACCGCGAGAATTCCCCCGGCGAGCGCCGGCCGCCCCCCCGCCGGACGCGGACGCCCCAGCGGACGCTCGAACAGCAGCGCCGCGGCCGGCCGCAGATACGCCGCCGCCAGCAGCACGCAGCCGACGATCATCGCCCCGGCGAGGACCAACAGCCCCGGATGAAACCCCGCCGACCAGTCCTCGAGCCACTCCGGCTCCACCGCCAGCAGGGATCCCGCGAGAAACAGCCGGCCCCAGAAGCCCGGCAGCACGGGGAGGCCGGCGAGGCCGATCAGCAGCAGGACCGTACACGCGCCGGCCACCGGTTCGTCGCGCACCCAGCCCGCGAGATCTTCGACGTGCTCGAGCGGCCGCTGCGCCCGGTCGAAGTACGTCAGCAGGGCCGCGAGCCCGCCGGTCATCAAGATGAATGCGATCAGATGAAACAGGCTGGCCTGAAGCCCGCTCGGCAGTCCCGCGCCAGTCGAAGCTCCCGGCGGCGCGGACTGGGCCTGCGCGAACGCCGCCGCCAGTCCGGCAAGCGCCAATCCTCCCTGCGCCATTCCCGCGTAACCGAGGAGCGGTCGCAACCGCGGCTCCGCGACGGCCAGCGCGCCCGCGCCCAGCAGAGTCACCGCCGCGAGCACTCCCGCCAGCGACAGGCACACGCTTTCATATCCCGGCATGGCGAACAGGCAGATCCGCGCGAGCACGACCCACGCGACCAGCCGCGGTCCGGTGGAGAGCCAGCCGCCCTCCGCGAACCCGATCCGCGCGAACACGTCGGGCAGGCCCAAGTGAAACGGCGCCGCCGCCATCCGCAGCCCCGCGCCGACGAAGATCATCCCCGCCGCGAGCACGCCCAGCAGCGACCCGCCAGCGGCCATCGCAGTCTCCGCCGACGCCCGATAGTTGCGCGCCAGGACCTCGGCGATCCCGCCCAAATCCGTCGTTCCCGCCAGTCCGGCGAGCAGCGCGAACCCATACCACAGGAACAGCGACGAGACGACGCCCGGCAGCAACAGCTTGAGCAGCACGCCATCCGCACCGCGGGGCGTCGCGGAGGGGATGGGGCTTCGTGCCGAAAGATACGCCGGCAGATAGCCCGGCACGGCGACCAGTTCGCACGCCAGGGCGAGCACGATGAGGTCCTCCGCGGTCGCCGCGAGCATCAGTCCGAACACGCCGGTGAGCAATAGCCCGAAATGCTCCGCCGCCACGCGGCTTCGGCGGCGAAGCTCCAGCGCGGCGAGCGCGTGCAGCAATCCGACGACGATCGCCAGCGCCACGATCGCCGCTGCCAGCCGGTCGGACGGCGGAACGTGTCCCTCCGCGAGACCGGCGGCGAGCGCGCCCGCGGCGGCGAACAGCGCCCCGATCGCCACGCCGGCCCATACCCGCGGCGCGTGGAACAGCGTCCCCCCCACCAGCGCGGTCCCCAGCGCGAGCAGCACGACCTGCTGCGGAAGACGGACGTCCCACAGCATCACGGCGGCCCCCCGCGACGTGGGAGGTGCGATATGGGAAGCGCGGGACGGAGAGTCTGCCGGCCGCCGATTCCCGTCTCCGGACGTCCAGCTCCGGCATCCGTCGAATAGCCCCCCAGCGCGCGGCCGACGGCGGGACCGAGCCGGTCGATGAAGAACTGCGGCGCGATCCCCATCCACGCCAGCACGGCCGCCAGGGGAAGCACAGGCCACAGGTCGCGCCACGCGGCGTCGGCCGGCGCCGCCGGAGCGCGCGGCGGCAGCGGGATCGCGACGACCGAATCGTCGCCGGCCGGAAGCCGCGACACAGGCGGCGCCTCTCCCTCCGCGAAGATCGTGCCGCGGCCCGGCTCGCGAAACCGGCCCCGCAATACGCGGCCGATCATCCCGAGCAGCGCCCAGGCGACGAGCAGCGTCGCGGCGAGGGCGACCGCCGTCCGCATTAGATGCGCGGCTTCCCCCGCCAGCCCGCGATACACCCCGAGCAGCACGAGCGTTTCACCCAGAAACCCGCCCAGTCCCGGCGCACCGGCGAGCGCCAGCGCGGCGAACGCGACCGCAGCCGCCAATCGCGGATGCCGCGCCGCCAGTCCGCCGAACGGCTCGATGTCCCGCGTGCGGTAGCGGCGCTCGAGCAGGCCGACCACGTACAGGAACATCGCGATCGCCAGCCCATGCGCCGCGAGCAGCAGCGCGGCCCCCACGACTCCCGCCTCCGTCAATGAGAACAGCCCGGCGATGCACAACCCAACGTCGGCGATGCATACATAAGTCGCGAGCTTCTTCAAGTCCCCCTGCGCGATCGCCAGCAATCCGCCGTAAGCCGCGCCGCACACGCCGAGGCCGATCACCGCGCCCGCCGCGTACCGGCACAGCTCGGGAAACAGCGGAATCACGAACCGCAGCAATCCATACACCCCGAGCTTGAGTTGCACCGCCGTCAGGAACACGCTTGCCGCAGGGGCCGCTTCGAGGTTCGCCGCCGTCAGCCAGGTGTGAAATGGAAACGTGCCGGCCCGGATCGCGAACCCGACGAGCAGCGCCAGAAAGACCCACGGCGACACGCTCGCCCAGCGCTGAGCGCGGCGTTCGCTGGAGCGGGCGAGCGCGACGACCGCCGGCGCGCCCGGCGCCGGACCGATGGAGTCGAACAATCGTCCGTAATCGAACGTGGCCGGCGGCGGCGCGGCCGATGATGTCCCGCCGCCGGTCCGCATTCGCTGCTCGACGAGCACCACTCCGAGCAGGCCCGTCGCGATCAGCAGTCCCCCCGCCAGATTGTAAAGCAGGAACTTCCGCGCCGCGGCCCGCCGATCGTATCCGCCCCAGCCTCCCAGCAGCAGGAACGAGAGGAGCAACGTCGTTTCCAAGCCGATCAGGAACAGCGCCACGTCGCGGGCGGCGAACGTCGCGATCGCCGACGCCTCCGCCCCGAGCAACAGGGCGTGGAACAGCGCCGGCCGCTCCCGGGCAACGTCCCGCGCGAGGGCGAGCGCCGGGAGCATCACGAACGGCGTCATCGCGATCAGCCACAAGCTCAAGCCGTCCACCCCGAACGTCAGGCGAACGTCCGGTCCCGTCACGCGGTCCTCGACCACCGCCGCCAGCCAGCGCAGCGACGTGACCATTTGCGGGCGAGCGGCATCGGCGGCGACCGTGCGGAAGTGGGCGACCATGGCGATCGCCAGCCCGCACGACAACAGCACGTTGACGAACGCCGCGCGGCGGACGGCTTCGTGCCCCATCCGCGCCGAGGCGAGCGCGAGCGCCGCCCCCACCAGCGGCAGCAGCGCCATCAGAAACACGACGTTGTCGAGCAGCGTCGTCAGGAACGCCAGCATCGGGTCACGATCTCCACACCAGCACGGCCAGCAGCACCGCCGCCGCCAGAACCATCGACAACAGGTAGAACCGCGCCCCCGCCTCGCGCAGCGGCGACATGCCCCGCGCGGCGAGCGTCACGAGCCGCCCCGGCAGACCGACCAGCAGCCCGTCGATCAGGAACCAATCGGCGAACCGCCCCACCTGGGCCAGTCCCCGCAACGGCAGAATGACGCCCAGGAAGAACACGTCCTCCAGATAAAACCGATGCCGGCCGAGCCGCGCCAGCGGCGCCAGCGGCGCCGGCATCCGCCCCTCCGCGCGGGCCGCCATCCAGCCGCACACCAGCCCGGCGAGCGCGATCGGCAGCCCGAAGCCCGCGGCGAAGGCATCTCCGCTCCCCGCGGACAATGACGAGATCCCGAGCCACGGACTCGCCGCGGCGATCGCCAGAACGACCGGCCACCACCAACACGCGACTGGCGCCCATTCGGCAGCGGCCGGCGCGATCCGCAGCCCGCCCGCACTCCGCTCCCCCGTGAAGTCCAGCGCGAACGCCCGGCTCAGCGCCAGGGCGACGAGAAACAGCCCCGCCATTCCCAACACGAGCAGCGGCGGCGCGAGCGGGATGTTCGACGCGCCGGGATCCGGTGCGGCGCTGGCGTTCCACAACTCGCCCAGGATCGCATGTTCGCCCCACAGTCCCGTCGCCACGAGCAGCGCGGCGAATGCGAACGACCAGCGCGCGCGCGTCGGGATCGAAGAACGCGGGCGAGCGGGATGCGGCGCTTCTCGGTCCGTGGCGGCCGCAATGTCCTCTCCCGCCGCGAGCAGGACGGCGTACGCGACGGCGTGCGTGACGCACAGCAGCACCGCCGCCACGAAACCCCGCTCCGTCCCGGTCCCCAGCCCCAACAGCGCGAACCCGAATTGGGCAACCGCCGCGAACGCGATCGCCGGCTTCAGATCGTCCTGCGCGCAGGCGATGGTCCCGGCGAGCAAAATCGTCATTCCGCCGAACGCCATCGCGAGCAGCCGCCCCTCGGGGGCCGCGGCGAACAGCGGCCCGCACCGCGCCAACAGATAAATGCCCACGGGCATCACGACGCCGACGACGGCGGCGTTGGCCGCCGCCCGCGTCTTTCCCACTTCGTGCAGCCAGCCGAAGATCGGGAACTGAGCGCACCGCCCGATGGTCCCCGCGAGCAAGCAGGCGGCCAGCAATGTCGCGGCCCCGGTGTGCTGCTCGTCGAATGCGACCAGCCACGCTGGCCCGGCGGGCCCCGCCTCCATCGCCTGCGCCATGTCGAACGTCCCGCACCAGCTCCAGATCGAAAACACGCCGATGCCCAGGCCGACGTCCGCCAGCCGCTGCGCGAGCACGAGCGCCCGCCCGGCGGCCGCATCGGCCGCGCGCTCCGGCTGCACGTCGATCATCCGCCAGGCCGCCAGCGAGAGGAGCGACCAGAGCAGATAGAACTGGAGGAAATCGGCGGCGAGGACCGCCCCCGCCGCCGCCGCGACGCATAGCAGCAGGCCGCCGGCGAACCGCCGTTGCTCCGAAATGCTGCCGCGCGTCCCGCGCACCGCGACGCCGAAGCCCGCCAGCGCGATCCCGGCGACCAGCCAGCCCGCCAGCGGATCGAACCGCCACGCGAACGCGACGTCGATGCCGGATGGCGAATCGGAAACCAAGTCGCGCGATGAATCGATCCGCAGCCAATGGTTCACGAGCGTCGCGCGGAACGCCGGCGCCGCGGACGCATCGAGCGCCGCGAGCAGCCAGCAGGCGAGACCGAACACGGCCGCGCACGCCGCCGCCGCGACGGAGCGGGAGGCGGCTGCATGCAGCCGCCTCCCGCCCGCCGCCAGCAACAGCCACGCCGCGAGCGGGGCGAATGGAATCAGCGCCAGTCCGGCCGTCACGGCGCCTCCCCGGCATCGAGCTGTGCGACCTCGACCTCGACCTCGACGTCGGCGGGGCGGCGCTCCCGCCGGAGGACCAGCGCCGCGAGCAGCACCGCCGGCGTCGCGCACCACAGCAGCGTCACCACGCCGAAGACTTCGCCCCACTCCTGGCGGTGGAACGCGCCGCATCCCGCGAGCGTGAGCGCGACGCCGGCCGCCATCGTGCCGATCGACAGCGCCGCGTGGATCACGCTCCGCCGCGTCACGAGTCCCACCGTCCCCAACGTCAGCAGTACCGCGCCCACCACGAGGGCGTCGCGAAGCAGCGTGTGATCGTCAGTCGCTGGCACGAGAGTGAAGCCCCCGGAATGACTCAGGATTCGCCGCCGCCGCGGAGGACCAGCACCGCCCCCGCCGCCGTCACCAGGAACAGGACCGCGATCGCCTCCGCCAGCATCGGCCGCCCGCCGAAGATCGCCGCGACGACCGCGCCCGGCGGGTCCGCGGCCACCCCCTCCGCGCCGGCGGACTCCGCGCTTCCCGTGGGCCGCCATTCGGCGGGCAGAGACCGGCGCCGCGGACTCGCGTCGACTGGCCTCGTCTCCTCCGCGAAGACGAAGTCGATCGTCCCCACCAGCGCCGCCACGAGCAGCCCCCCCGCGATGCACGCCAGGAGCGGCTCGGCCTCCACGCCGTTCTCGTTCTCGCTGCCCGGCGACGCGGACCTCAGCACGAGCGCCAGCAGCGGCGCTCCCACGGCCCCCGCGAGCAGCACCAGCGCCGCGGTCGCCGCGACCTCCGCTCCCTCGGAAAGGAGCATCCCCGCCAGTCCCGCCGCCAGCGCGAGAAACGCCAGCGCCGACACGAGCGTCCGCCGCGCCGCGACGACGACCACCGCGGCGGCGATGCACGCCGTCCCCGCGATCCGCCCCGCGATCCACCGTGAACTCGCGGTCGCTTCCGCGTCGCCGGGGTCCGCTCCGCTCCACAGCAGCCCGCCGAACAGCGCCGCCGTCAGCCCGATCGCCGCCAGCCGCGCCGACTCGGACCGCTCCAGACGCAGGCTCGCATAGAGTCCGAGGCCGCCGAGCACCGGCAGCGCGATCAGCGCGAGTGTGGCGGGCGCTCCATCCATTCCGTGGCGAATCCCTTCAAGGCGGCGCGGCCGACCGGGCCTCCATCCCAACCGGCGGGCCGCCATACGATACCCCCGCCCCCCACATGCCGACAAGCGGGGAGTGCCTCCGCGGTGGTTCATGCTGGAGGAAACGTGGCACGCCCTGAGTCCGCCAACTGCCTGGAAACATGGGGCGGACATTCTTGTCTGCCCCGGCGGCAGGCTGGGAAGCCCGCCCCACCATTCCAATCGCGTCAACGCGCGGCCTGCTTCCGCATTCCCACGATCCCCGCCACCGCGCTCCAGCCGATCGCCCCCCGCGCGAGCCACGCCGCGTTCTCGAACAGGCCCTCGAACGGCACGAGCGCCACGGCGAAATCGACGAGACCGAGCGAGATCGCCGCGCGCCACGCGCCTTCCCGCAACCGCACCCGCGCCCCCCATCGCGCCCACGCCCACATCACGGCGAGCGCCTTCGCGTGCAGAATGCCGATGCGAAGGGCCCATCCGCCCCAATCGGTCGCCGCTGCCGCGCCGCCGCCCGGCGGCGGTCCCCACAAGTGCCACCCCCCGAGGAACAATTCCACCACGAGATACGCCGCCAACAGCCGCTGCATCGTGAAGGCGACCGCGAAGGCCGATGGAAACGCCCGGCGAACCGCGGCGAACGCCGGGCGATCGGCGGCGTTCATTCCGTGCCTGGTGCACAGCGAATGCGAGCACAACGCGAAGGCCACGAAACCGAGCGGATGATCGAACAGGCCCCACACGCCGCTCCGCGCTTGCGCCTCGACCAGCCCCTCGATCGCCAGCGTGCCCCCCGTCGCGACGACTCCCAGCACCGCCGCGACGAGCGCTGCCGCCGTCGCCCCCCGCCGCGCGGCCGACAGCATTTCCGCCGGCGACTCCGACGCCGCGAGAGCGGCGACGTTCGCCAATCCCCACGCGGCCAGGGCCCACAACAGTCCCGCCTCCAGTCCCGGCACGATGACCGGCCGCAGCGCCGCCGCGTTGCCGCCCGCGACCAATTCCGGCCCGAACGGCACCGCCGCGAACGCCGTCAGCTCCGCGGCCAGCAGCACGAACGCGCCGACCCGCGCCGCCGGCGATGCGGGGACGCGTCGCTCGGCGATCATCCCCGTCGTCATCCGCCGCAATGCCGCGATGAAACCGCGCGGCGGGTTCGGTCGCGGGCCCGCCGCGGCGGCGAACTCGTCGCCGCCGATCCGCGGCATGCCGAGCGCGCGTTCGGCGGCCGACAGGCAGACCGCCGCCGCGGCCAGACCGGCCACGCTCGCGAGCGACGTCGCCAGGGAGTGCATCCACATCGGCAGGCTCGATAGAACTCGCTCGTCCCGAAGCGCCGGGACGCGCCGGCCATCATCGCGGGTCGATTCGATCCGTGGCGTCATCCGGTGGAGTGCCCGACGGCCCCGAATTCCCGCCGAGCTTCCGCGCCATTCCCAGGCACGCCGCGCCGAGCAGCACGCCGACGAGCAGCCCCGCCACGACGCCCCGGGCCGGCAGCGACTTCGCCTCCGCCGCCCAGAACGCCATCAACCACGATCCCGGCAGGGCGAGCATCCACGCCAGCAACCGCGCGGGCGGGAATGTCGTCGGCGATTCCATCGCCGCACCTCCCTCCCGCGTTGCGGCGAACCCGGAACGGGGCACGCCGAACGCATACGCGCCGCACGCCGCCAGCGAGACCGCGGCGAACACGAGCAACGGCACGGCGGAGGCGGTATCGGCCGGCGGCATCCGATTCAGTCTCCGTGCAGTTGCCGCAGCCGCCCCGATGTGCGGAGCATGAGCTGGATCCGCTCGAACTCGTCGAGCCAGTCCAGCACGACGTCGGCGAGCAGCGTCCCCCCCGGTGCGACGAACCCCGTCGGGCACGCCGCCCCCAACTGGTCCCGGACGATCTGCCGGTATTTCGCCAGCGTGCGGTCGCCGTACCAGCCGCAAACGTGGCCGTCCTCGCTGAGGAACACGACGACCGGCACGCGCCGCCCGCCGCAGATCGAGAGCGCCTCCGCGAGGTCGGGATGATCGTCCCGGTCGAAGTAGCGAATGTCGAGCCGCGGGCTCTGCTCGGCGAACCGCTCGAAGATCGGGCACTGGTTGACGCAATCGCCGCACCACGCTCCGGCGAGGACGAGCGCCTGCACGTCCCGCGGAAAACCGGCGATCAGCGCCTGCTGCGACTCGCTCAACTCGACCTGCGCATGAAACTCGTCCCACCGCCGCCGCTGCCCGGCGTCGGCGTATCTCTCGAGAAATGCGGCATAGGCTAGCCCTTCGGCGAACTTGGCGGCGAAGTTCATGGGTCCTTCGTTTCCGACGTATTTCCAATTGATTTTCGAGGAAAATGAGGGCGGCGGGATTCGAACCCGCGACCTACGGATTAAAAGTCCGGTGCTCTACCAACTGAGCTACGCCCTCGAAATCGGCCGACGGCTGGATCGTATCAAGGGCGGGGAGCGCCGCAAAGCGAGTCGCGAACCGGCGAATTCGCGAATAACCTGTTCGAAGTCGCTTGTCGATGTTGCCATTTGCCATCCGACGCAGAAATTTCTCTGAGGGGACTGATGAACAAAGAGTATAAGCGATCATATGTCCCCATCCGTGCGACAAACTTCGGATTGGTTCCGGCGCTGTCGGGCTGGAAATTCCCCATTCCGCATTTCGCGCTCCGCATTCCGCATGCGACCCTCCCTTGGATCCCGCGGATGCCGTAGAATCAAAGCCGATCCGCCCGCGGCTCCCACCCTTCCGGCCCGCCCGATGTCGCTGGATTTCATCAATCCGCTGTTGCTGCTGGGCCTGGCGGGGATCGCGCTGCCGGTGCTCGCGCACCTGCTTTCCAAGAAGAAGTACGACGTCGTCCAGTGGGGGGCGATGCAGTTCCTCGAACTGGGCCGCAACGCCCGCCGCAAGGTCCGGCTCGAACAGATCCTGCTGATGCTCCTGCGGATGGGGATGATCGCGCTGGTGGCGCTGGCGGTCTCCCGCCCGTGGCTGGCGGGGGGCTGCATCTCGAGCCTCGTCTCGACCGAGACGCGGGACGTGGTGTTCGTCATCGACGGCTCGTACAGCATGGGCTGGCAGGGGAAGGCCGAAACGCCGCATGCCGCCGCCGTCGGTTGGGCCAAGAAGTTTCTCGATGAATTGCGACCGGGCGACTCGATCGCGGTGATCGACGCCCGCGAGCAGCCGCGGGCGGCGATCGCCTCGCCGACGCGCGATTTCCAGCACGTCCGCGACACGCTCGACAAGCTGCCGGAACCTTCCGGCTCGGCCGATCTCGCCGCGGCGGTGACGAAAGCGCTGCAGACGCTGGGCCGCACGAGCAGCCTGTCGCGCGAGGTGGTCGTGCTCGGCGACGGGCAGGCGCGAAGCTGGCGCGCGGGGGACGCGACGCTGTGGACGAGCATCGACGCGCTCCGCCAGGAGCCCGCCGTCGAGCCCCGCATCTGGGTGGTCGACGTCGCCCGGCACGCGCCGGGCGAAAAGCCGAACCTCAGCGTCGAGCGGCTCCAGCTTTCGCGTCAACTCACGGTCCCCGGCTTCCCGGTCCGCGTCCGCACGAAGGTCCGCTACACCGGGACGACGACCGGCGCCGCCACGCCGCGGATCCATCTGCACGTCGACGGCCAGCGGATCGACGATCGCACCGTCAAGCACACGATTCCCGCCGAAGGCGAGGCCAGCGTCGAGTTCGAATACCGCTTCCCCTCCGTCGGCTCGCACGTGCTGAGCGTCGTCCTCGACGAGGACGATCTGCCGGGGGACAACGCGGCCCATGCGGCGGTCACGGTGGCCGAGGCGATTCCCGCGCTGCTCGTGGACGGCGACCCGCAGCTCGAGCCGACGCGCTCGGAGACGTGGTTCGCGCAGAAAGCGCTCACCCCGGCGACGAGCGCGACGCCGTGGGTCCGGGCGACCGTCGTTCCGTGGGACCGCTTCACGCGCGATTCGCTGACGGGCATCGCGGTCGTGTTCCTCGCCAACGTCCCGCGGATCGAGCCGGCGCAGGCGGAGTTTCTCGACGAGTTCGTGCGGCACGGGGGAGGGCTGGTCGTCGCCTTGGGTGATAAGGTCGACGCGGAAAGCTATGGCCGGCTGCGCGACGCGGAAGGCCGCCCGCTGCTGCCGGCCGTCCTGGGGAAGATCGAGGAAGACACCGAGGCGGCGCTGGGGGGCGTGCGCGTCGTCGATGACAGCCTCCAGCTTCCATGGCTCGCGCGGTTCCGTGCGAAGGAGGGGGACGGATTCACCGAGGCGCGGTACGGCCGGTGGTGGAAGCTCGACTTGGCCGCGAAACCGCCAGCGGGGCGCGCGGGCATCGATGGAGACGGCGCCCATTCGGACGATCAAACGCAAGCGGTTCGCGCGGCGCGGCTCAATACGGGCGATCCGCTGCTCGTCTCGCGACGGCACGGGCGGGGGGAGATCCTGCTATTCGCCTCGTCGCTCGATGCCGATTGGAACACGCTCCCCGCCCGGCCCGATTACGTCTCGTTCCTGCACGAAACCGTGTTCCATCTGGCGACCGGACTTTCCGCGCGAAACGTGCAGGTCGGCGAGCCGCTGCTGCTGCCGGTTCCCGCGGACCTCGTCCTCGACGACTATGCGTTCCACGCGCCGGACGGTTCGGCCCTTCCGCCTCGCGCGGCGGGCGACGAACTGCGCCCCGCCGCCCGGCTCGGCGAGACGCAGCTGGCGGGCATCTACGAGTTCCGCCGCCGCGCCTCCGAAAACGGCGGTGCGCAGCCGGGCCCCGGCGCGCTGCGCGAGTTCTTCGTCGTCGATTTCGACCGGGCGGAGTCGGACCTCGCCGTGCTGGACGAGCCGGCCCGGCAGGATCTCGCGGCGGGCGACCGTCTGGCGTTCGTCTCGACGCTCGACGAGCTGAAGGCGGCGATGTTCACCGACAGCTCGCGGACCGAGGTCTGGCCGTTGCTGTTGTTCGTGTTCCTGGCGATCCTCGTGGGAGAGGTGGTGATGACCCGCCGCCTCGTGCAAGGCGGGCACGAGGCGCTCGATACCGCGTCGGCGAGCGTTCCTCAGGCCGCGTCGCTCGATGGTTTCCTGTCGGAGGTGAACCTGGCGATGGAAGGCGGACAGAAACATTAGGAGAAACCCCTCGTGATCGATGAAGATGCGATGGGCGAAGAGATGTGGTTGAATGAATGGAGGATAAGAACATCGCAGCACTCCTCTCGGAACTAACTTCATTAGAAGTTTGATGGACGCCCACCATAGCCACGACGAGGTGACGAATGACGAATTGGAAAGATCGCATCAGCGTTGATCCGGCAATCTGCCACGGCAAAGCGTGCATCAAGGGGACGCGGATCATGGTCTCGGTGATTCTCGACAATCTTGCGGCGGGTGAATCGCGCGAAGCGATGCTCCGCGGCTACCCCGCCCTCGGGCCCGAGGACATCGAAGCAGCCCTGCGGTATGCGTCGGAGATGGCCCGAGAACGCATCGTCGTGCTTCCCAGAGCAACGGCATGAAGTTCAACACCGATGAGAATCTGCCGGTCGAGATCGCAGCATTGCTGCGACAAAACGGACACGATGCGCTTACCGTTTCGGACCAGCAGTTGTCCGGTCAACCGGACGTACGGGTGGCCGTCGTGTGCCAGGCGGAAGATCGAGCGCTGGTCACGCTGGACCTCGACTTTTCCGACATTCGCCACTATCCGCCGGAGGATTACTCGGGGATCATCGTACTCCGGCCCGCATTGCAGAATATCACGAGGCTGCTGCGGTTGATGAATCAAGTCATCCCGCTGCTGAGACAAGAATCGCTCGACGGTTCCCTTTGGATTGTGGACGACTATCAAATTCGCATCCGAGGGACAGGTCCATGAACGCCGAATCCCTCACGCGCCGGCTCGTGTTTCAAGGCGGCGAATCGACCTGGTGGCTCGCGCTCTGCGTCGCCGCCGCGCTCGTCGCCGCCGGGCTGATCGTCACGCTGATGCGCTACGAGCGGAAGCTCGTCCCGCGGACCACCGGCTACGTGCTGCTCGGCCTGCGGCTGGTCGTGCTCGCCGTCCTGTTCTTCACGCTGTTGCAACCCGAGTTGATCTGGACGCTCGACCGCTCGCAGACCGGCCGCACGCTGGTGGCCGTCGATCTGTCGGACAGCATGAGCACCGCCGACAACCACGCCACCCCGATGGAAAAACTCCGCTGGGCCCGCGCCCTCGGGATGATCGGCAATGAGGCGAACGCCCGCCGGCTCGACCGCTGGGCCCGCGAGCTGGAAGCCGGCAAGCCGCTCGCCGAGCTTTCCTGGGTCGATGAGGGAGAGGCCGGCGATCCCGAGCGACGGCGCGTCCTCGCGGAAACGCGGCGCGGCAACCTGGAAGGCATCTTCGCCGAATTGGACCGGCTTTCCCGCCGCGAGATCGCGCACCGCCTGCTCACGCAGACCGCCGCGCCGCTCCTGGGTGAACTCGAAGCGCTCGGTCCGGTCGAAATCGTCGCCTTCGCCGGCCGGTTCGAACCGACCGACGGCGCGCGGCTCGGCGGGTTCCTCACGACGCCCCCGGAGAGCCTCGACGCCGCCGTCACCGATCTGTCGCAGCCGCTCGCGGCGACGGCCGCCGCGTCCGAGCAGGGACCGCTGATGGGGGTCGTGCTGTTCAGCGACGGCCGCGACAACGCCGGCAAGCTGGGGACGCTCGCCGTCGAACGCTTGAAGGCGCTGGGCGCGCCGCTGTTCCCGGTGCTGCTCGGCTCGGAGCAGCCGCCGAAGGACCTCGCCGTCGCGAGCCTCGATTATCCGCAGAAGCCGCTCTACAAGGGGGACAAGGCCTCGGTCACGGCGAGCCTCAACACCGCCGGGTTCGAAGGGGAGCGGATCGCCGTCCGACTCGAAACGGAAGGGGACGAGCCGGAAACGCGGACGATCGACGTCACTGGGCCGCAGGCGACGGTGCGGTTCGAACTCGATTCGGAAAATCTCGGCCGCAAGGAATACACGATTCGCGCCGACGGACGCCCCGGTGAGACGCGCGACGACAACAACCAGCAGAGCTTCGCGCTGAACGTGATCGACGACCGCGTCCGGGTGCTGCTGCTGGAAGGGGAGGCCCGCTGGGAATTCCGCTTCATCGACAACGCGCTGGCCCGCGACGAGCGCGTCTCGGTCGATCGCGTCGTCTATCAGCAGCCCTACATCGGCTTCCTGCGGGAGTCGTTCTTCCCGACGAAGCTCGACCTCCCCGACGATCCGAACGACCTCGCCCGGTCCCCGTTCGCCGAGCCGGACCTCGTCATCGTCGGCGACGTCGCCCCGCACGAATTGCCGGAGGAGGGCTGGAAGCTGCTCGAACAGTACGTCGCCGACGCCGGCGGCACGCTCGTGTTCGTCGCGGGGAAGCGGCACTTTCCGCTGGGCTATCGCTCGGAAATCGTCGATCGGCTCGTGCCGCTGGTGAACCTGAGGCCGCTCGAGATCACCGGCCGGCAGGCGATCGCCGCGCCGACCGAGCGCGGTTTCCGCCTCGCGCCGACCCCCGACGGGCTGCGGCAGGAGATGCTCCAGCTCGACCCGGACGAGGAGCGGAACCGCGACGTCTGGAAAGGCTTCCCCGGCCACTTGTGGGGACTCGTCGGCGAAGCGAAGCGCGGGGCGACGGTTTACGCCCGCGCCGTTCAGGCGGGGCAGCGGGACTCGCTCGACGACGAACGCCGCTCGGCGCTCATCGTCCATCAACAGTACGGCCTCGGCCAGGTGTTGTGGATCGGGATCGACAGCACCTGGCGGTGGCGGCACCGCGCGGGGGACGAATACCACCATCGCTTCTGGGCGCAGATCGGCCGCTGGGCCGCGGAGAGCAAGGCATCCGCCACGAGTGAAAACGTCCGGCTGGTCCTCGCGCGGACCGACATCGAGGAGGGGCAGGACGCCGTCATCGAGGCCCGCTTCACCCGCGAGCTGGAGCGCCGCAACCCGCGGGCGAAGGCGAAAGCAGTCCTCCGCAGAACGGACGCCGGCCCGAACGACCCCCCGTTCCAGACGCTCGACCTCGAGCCGGTCCCGCACAAGCCGCTGTCGCGCGAGGCCCGCGCCGTGGCGCTCGCCGCGGGGACGTACAAGGTCGAATTGATCGTGGAGGGGGAGCGGAACGGCGAGGCGCTGTCGTCGTTCCTGTACGTGCACCGCAGGCAGACGCCCGAGCTGAGCGACCTGAGCGCCAACCGCGATTTGTTGATGCAGTTCGCCGAAGCGACCGGCGGCCGCCTCTTCTACCCGGACGACCTCTCCCGGCTCCCCGCGCTGCTGCGGAGCCCGGCCCTGACGACGACGCTCCGCGAGGAAACGCAACTCTGGGACCACTGGCTGCTGATGCTCGCCTTCTTCGCCCTGCTCACGACGGAATGGGTGGTCCGCAAGCTCAACGGCCTCCCGTAGTGGTCCGTCTAACGAGAAATGGTGGGCGGACTTCGCGCGCCGGTTCGCCCCCGGAGGGGGCGGGGAGTGTAGCCACGGGTGGAGCGACGACCGCGCAGCAGGTCGTCGCGCAACCCGTGGTCGAAGTCGCGCACCAGATGAGAATCGCCCCGGCAGGGGCGAAGGAGTGCTCGCGGTGCGCGGGGTGGCCCAACGCCTCAACGGCGTCCGGGCCACCCCGCGCACCGCGACGCCTGTCGTAGTAGCGGAACTCGCAAGAGTTCCGACGATGCCGGCCCGACTTGAAGGATGGCTCCAGGCGCCGCAAGTCGTTTGAGGTATTGTGCTTCGGGTCAAAATGCGGATTTCGCGCAACCTGCCCCCCTTGATGTAGAGGGGGCGCGCGAAGCGGCGGAAAGCGCGCCCGGCGCCCTAGCCCGACGCGCAAGTTTTGATGTTGCGCTATTTCGACTTTCAACCAATGCGGGAAGATTCACCGGCGACGGGTGGCCGGGCCGCCTTTGCGCGTCATGCCCGCGAAGAGCCTGCCCCCAGCGAAGGCGGGGGCGGGCATCCAGAGCCGCGCGGACGGCGAACGCACTGGATTCCCGCCTTCGCGGGAATGACGGCATCGCCCCTCACGAAATAGCGCAACATCAAAACGCGCAAGCGAGGGACGCGAGGGTAACCGTTGCGCCGTCCCTCGCTTGCGCGTCGGGCTGGTGTGAATGCATGAATGATCCGGGCACCTGATCGGAGCGATTTCGCATGGATGCGTTTTCCGCGGGGCGCCCCGGCGCCGTGTTCCAGGATCCCGAAGCCGAGCGAGCGCTCGCCGCGCTCCGCCTCACCCCCGCGCAGCGGGCCGCGCTCCGCACGCAGGGGTTCGTCTCGGCCGAGCGCCGCGGCGAGCGGACCCTCTACAAGCTCCGCTTCCGCGAAGAGGGACAGCAGCGCGTCCGCTCGCTCGGCGGCGATCCCGAGCGGGCCAGGCTCGTCGCCCGCGCGCTCGCCCGCCATCAACAAGCCGCTTCCTTCCGTCGCGACGTCCAGCGGTTGGTTCGCTTCGTCGATCGGCGGCTTCGCGAAATCCGCCGGCAGCTCGCGCCGCTGCTGGCCGAACGCGGGCTCTTCTTTCATGGCGGCGTGGTCCGCGAGGCGCGCGCCGTGGAGCCGGTTCGCGCGATTCGCCCGGTCCGCTCGTTCGAAGTCGATCGCGTCCGCCCGGTCCGGCCCATTCGACCGATTTCGGCGTTCCGCGCGTTCTCGCGGCATTTCGGCCAACCGCTCCGCCCACCGCGACCTCATCCGGCGCGCAAAGCGAAGAAATCGCGAGTTGATACCACGGCCGTTCCAAGGGGCAGATCGGGGCGCATCGCATCGTCCCCCGCAAGGGCCGCAACAGGTCCGCCCCGGACGAAGCGCAGCGCCCCCCTCGGATCGCCGTCAGTCGCCCGCCGGGACCATCTATCGCGGCTGCCGTTCATGGTCGCGATCCGCCTCGCCGTCGTACCGTTCCTGAAGGACCGCCCCCTCGCCGGCGCTCAGTTCCGGATCGCGCGCCAGTTCCACGTGCGGCTCGCCCATGAAGTTGCGAACCGCGAAGAAGGGGACGAATGCCGGTTCGCGATTCTGGGGATGCTCGCGATACCTCGCGTGCCGGTCGACTCGGGAGCTATCGAACACCCGCGCATAGCCGGCGTGCGGCACGCGTCGGCACTCGATGGCAGTGGGCACGCCGTTCAGCGACCCGGACGCGTTGAGCGTCCGGGTCGCTGGGTTCGTCGCCGATCGCCGCTCCCTTACCGGCCCCCCTCCGCCGGTTTCGCGCACTTCACCAGCACCGTGCGGCCGTCGATTTCCAGCAGCACGTCGCCTTGCAGCGAGAGTTCGTTCTGCCGGCCCGCTTGCAGCAGTTGCTCCACGAGCTGCCGGTACTCCTCCGTGTCGAACTCGATCACGCGGTCCGCCTGCGTGCTGCGGCCGCCGTAGGTGAGGCGGCCGTCGATCCATTGGTTGCCGCGGCGGAAGTAGCCTCGCCCGTTGATCTGCTGCACGTTGGCGACTTCCACGCGGTTCAGGTTCCGGTCGTAGCCCGAGTTCCGCGAGTTGAGCACGGATTGCTGGACGCGGGCGTCGTTGTTGACCTCCTGGCTGACGGACGCGGTCCCGCTGCGGACGGCGACCGCCTGCTCGGTGAAGTTCCGCTGGGCCTCGGCGAGCACTTCGTCGCTCTTCGTGAGGTCGGTCCCCTCGCGGGCGAGGAACGCGGTGTACTCGGAGAGGATGCCGAAATCCTTAGTCAGCCGCAGGATCTCCTCGGTCAGCTCCTTGAGCCGCGCATCGGTCTTCGAGCGGGCGATGGCGGTCGCGGCGTCGGTCGCGCCGAACTGGCGGATGGCGTCGTTCAGCACGCCGATCTTGCGGCTCGCCCACAGCCGGCCCACGAAGGCATTCCGCTCCCCCGCATTCTCGAGCGGAAAGTGGAACCGGAACTCGCGCGAACGGCCGAGATACGTCCCCGCCAGCCGGAACGACAGCGGCGCCCGGCCGTCGTACCGGCCCAGCACGACGAGCTGATCGCCGAGGAACAAATCCGGCAGGTCGGCCGGGAACATCTCGTGGACGCGGCTCGAGGCGAACGATCCCTCGGCGTCGACCGCTTCGAGCTTCGCCCGCACCAGCACTGGTCCCTCAAGCTCCGCGAACACCTGGCCGACCTTCACTTCCACGTCCTCCTTCGGCAACACGAACGTCGCTTTGGCGCGGGTGACGCTTGCCAGCCGCGAAAGGAGCGGCGTATTGACGTCCACCCCCACGCCGAAGGTGAAGATCCGCCGCCCGTGCGGGTTGGATGTCTCCGCCAGCTCGCGAATCGCCTCTTCGGACGTGTTCCCCGTGGTCGGCAGACCGTCGGTGAGGAACAGCACGAGGGGGAGCGTGCCGCGCGCGTGCGATTGCCGCAGCGCGGCCGAGAGGGCGGCATGGATGTTCGTCCCTCCCATGGGACGCATCTCGGCGATGTACCGCCGCGCCCGCTCGCGGCCCGCGTCGTCGAGGGGGAGCGGCGCGTCGGAGAATTGCCGCACGTTGTCGCTGTAGTCGATCACGTTGAACCGCTCGCCGTCGCGGAGTCCGGCGAGCACCTGCAGCGCCGCTTCCCGCGCCTGCTCGAATTTCTCGCCATTCATGCTTCCCGAGCGGTCGATGACGAGCGTCACTTCGCGCGAGACCGTCTCGCGTCCGTCCGCCTCGTGCGGCATGCCGGCGAGCAACAGGAAGTAGCCGCCGTCGCGGCCGGACGGGTCGGGATAGGCCATCAGCGAAGCGGTCACGCTTCCCTGCTGAAGGAGGTACGACAGCCGGAACGCCCCCGGCTCGGTGGCGGCGGCGTCGGCGATGCGGGCGGAGACGATGCCGTCGGCCGCGCGCGTCATCTCGATCGCATGGGAGGGGGAATACACGGTCGCGATCGGCCGCTTCGACTTGATCCGCACGGAAATCTTCCATGGGGTGCGGTAGTCGAGCGCGTCGGTGCGGGGGAGGACGTAATCGACCTGCGCGCCGCGGGCGGTCAACACCTGCTCGTAGGTGATCCGCACCTTCTGCGTCCCGCCCGCCGGGACCGGGAACACGCTCGACCGGATCACGTCCGTCCCGACGAACTCGAGCAGCGCGGGATCGCGGCTCTTGGAGACGATCGAATCGTAGATCCGCCGGGCCTCGTCCTTCGGCAGAAGCTGCGCCGTCGGCTCGCTGGACGATCCCTGAAACGAAAACCCGCGGACGACGGAGCCGTCCGGCACGGGGAGCACGATCTCGGCCTCCTGCACGCGGGCATTGGGATTGCTCAGGGCGACGTCGATCGTCGTCGTCGCCACCTGCTCCGAGACGACGACCCCGACCTCGACCCCGGTGATCGACACCGGTCGCACGCCGTGCGGCGTGCCGTGAATGGCGAACGCCCGCGACTGCGGCACGACGACCTGCGCGGCCAGCGCGCGACTCGGCGCGGCGACCGTCTGCGCGGTGGCCGGGCGACTCTCCGCCGCGACGAACGCGCACCAGCACAAGCCCGACACGACGGCCCACGCTCGCGATCGAAGATCCATGCGAAGCAACATGCGGCACCTCCCTCGGTCTCGGGGAACGATGGCCCGCGGCCACGATGGCCGCCGGGCTCAGCCGCACGCATTCTAGGGGGATTTCGAGGGGCCTCCGGTAACGGGTGTGTAACGCGCCCGCACCACGCGGATCTTCCCCGGCAAATCGCGGAGGGGGGCCATTTCGGCGTAGCGGCCGGTCGACTCGAGCAGCGCTCGCACGGCCGGCTCCTGCTCGGGGGCGATCTCGAACATCAGCCGGCCCCCCGGCTCGAAATGCGACGGCGCCTCCGCCACGAGCTGACGGATCGCGTCGAGGCCGTCCGGGCCGGAGAAGAGCGCCGCGTGCGGCTCGTGCAGGCGGACGTCCGGCTGGATCGTCTCCCGCTCGCTCTCCGGGACATAGGGAGGATTGCTCGCGATGCAGTGAAACGTCTCGCCCGGTTCCAGCGGCCCGAACAGTCGTCCTTCGAGAAAGCGGATCCGCTCCGCGACGCCGTGCTTCGCGGCGTTTTCGCGGGCGATCGCCAGTGCGGCCGGACTTTGCTCGATCGCCGTGATCTGGGCACGCGGGCAATTCACCGCCGCGGCGATGGCGATGCAGCCGGAGCCGGTGCCGACGTCGAGGATCCGCGGCTCGCCCTCGGAAACCTCTTTCGCCGCCCGGATCAACTCCATCACGAGCGTTTCCGTGTCCGGCCGGGGGATGAACACGTCGGGCGTGACGCGGAAATCCAGCCCGTAGAACTCGCGATGTCCGACGAGATACGCCACCGGCTCGGCCTTCGCCCGCCGGCGGACGAGGTTCCGCATCGTGGCCCGCTGGGCGTCGGTGAGGACTTCATCGAACCGCGTATAGAGGTCGATCCGCCGGCAGCCGCGGGCGTGCGCCAGCAGGATCTCCGCATCGAGCCGAGGCGAGTCGCTGCCGTGCTGCGCGAGGTGGGCCGTGGTCCATTCGAGGATGCGGCGGACGGTCCATTGGTCGGCGGCGGGGGCTTGCATGAGCGTACTGCGAATCGTTCGGCGGTTCGATCCCGCCCCGCGCCGGGGGTGGGCTGGAGACGTTCAATTCCGCGATTCGCCGTCGCCGCGGAGGCGCTCCTGGCGGTCGAACTCGACGAGCGCGCCGATCAACTCGTCGAGATGACCGGCCATCAGCTGGTCGATCTTGTGCAGCGTGAGGCCGATGCGGTGGTCGGTGACGCGGCCCTGCGGGAAGTTGTAGGTGCGGATCCGCGCGCTGCGGTCGCCCGAACCGATCAACGTCCGCCGCTGGTTGGCCCGCTTCTCGGCCTCCTCGCGCTGCTTCATTTCAAGGACGCGGCTGCGGAGGACGCGCAGCGCCTTGGCCTTGTTCTTGTGCTGGCTCTTCTCGTCCTGGCACTTGACGACGATGCCGGTCGGCAGGTGCGTGATGCGGACGGCGCTTTCGGTCTTGTTGACCTTCTGCCCGCCGGGGCCGCCGGCCCGCATCGTGTCGATCTGCAGGTCCTGATCGTCGAGCTCGACCTCGACGTCGCTGGCCTCGGGCATGACGGCGACGGTGGCGAGGCTGGTGTGAATTCGGCCCTGCGTCTCGGTCTCGGGGACGCGCTGCACGCGGTGCCCGCCGCTTTCGAACTGGAGCTGGTGGTACGCTCCCTCGCCGGTGACGGAGAAAGTGATGTCCTTGAAGCCCCCGATCTCGGAGGGGCTGACGTCGAGGATTTCCTGCTTCCAGCCGCGCTCCTCGCACAGGCGGGAATACATCTGGAAGAGGTCGCCGGCGAACAGGGCGGCCTCGTCGCCGCCGGTGCCGGCGCGGATCTCCATGATCAGTGCCCCGCGGGTGATCGAGTCGCCGGCGGTCGCCAGGTCCTCGAGCGCGGACTGCATCGGGTCGCGCTGCGCTTCGAGCGACTCGAGCTCGGCCTGCGCGTATTCGCGGAGCTCCGGGTCGCGCTCGTCCTCGAGCATCGCGCGGGCGGCCGCGATGTCCGCTTCGAGCTTGTGGAACGCGCGGACCGCTTCGCCGACCTTCCGCAGCCCGCCGTACTCCCGCTGCACGGCGAGCAGCCGTTGGGTGTCGGCGAGGACTTCGGGATCCTGAAGCTGCCGCTCCAGCTCTTCGTACCGCTTCAGCTTGGATTCGAGGCTGGGGAACATGGGGAGCGATCGGCTTTCAGCGATCAGCTTTCAGCGTCCAACTGGGCGGCGTCAAGATCTTGTGCGGCAGGGGCGGGAAGTCGGCCGACGATTCGCGCCCGCCTTTCCTTCGCGTTTTCGTGCGAGTCCATGGATTGCGGATTCGCTGCGCCGTGCCGTCATTCGAGTGGTTCAACCCGAATCCGATCAACCCTTCCGCCGTCGAACCCAAGCGTATATTGGTTGCCGCCGTAACCGTGGTCGAAGCGGTAGACGAGCGGGCTGTCGGGTCGGTCGGCGGAAGGCTCTCCATAATCGCTGACGGTCGCCGGGTCGCCAAGGATGTCCAGCACATCCTGCCGCGTCTTGAAGAGGAACGGAACGTTTCGGAAGGTCCGCTGCGCCGCGTCGATCGCTTCGCCACTGGACGCGTTGACCGCAGGCCGTCCTGGTCCGCCGCCCAGCCGGACCGTCTTGCGGAGCAGAGCCCGGTCCGCCTCGAAGCCCTCGTAGTGTTCGACGACCTTGACGACCGGCTTCTCTGATCCGTCCTCTTCGGCGGCGAAGGAGACGGCGATGACACGAGGAACGCCGTACATCCCGGCGCTCAGGAGCGCAGCCCCCAACAACATCACGATCATAACGACGCGGATCATCAAGCCTTCTCTCCCTCGGCGGCGGCCTCTTCCTTGCCGCGCCCCTTCCGCTGGTCCCAGTTGTACTTCTTCTGGAACTTCTCGACGCGGCCGGCGGCGTCGACGTACTTCATCTTGCCGGTGAAGAAGGGGTGCGACGCGGAGCTGATGTCGACGCGGACCAGCGGGTAGCTCTTGCCGTCGATCTCGATCGTCTCCTTGGCGGAGACGGTCGAGCGGGTGATGAACCGGGTGTCGGTGCCGGAATCGAGGAACACCACGTCCCGATATTCCGGATGAATGCCGCTCTTCATCGCTAAAGCTCTCGCGAGTCGTTGACGGAACGATCGAACCGCGGATCGCCCGGATCTTGCCGGGAGAACGCGCCCAGGCGGATCATTCTACGAGCCACGAGGCCCAGCGGCAAGCGAACCGCCTGCGGCGCTCGGGCCTCGATTCATCTTCTGCTCAACTCTGGACTCCGCCTCGCACCGCTCCTTAGAATCGGACCTCCTCTGCGGACCGCGCTCCGAACGCATCGCCGGGACGACGCATGAACGACGCCATCGCGCAGCCCGGCGAACGTCTCGTTCCCGATGAGGTCATCCCGCACCGCAATCTGCCTCCCTTGCGGTATCGCGACCTGCCGGAGCCGGTCTCCTGGCGGAAGATGGTCGGACCCAGCATCATTCTGGCCGGGCTGGCGCTCGGCTCGGGCGAGTTCATCATCTGGCCGCACATCGTGTATAAGGCGGGCTTCGTGTTCTTCTGGGGCTGCATGCTGGGGGTGCTCACGCAGTATTTCCTCAACATGGAAATCGAGCGGTGGACGCTTGCCACCGGCGAAAGCGCGATCACCGGCTTCTGCCGGCTATGGAAGCCGTGGGCGATCGTCATGCTGGCGTTGAACATCATCCCCTGGGCCTGGCCCGGCTGGGCGACCGGCGCGGCGCAGATCCTGAGCTGGATGCTCTACGGACCGATCGAAGCGGTGACGGATGGAACGGTCGATTGGGAACTGCGGCGGATTTCGCTGTTCGGCATCGCGGGGCTGGTGCTGTCGGGGATCGTGCTGACCGCGGGGCCGGTCGTGTACAACACGGTCGAGAAGGTCCAGACGGTGCTCGTGGGGCTGATCCTCGTGCTGCTCGTGCTGCTCGCGGCGGTGGTCGTGCGATGGGACGCGGTCCTCGCGATGTTCGACGGCATCGCGAACGTGGGGGCGATGCCCGACCTGGAAACCACGGGACTGTCGCTGACGGTCCTGCTCGGGGCGCTCGCCTTCGCCGGCGCCGGCGGGACGACGAACCTCGGCCAGAGCAACTACATCAAGGACAAGGGCTACGGCATGGGCCGCTACATCGGCCGCATCACCAGCCCCATCACCGGCGAAGAGGAAGCGATCAGCGACGTCGGCTATCACTTCGAGCACACCCCGGAAAACATGCGCCGCTGGCGGGCGTGGTGGCGGGCGGCGAACGTCGAGCACGCCTTCAGCTTCCTCGCGACCTGCGCGATCTGCCTGTGCCTGATGTCGCTCATCTCCTACTCGCTGTTCTACGACCCGAGCGGCGAACTCAAGGAAGGCATGGACCGCTTCGGCGCGGGGATGAACTTCGTGTGGGGCGAAGCGACGGTGCTGGCGGGCCTGCCGATGGGGGGACTGCTCAAGACGTGCTTCCTGCTGATGGGGCTGGCGATCCTCCTGACGACCGAATTCGGGCTGCTCGACGCGGTGGCCCGCATCTCGACCGACATCGTGAAGGTCAACTTCCTCCGCGACAGCGAGACCTTCACCCAGAGCCGTCTGTACTACTACTTCCTGTGGGCGGAGATCGCGCTGGGATCGCTGATTCTTGCGGTCCCGCTCGTGGTCCCCGAGGGGGCGAAGTTCGGCCAGCCGCTGTTCCTGCTCCAGACGGCCGCCGCCATGAACGGCGGCGTGATGTTCCTCTACTCGCTGATCCTGTTGTATCTCAACAGCAAGATCCTGCCGCGGAGCATCTCGATGACGTGGGGCCGGTTCGCGATCATGGTCTGGTCGTGCGCGTTCTTCGGGTACTTCACGATCCAGATGCTGCGGCTGGAAGTCGGACCGTATTTGATAGGATTGCTGCGGCTGGGATGAGCATGCGCCCTCCGCCCTCCGCACTCCGCACTCCGCACTCCAAATCAATCCAGCACGTCCTCCAGCGCCGACAGGCTGACCACCTCCTCACGGTGGACCACCGCCCGCCGGCGGTTCGGGCGGATCCCGTGCCGGCGGGCCTCGATCACGTACCGCTCGCGGCTGGTGTGCGTGTCGCGGAGGTCGTGGACGTCGGCGTCTTCGAGCGTCAGCGCGGCGGCGTCCACCGCCGCCAGCGTCCCGAGGTAGACATAAGGGCTCGCGACGTCGAGCACGACCTCGCGCCCGAGGTACTGCGTGAAGATGTCGTTCGGTTCGTTCATGGCAGTCGACGCCTATCCCACGCCGTAGCGAGCCTCCCACGTCAGTGGGGGGAGCCTTCATGAATCATCACTCCCCCGCCGGCAACCGCACAACCCCGATCACCGGCCGATGGTCCGATTCCTCGATCGGATACACCTCGCGCGACACGAGCCGCGCCGGCGGCGCGGCGAGCACCCAGTCCAGCACGCGGTCCGGGGCGGTGCTGGGAAACGTCAGTCCCGCCGCTTCCGGCGGCTCGCTCGGCAACGTGTGAAAGCCCGCTTCGCCGACAAGATTTCCGAGCGCCGTGCGGCCATCCGCGTCGGGCTGCGCGAGCGGGAAGCCGGGCGGGGCCGAGTTGAAGTCCCCCGCGACGATCACCGGCAGCGTCGTGCTCGCCTTCTCAGCACGGATCATCTCCGCGGCGGCAAGGCGGACCGATTCGCTGCGGTCGTCGAGGTGCACCGCGATCAGCCGCAGCTCGCGCGCGTCGTCCAGACGAATGGTGCAGGCGAGGCCGCGCTTCTTGCCCGCGAGCGCCGTTTCCCACGCCGCGTAAGCGGGAAAGTCGATCGCCCGCGCTTCGACGATGGGATACCGGCTGAGCACGGCGTTCCCGAACCGCAGGCTGAAGACGGGGAGGGCGAGGTCGATGTTCCGCTGTTCGACACGGTATGAAAACTTGGCCGCTCGCGCGATCGCTTCCGCCTGGTTGACGCCGCCGCTCCACGCCGCGTCGAAATCGACCTCGTTGAGGACGACGAGATCGAGATCGGCGTCCTTCAGGAACATCGCGATTCGTTCGAGCCGCGAGGCCCGCTCCTCGGCGGATCCGCCCTTCCAGTTGTCATCCCCCGCGCCGCGGCCGTGGGCGATGTTGTACGCGGCGATGCGGAGCGCGAGCGCGGAATCGGATGCGGCTTCGGACGATTCGGCGTGCGCAGCGGCGGACTCATCGGCATGAATCCGCACCCTGTTCCACGGACTCGCGACCCGCACGACGGCGAACCAGACGAGGCAGGTTGCGAGGGGCAAGCCGATGAAGAGCGCGAGAAAACGGCGTCGGCGTCTCATTCGAAACACCACGGATATCGCGGACGGGTACTGAGGAACCGCCTTCGCAACGGAATTCTACCAGATGCTGCCGGCCGAGTGGCTGGAACCTTCATCGACTCGGCGCGGCGTTGTTGCAGCATTGTAAGCGCCCACCACCGCCACTCTTGAAGGGCCGGGTACTCTGCCGGGTGCGGAC
>JBBDNU010000073.1:0-31015 GCA_040877365.1 Planctomycetales bacterium
CTCTGCGGCCCGTCGCGGGCCTCGTTCATGAGCGGGCTGTATCCCAACCGCACGAAGATGCTGGGCAACAGCACGAAACTCGGCAGCTACCACATCTCGAACCCAGAACTGAAGGACCACCCCAGCATCGGCGGCCTTCTGCGGCAGAATGGATATTTTTCGTCGCGCGTGTCGAAGATTTATCACATGGGCATACCGGGAGGCATCGAGGCGGGCGATCCCGGCGGAGACGATCCGGATTCGTGGGACCGGGCCTTCAACGTCATGGCGCCGGAGACGCGCAGCCGCGGCAAGCTGGAACTGCTCTCTCCCAAGCGGACGCATTACGGATCGAACTTCGCGCGGGTCATCGTCCCGGACGAATTCGAGGCGACGCAGGCGGACCACATGGCCGCGACTCAGGCCATCGCCATCCTGGAAAGCCGCTCCAAGGACGCGCAGCCGTTCTTCCTGGCGGTCGGATTCGTGCGGCCGCACGTCCCGCTCGTCGCGCCCAGGCGGCTGTTCGACAAGTATCCCGACGATCGAATGCCCCTGCCGGAAGTCCCCGCGGACGATCTCGACGACGTTCCGCGGGCGGCGCTCGACATGGAAAACCTGCGCCGCTACGGCATGAACGAATTGCAGCAGCGGCAGGCCATCGGCGGGTACTACGCCAGCGTGAGCTTCATGGACGAGCAGGTCGGCCGCCTCCTCGACGCGCTCGATCAGCTCGATCTCCGCCAGAACACGGTCGTCGTCTTCACCTCGGACCACGGCTACAACCTCGGCGAGCATCACTGCTGGCAGAAGCTGAGCCTGTGGGAAGACAGCGTCCGCGTGCCGCTGATCGTCTCCGCCCCGGGGATGAAGGCATCGGCCGGAAAATCGTCGCCGGCCATCGTCGAGTTGATCGACCTGTACCCGACGTTGGCGGAACTGACCGGGCTGAGCGACAAGCAGCCGTCGATCCTGCACGGACAAAGCCTCGTCCCGCTGCTCGAGCGGCCGGACCGCGACGACTGGCCGAAGCAGCACGCCTACACCGTCACCCACCAGCAGGGAGAGTCGATCCGCACGCCGCGCTGGCGGTACAACCGCTGGGGCGGCGGCGGCGAAGAACTGTACGATCACGACCACGGCCCGCACGAGTTCCGCAATCTGGCCGGGAACGCCGACTATGCCGTGCAGTCGAAGGAATTGCGCGACAAGCTGGAGCAAGCGCGGGCCGCCAGCCGCCGGTGAGCGGAAACGTTTCCGGACCCCGCCGCGGGCTGCACTCTTTCCACCTCGCGAGGCGTGCATGAAGAGCATCACTCATTCGGGTCGCGGCTGGCCGCTGTCGTTCGTGTGTGTCGCCGCACTCGGTGGACTGCCCGGCGCGAACGCCTTCGCCGCCGCGCCGCAAAAGCCGAACATCGTCCTCATCCTGGCGGACGACATCGGCGTCGAGTGCTTCGGCTGTTACGGCAGCCGGCAGTACCGCACGCCGAACATCGACCGGCTCGCCGAGCGCGGGATGCGGTTTCGGCACTGCTATTCGCAGCCGCTGTGCACTCCGAGTCGCGTGGAGCTGATGACCGGGCTTTCCAACGCCCGGAATTACTCCGCCTTTTCAGTGCTCAACAGCGACCAGAAGACGTTCGCCCATCATCTGAAGGACTCCGGCTTCGCGACGGCGGTCGCCGGGAAGTGGCAGCTATTCGGGGCGGAGCAATACGACGACCGCTTTCGCGGCAAGGGGACGTGGCCGAAAGAGGCCGGCTTCGATCGGTGCTGTCTGTGGCAGGTGGACCGGCTCGGCTCGCGCTACTGGAACCCGCTGCTGTACGTCGACGGCGAAAACCGGCAGCACGGAGGCGGCGAGTACGGGCCGCACATCGCGGCGAACTACCTGCTCGAGTTCATGGCCGAGCACCGCGACCGGCCGTTCTGCGCCTATTATCCGATGATTCTTCCGCACGGCCCGTTCGAACCGACGCCCGACAGCGAATCCCGCCAGAGCGCGGACAAGCAGCGGAACTTCGAGGACATGGTGGCGTACATGGACAAGCTGGTCGGCCGGATCGTCGCCAAGACCGACGAACTGGGCATCGCGGAGCGGACGCTGATCCTGTTCGCCGGAGACAACGGCACCGGCAGAACGATCACTTCCTCGCTCGACGGGCGGACCATTCAGGGAGGTAAGGGACTCACCACGGACGCCGGGACGCATGTGCCCCTCGTCGCCTGCTTTCCCGGCACGGTCCCCGCGGGACGGGTGTCCGACGATCTCGTGAGCTTCACCGATTTCCTGCCGACACTGCTCGAGACGGCCGGCGCGGCCGTTCCGGACGGGCTGGACGGGCGAAGTTTTCTGCCGCAGTTGCGGGGCGAGAAAGGAAATCCGCGGGAGGCGATTCACTGCTTCTACTGTCCACGGCCGGAGCGCGACGACAAGCCGGTCCGCTTCGCCCGCGACCAGCGCTGGAAATTGTACGGCAACGGCCGGTTCTTCGACGTGCGGGACGATCCGCTCGAGAAGAAGCCGCTGGCGGACTTGCCGGACGACTCTCCGGCGAGCGCCGCCCGGCGGAAGCTCGCGGCCGAACTGGAGCGGATGCCGTCTGAGGGGGCGATGCTCCTGAAGTTCGCCCGGTGAGCGGCGGCCGACTCAATATGCATAGGGCGCCAACAGGCTGCCGTATGAGCCGTTGATGTAGTACTGCAGCCGGTATCCGCCCCGGTAGCCGAACAGCCCCGGATAGCGGCTGTACGGCCCGCGCGAATAGTCGTACTGCGGCGGATAATAATAGTACGGGCTGAACGCCGCGACCGTCGGGGCGGGGCGCGGCTGCGACACATGACGGTGAATCACCGTCGGCCGCATCTGCCCGAAGAGCAGTTCCATCGCCGCGTCGTGACGGTACGAGGGGTTCGCCAGATACTCCGCGCGGCTGAAGGGGACCGCGCGGTACGCCTCGCGATACGTCCGATAGCGGACCGCGAGCGCAGGGGAGGGAAGAGCGTCGGCGGCGGCTTCGTCACTCGCGGCGGCTCCCGGGAGGATCGGCGCCGCGGGATCGCTGCTCGGCGCGGGAATGATGAGCGACCCCTCGGCAGCGATCGCGTCCCGGGCGGCGAACTCGCGGTGAGCCATCCGCCCCGCCGGCACGATCATCAGCGTCCACTCGCCGAGATGCGACGCTGTCTTGCCCGTCGCGGCCGGTTCGCCATCTGCGGCATGGGAGGCTTTCCCTGCAGCGAACGTCAACATGCCCGCGGTCAGCAGAACCGGCGCGACGGAGGTGAGCGACGATAGACGAAGCGCGGATCGTACGGCGAAGAACATGAGCGGCGGCCCTGGGGCGTCGGATTCGTCAAATTCAGAACGACTCTCACCACTCATCCCACCCTACTCATTCCTCCAAACTGCTGTCAACAGGAGTTCGCGGTTGAATCGCGGGTGCGAGGCGTCTAAACTTGCGGTTTCGAACAACTTACGATCGATTCATCCGGAGATGGCCGTGGCCGCCAAAGCCTGGGGAGGACGCTTCCAGCAGGCGACCGATCCCCGCGTCGAGCAGTTCACCGAGTCGATCCGCTTCGACGCCCGGCTCGCCGCCGTCGATATCCGAGGCTCGCAGGCGCACGCGCGGATGCTCGCGCACGTCGGCCTGCTCACGCCCGACGAGCGGGACGCAATCGTCGCCGCCCTCGACGAGATCGCCGGCGAGATCGAGCGCGGCGAGCTGCCCTTCCGCACCGAGCTCGAAGACATCCACATGCACGTCGAGCAGGCGCTGATCGCCCGGCTCGGCGACGTGGGCCGCAGGCTGCACACCGCCCGCAGCCGCAACGACCAGGTGGCGACCGACCTCAAGCTCTACGTCCGCGACGCGATCGACCGGATCGACGGACTGCTCGCCGAGTTGCAGCGGGCCTTCCTCCAGCGGTGCGAGGTGGACCTCGACGTGATCCTCCCCGGCTACACGCATTTGCAACGGGCGCAGCCGGTCTCCGCGGCGCATTACTGGCTCGCCTACTGCGAGAAGTTCCAGCGCGACCGCGAGCGGCTCGCCGATTGCCGCACGCGGGCGAACGTGCTGCCGCTCGGCGCGGCGGCGCTGGCGGGGACGTCGCTCCCGATCGACCGCGAGTTCACCGCCGGCGAGCTGGGTTTCGATTCCGTCGCGGCGAACAGTCTGGACGTATCGAGCGATCGCGATTTCGTGGTCGAGTTCGTGTTCGACCTGTCGCTGATCGCGACGCACCTCTCCGGCTGGGCGGAGGAGTGGATCCTGTGGTTCTCGACGGAGTTCGGCTTCCTCAAGCTGCCGGACGCCTACACGACCGGCTCGTCGATCATGCCGCAGAAACGGAACCCGGACGTGTTGGAGCTGATTCGCGGGAAGTCGGCCCGCGCGATCGCCGCGGTCCCGCAGTTGCTCGTGCTGTTGAAGGGGCTGCCGCTGGCGTACAACCGCGACCTTCAGGAAGACAAGCTCGCGCTGTTCGACGCGCTGGACACGGTGACGGCGTGCCTCGAGCTCGCGCCCGCGATCGTCCGCGGGGCGGAGTTGCAGCGGGAGCGGATCGCATCACGGCTCGAAGAGGGGTTTCTGGACGCCACGGCACTCATGGAACACCTCATCCAGGCGGGCGTGCCGATGCGCACCGCCCACGAGACGGTGGGCCGGCTCGTGTCGCAGTGCGAAGCGCAAGGCTGCCGGCTCGCCGACCTCGAACTGGCCGAATTGCAGAACGCCTGCGACCGGATCGGCGAGGACGTGTACGGCGTGCTGGGCGTGCAGAATGCGGTTGCAGTGCTGTCGAGCTACGGCTCGGGGGGCCGGGAGCGCGTCCGCGAGCAGATCGCCCGCTGGAAGGAAGCTCTCAAGGATTCGCCAAAAATAACCTGATGAACTTCGGGTGGCACGCCCTGAGTCCGCAAAGGGCGTGGCCGGCGACGCCCACGCCCTTCCCAACGCGTCGGGGCGTGCCACCCCAAGGCCGCTTTTGAGAAAGTACTTCTTTCGCGGATCCTCATCGCCGCGGCGCCAGCGGATTGAGGCGCGGCAAGCGGTTGAAGTAGTCCATGATTCCGCCGCGGGCTTCCTGCGGGGGCGCGGCGGTGGCGGCGGCGGGCGCCGCCCGCGGATCGTGCGGGACGACCTTCAGCTCGTCAAGCTGGACTTCGCCCAGCCCCGCCAGCGAGACCCGCATCTGGAATTCGCCGCTCTCGCGGACCTCGCGGATCAATTCGAACCGCTGCCAGTTCTTCGCCGATTTCCAGCGCAGCGCCCCGACCGGTCCGCCGATGCTGTCGGTGAGCACTACGCCGTCGGGGCTTCGCTGAATGGCCGTCGGAATGCGGATCCAGCCGGTCACGAACAGGATTTGTCCCGCCACGACCGGCATCGCCGGAGTGGTCACTTCGACGGGGCTGTCGCGGACGACGCTGGGCGGCTCGCTCCCCGGCTCGGGCACGGCGACCAGCCGCAGGCAGTACTTCCCGGTGTGCGCGGCCGGGTGCAGCTCCGCCGTCGCCCGCACGCCGGCGAGCTGGTTCTGCGTGTGCTTCCAGCCTTCCACGACCATCGTGTCGATGTCCTCGAAGTCTCCCGAGCGGAGCAGGTTCGCCTCGCTCGCCGGCAGGTTGCGTCCAAACTGCTCGACGAGCCGCCAGTGGTCCGGCAGCGTCTGAAAGCAAATCGCGTAAGGGCTCGCCGTGGGGAACGCGAAGCTGCGGACGGCGCTGTTCCAGTGCGCCCGCTGCAGGATCCGCATGAGCTGCATCGCATCGGCGGAAAGCAGCCGCGCGCTGGCATGGTCCTGCTGGCGGTGGGCCGCTTCCGCCCGCGCGAGGAGCGCATCGGCGCTGACGAGCAATTGCGGCGCGTCGGGCTGGACGATGTTCAACGACCGCAGCTCGTCGTCGACCGAACGCACGCGGGCGAGCTTCGCCCGCGCCAGGGCGACGCTCGCCGCGGCGCTCTGCGCGGCGAGAGAATCGGCCTTCGTCCGCAGCTTGGCGACGAGGCCCTGGTCCGCGGAGAGGATGATCGCCGTCGTCTGGTCGAACTTCGGCAGCTTGATCTCGATCCCCCCGGTGACGCGCGTCCGCTCGAGACTGCGAATGCCGGTGGTGGTCACTTCCCAGGCCGAGGCCGCCTCGTCCACGCCGGGGACGATGATCGTGGCGTTGTTCTCGACCATCTGTCCGGGACAGAACTGCGCGCCGTGCTCGTACCACACCGGGAGCAGGAGGATGCCGTGATCGCTGCGGATGATGGCCGCCTCGAGCTCCCCGCGGAGGCGCGACTTTCGCTGCTCGCGGTCGAGCCGCTCTTCGATCAGCGCCTGCCGCTGGCGATCGTCTCCGGTCGCGCTCTGGAAATCGAGCCGCCGCTGTCCGATCGGGGCCGATTTCTTTCCTCCCAGCTCGAAGGGAACGTGGGTCACGAGCGACCCGGTCGCCAGCCACGGCTCGAGCAGCTCGAGCTCCAGGTTCAGTTGCGTCAAGGCCAGCCGCCGCTCCTCGGCCCCCGGCCCCGTCGAATCGAGCGGCGTGGTGTTCCAGAAGCCGATGCCGCGGCAACCGGCCGAGAGCGCCGCATACACTTGCAACCGGAGCTGTTCCGGCTCGACGACGGCCGGGGCGCGGCGGGCCGCGTTCCGCCAATCGGTATTGGCCGGGGCGGGTTCCGTCTGCACCCAGGTCCACACGAAGCTCCCCGGCCGCGCCAGCCGCCGCTTGTGCATCAGCCATTCCCGGTAGTCCATCAGCGACGAATTCGTGTGCAGGACGTGCCGGCTGACCCCGAGCAGGCTCACCTGTCGGGAGAACTCCCGCTCGTCGCCGTTGACGTCGACCATCATCGGCCGGCGGAAGTTGCGATCGGCCGCCCACACCTGCGACTGCAATGCTTCAAGGCTCCGCCGCTCCGCCGGCGAGACGCGCGTCCCGCCGTACCACACCAGGATCGGATAGGTCCGGGAGGAGAACGGCACGAGGTTCGCATTCGCGTCATCCAGCACTTCCCCCGCCGCCGAGCGGACCCGCGGCGGAGTCGCCATCGTCCACAGGCCGCGGCCCTGAAAGGCGGCGAGCAACTCGTAGTCCTCGTAGTCCGGAATCCACGCCAGATTGCAGCCCGTCGCCTCCCACAGGTCGAGATCCTCGCCGTGGTACGGTCCGAACCGCGGGAAGAACGGCCGCCCCTGCACCGAGAGCCGATCGAGACGGTAATCGAGCGGCGCCACGTTCTGCGGCTCCTGTTCGGCGGCCCGGCGGATCGCCGGCTCCTCTTGAGGGCTGACGACCGGCCCGAACCGCAGCTCGTCGATGGTGAACTCGGCCGCCCCCGCGGGGAGATCCGCGGTGAGCACGACCCGGTCCACGTACATCCCCGAGGGATCGACCTCCGCGTGCCGCAACTGCGCCCGCAGCAGGCGGAGCTTTTCGGCGACCGCCTTGTCCGCCGTGCGGCATTCGAGCTTCTGCCACTGGCCGGGCGTCGTATACACCGCGCCGTTGAGATAGGTCGTGAGCATTGCTCCGGTGTCGGGATGGCGGTGCTTGGGCAGGACCACCCGCAGCGAGAGAACGGCGCCCGGGCGGTTCGACCGCAGCCACAGCTCGAGATTCAGCTCGTCGATGACTCGGGCCGCGGGGAGCGTCGTGCCCAGTTGCACGATCTCCGACGCCCTTCCATCTGCTCCGCGCGAGGCGACTTCGAACTGCACATGCTCCGCGCCGTCTCCCCGCAGGACGAGATGCGGATGCCGCCGATGCGCCAACAGCTTCACCCGCGTCGCTTCGTAGTTGAGCTGCCACGTCGGCCGCGCGTCGTCGAAGCCGTCCGTATGGTCGGCGCTGCGCGCAGAATCCCCGCCCGCGCTCGCGGCGAGCGCGGCGATTCCGAACAAGACGACCGTCAGTCGTCGCGAGAGGCGCGGCATCAATGCCCTGTCCGTCCGTGGGACGCGGCCCGGCGAATCGTCACGATCGATTCCATCGCGCCAACCGGATTCCCCTGTCTGTTTTCGGCAGAATCCGAACGACGGCAACCGTTCGAGATCAAGAATTCTCCGCAGCGACCGTTGCACTCCGGCAACGGTGCGGCAAATCCGCTCCGCGTTCGTAAGTGCCGGAGAATACTACACTTCCCGATTCCCGCCAAGACAGGACGTATCCGGCGGGCAACACGGCCCCGGCCGAGCCGCAATCCGCTCAACCACCCAACCGTTTGCCGTGCAATGGGTTGCAACTCGACGTTGAGAATGGTCGGCGCTCGGCACAGAATCTGTTCTTTCCCGGGCAGACCGGTAAATCAGGAGCGAGACCTCGATGGGCCTCTCGAATCGCTTGTCCGACGGCGGCGTCGAAGAAGAAGTGCCGCGCGAACTGCTCGATCTCGGGCGGGAAATCGGCACGCTCCCCCCGAGCTACCGGGCGGAACTGGAGCCGGCCTACCAGCGGGTGGTCGAATCGGTCCGCCGCCGCCGCCGGATCCTCGCGCTCGTCCAGGAAGCCCTGTCGCAGCTCCGGCTCGACATCAAGTACCTGATGTTCGATCTGGAAGTGACCCGGAAGGAACGAGACGAGCTCCGCCACGACCTCGAAGAAAACTGACGCGACCGCGCCACTTGCGGTTTCGCGTGGTTCACCGCCCCGCCCTCTCCTCCCCGCGCGCCGCGCGCAACGCCCACGCCTGCGCCAGCATCGTCCCCGTCAGCATGCAACCGAACGTGTAAGCCGCCGCGGGGATCGCGGCGCGCGTCGCGCTGCCGAACAGTTGCAGCGCCATCACCGTTCCCAGCCCCGCGTTCTGCATGCCGACCTCGAGCGTCAGCGCGCGACGCATTCCGTCGGGCAGCCGCGCCAGCTTCCCCGCGAGGAACCCCGCCACATAGCCCGCGACGTTGATCGCCAGGAGCGCCCCGAACAGCTTGGCGTCGATTTGTCTCAATTCGCCGCGCTGGAGCGCCACGACCACGGCGATGATCCACAAGATCGTGAGGTTGGCGATGATCGGCCCGATGCGGTGCAGGATTCTCGCCGCGGCCGCGCTCGACCGGGATAACGCGCATCCCGCGAGCACCGGTCCCACGACCTGCGTGACGAGGATCTGGAACGATTTCGCGGCGAAATCGCTCTCGTCCAGGCCCGCACCGTCCATGAGCAGATAGAGCGCCGCGGGCACCGTCAGCGGCGAAAGCAACGTCGCCGCCGTCGTGAGACTCACCGAGCAACGTATAGCGAAGCATCGCGGGATGATATCGTGACGCATGCCGAGTAACGAGTGACGAGTTGCATCCGCCGACTGCCGACTGCTGTGCTGCCTACCGACCACTGACCTCTGCTATAATCCCTCCCCCAGCGACTTCCGCTCTCGATTCGCTTTCCATCCTGGCACTCGCAAGCGGGCCGATGGCCTACGACGATCTCGGCGACTTCCTCTCCCGGCTCGAAGACGACCGCGAGCTCGTCCGCATCGCGGCCGAGGTCGATCCGGTCCACGAACTCGCGGAGATCACGGCCCGCATCGCCCGCGCGCCCGACGGCGGGCCGGCCGTGCTCTTCGAATCGGTCGCCGGCAGCGAATTCCCCGTCGTCGCGAACCTGCTCGGCTGCCCCGCGCGATTGTGCCGGTTGATGAATGCGGCGTCGTTCGACGAAGTCGCCGAGCGGCTCGCGGCCCGCCTCAAGCCGGACGTGTCCGGGTCGTGGCTCGACGCGCTGAAGATGGTCCCACAACTCGGGCGGATGGCGAGCGCGCCACCCAGGCTCGTGAAGACCGGGGCATGCCAGCAGGTCGTCGAGATGGGCCGCGACGTCGATCTCCGCCGCCTCCCGGTCCCGCACGCCTGGCCCGGCGAGTCCGCCCGCACGATCACCGCCGGCCAGGTGGTCACCCGCGACCCCGAGACCGGCGGACGCGACGTCGCCCTCACGCCGCTCGCGCTCCGCGACGAGCGCTCGCTGCACGTGCACTGGGACGTGCAGCAGGACGGCTGGCGGAACTTCGAAGCCCATCGCCGCGGCGGTCAGCAGATGCCGGTCGCCGTCGCGCTCGGCGGCGACCCGCTGCTGGTGTTCGCCGCCCACGCGCCGCTGCCGCCCGGCGCCGACGCCTGCCTGCTCGCCGGTCTGCTCCGCGAGAAGCCGGTCGAGCTGGTCCGCTGCCGCACCGCGGAACTCGAAGTCCCCGCGGCCGCCGAAATCGTGATCGAGGGCTACGTCGATCCCGCCGCCGGATTGGAGAGGGCCGGGCCGATCGCGGCGGCGACCGGCTTCCACTCTCTTCCGGAGGAAGTCCCGGTGATGCACGTCACCGCGGTCACGCGCCGCGCGAACCCGGTGTTCCCGGCGCTGATCCGCGCGCGGCCGCCGTCGGAGGAGCACTGCCTGGAGCGCCTCGCTGCGCGCTGTTTGCGGCCGTTCGTGCGGATGCTCGTCCCCGAGGTCGTCGATCTGCACTTCCCCCCCGCGGGGGCCGGGCGGAACCTGTTGTTCGTGAGCGTCCGCAAGCGATATCCTCATCAGGCGCGGAAAGTGATGAACGCCGTGTGGGCGCTGGACGCGCTTTCCGCGGCGAAGATCGTCGTCGTGGTCGATGCGGACGCCGACGTCTCCGACGAGGAAGAGGTCTGGTTCCGCGTCGGGGCGCACGCGCATCCCGGCCGCGACGTGGCGTTCTGGCAAGGCGCGACCCACATGGCGGACCACGCCGCCCCGATTCGCGGTCTGGGGCACAAGCTGGGCATCGACGCGACGCGCAAGCTCGCCGACGAAGGCCACTCGCGGCCGTGGCCGGAGGAGTTGCGGATGTCGGAGGAAGTCCGGGACCGCGTGCATCGCCGCTGGGGGGAATTCGGGTTGAGGGTTGAGGGTTGAGGGTCGAGGGTTGAGGGTTGAAAGGCTCCGGTCGTACGTTCGTCGGGTGTGCAAGGATCACTGGCGTAATCGTGAAGGTCGGGCTTATTGGCCCCCGGCATTTTGCCGGGGTTCCTCGGCCGCAGGATCATCGATGCGCAAGCCCCGTTCACGGGGCTTCTCGATGTCTTTTGCCACGCCCCCTCGCCCCTTCATACTTCGCGCTTTCGTTGACTTCCCCCCACGTCCCCATAAAATTGAAGGTTTCTTCCCGCCCCGCGCTGGAGTTCTCTGATCGTGGACGAGGCGATCCGCAAGGCCCGTGTGCTCGTCGAGGCCCTCGGATGGGTCCGCCGGTTCCGCGGAAAGTACGTCGTCGTCAAGCTCGGCGGCAGCGCCCTCGACCGGCCCGAGGCGATCCGCAGCCTCCTCACCGACGTGATTTTCCTCGAGACCGTCGGCATGAAGCCGATCCTCGTCCACGGCGGCGGAAAGGCGATCAGCCGCGCCATGAGCGACGCCGGCCTCGAGGCGCGTTTCGTTGACGGCCGCCGCTACACCGACGACGCCACGCTCGACATCGCCGCCCGCGTGCTCGCCGGCGACATCTGCGCGTCGCTCGTCGGGGAGATCGAACGGCAGGGGGCGAAGGCGGTCGGACTGAGCTGGCTCACGCGGAACTGCCTCATCGGCCGCAAGCTCGCGCTCCCCGGTCCCGAAGGAGAGCCGCTCGACCTCGGCGCCGTGGGCGAAGTGATCGATATCGACCGCACGCCGATCGACGGCGCGTTCGCCGCCGGCGCGATCCCCGTCGTTCCCTGCATCGCCCTCGATCGCGGCGGGAAGCGGCTCAACGTCAACGCCGACACCGCCGCCGCCGCCATCGCCCGATTGCTTCCCGCGGAGAAGCTCGTGTTCCTGAGCGACGTCCCGGGAATCTTTCTCGACCGGAACGATCCGGCGACGCTGATCTCGCACCTCGACGCGGCCCGCTGCCGGCAACTCGTCGCGCAAGGCGCCATCGACGCCGGCATGGTCCCCAAGGTCGAAGCCGCGCTCGAATCGCTCGCCGCGGGACTGAGCAAGGTGCATATCGTCGACGCCGCCATGCCGCACTCGCTGCTGTTGGAGGTGTATTCCGACAAGGGGATCGGGACGGAGATCGTCGCATGAGAGCCTTGTCGATTCGACTGGTGATGTGTGGGTTGGCCTGTCTCGCTGCTGTTGCCGCCGCGGGATGTGGTCCGCCCGACCGCGCAGAGATCCGCTATCGAAACATGAAATTCATTTCCCCGTACGCGACGGGATTTTATGAATCCCTGGCGGTGCACGATCCGGTCGCCCATGAGTCCGGCCGCGACAGCCAGCTTGCCCGGTCGGAGATGCCCGATCTGTACCTGCGCCTCGACGGCACCACCGTCTTGTTCCTGCCTGAATTGACGAAAGAGCAGGCGGAAGAGCACCATTTGGACGGGGGTTCCCGCCCGGTTCAGTTCGTCTTTTACGACAACGAAAAGCTCTACGGCACCATCGGTCATTTGAATCGAAAACAGGATCCGGGGATCGAGATCGGCTCGCAGCCGGGCGGGCCGTTTTATCGCTTCCCACTGACGCGCGACCAGATCGTCGAGTTGTTCGGTCCACCCCTCGACGAGTTCGCCCGCGACTACCCTCACGTGAATTGATCGATCGAAGTTCCCTCCGACTTCTGAACTCCGCCCTCTCGTCGCGTTCTCGCGTTCCCAAGCTCAGCTGGGGAACGCCCACTCGCGAAGCTCCGCTTCGCGATTCGGGAAGCGGCGCTTCCAACTCGTGCGTTCCCAAGCAGAGCTTGGGAACGCGGGCTACCTTGTCGCGCATCCCCGCGGCACGTATCGTTGGCGAACGCATTCGACATTGCCGACTGCTTTCTACCGACTGCCTTCTGCCGACTGCCGACTCCCTTCTGCCTACTGCCCTCTGCCCTCTGACCCGCCATGCCCCTCTCCAGCCCCCAGACCGTCGCCCTGTTCGACCAGTACGTCATCCCCAACTACCGCCGGCTGCCGATCAGCCTGGTGCGGGGGGAAGGCTCCTTCGTGTGGGACGCCGAGGGGAACCGCTATCTCGACCTGTTCCCCGGCTGGGGGTGCAACATCCTCGGCTATTCGCCGCCGCGCGTCGTCGAGGCGGTCCGGAAGCAGGTCGCCACGTTGATCCACGTCCCAAACACGTGGTACATCGAAGGCCAGGGGCGGTTCGCCGAATTTCTTTCGACGCGCGGGTTCGGGCAGGCGTTCTTCTGCAATAGCGGGGCCGAAGCGGTCGAGTCCGCGATCAAGCTCGCCCGCCTGCACGGCGGCGAGGGCCGCTATCGGATCATCACCTGCGAGAACGGCTTTCACGGCCGCACGCTCGGCGCGCTGACCGCGACGGCGCAGCCGAAATATCACGAGGGACTCGGCCCGCTCGTCGCGGGCTTTCGCTACGCGCCGTTCGACGACCTGGGCGCGATCGAGTCGCTGGTGGACGACGAGACGTGCGCGATCCTCGTCGAGCCGGTGCAGGGGGAAGGGGGCGTCAACGTCCCGAGTGAAGGCTATCTCGCCGGGCTCCGACGCATCGCCGACGACCGGGGACTGCTGCTCATCTTCGACGAAGTGCAGACCGGCATGGGGCGCACCGGCACGTGGTTCGGCTACCAGCAGTGGAAGGTCCAGCCGGACATCATCACGCTCGCGAAGGGACTCGCCGGCGGCGTCCCCTGCGGAGCGATCCTCGCGAAGCCCGAAGTCGCGAAGAGCCTCCGACCCGGCATGCACGCCAGCACGTTCGGCGGCAACCCGCTGGCGATGGCCGCCGGCCTCGCCACCGGCCGGACCATCGAGGAGGACGGCCTGCTGGAGAACGTCCACGAAATGGCCGGCCGGTTCCGGGCGCACTTCGCGCCGTTGCTCGAAGAGCTGCCGATCGTCCGCCAATTGCGGATCCGCGGGATGATGATCGGCCTCGAGCTCAGCGTGCCCGCCGCCCCGGTCGTGGCGAAGTGCCTGGAGCGGGGAGTGCTCGTCAACGCCACGCACGACACGGTCGTCCGGCTGCTCCCGGCCTTGAACGTCACCCCCGAGCAGGTGGACGAAGGCTGCGCCGTCCTCGCCGACGTATTGCGAGAACTGGCGAACGAGGGTTGAGAGTTGATGAGTGTCGGCGTTGGAACAGTCGCCCGATTCCCTCAGTACTCAGTACCCAGTACTCCACTACCCACTGACCGCTGATAGCTGACCGCTGATAGCCTCCCCCGTGAAACACCTCACCTCACTCTCGGAACTGACCACCGCCGACGTCAAGGCGATCCTCGCGAGCGCGCGCGAATTGAAGGATAAGTTTCTCGATGGCGATCGGCCGCCGTTGTTGCGCGGCCGCGTGCTGACGATGATCTTCGAAAAGCCCTCGCTCCGCACGCGGAACAGCTTCGAGGCGGCCATCACCCATCTCGGCGGCGGGAGCACGTTCCTGTCCGTCAAGGATGCCGGACTGGACGGCCGCGAGTCGCTCGCCGACGTGGCCCGCGTGCTCGGCAGCTACGCCGACGCGCTCGTGCTGCGGACCTTTTCGCAAAGGCTGATCGAGGAGTTCGCGAGCTACGCCGCCTGCCCGGTGATCAACGGCCTCTCCGACGAGCGCCACCCCTGCCAGGCCCTCACCGACGCCTTCACCATGCAGGAAGTCTTCGGGGACATCCGCGGGAAGCGGCTGGTGTTCGTCGGGGACGGGAACAACGTCGCCGCCTCGCTGTCGATCGCCGCCGCGATGCTCGGCTTCTCGTTCACGCTGTGCGGCCCGCGCGACTACTGGCTCGACGACGCGCTGCTCGCCGACCTGCGCGCGAAGCATCCGGACGCGAATCTCGTGCAAACCGACGACATCCCCTGCGCGGTGCGCGATGCCGACGTGATCTACACCGACGTGTGGGCCAGCATGGGGCAGGAGGCGGAGGCGGAGAAGCGAAAGAGCGACTTCGGCCCCTATCAGGTGAATACGGCGTTGATGGCCCAGGCGCCGAAATCGTGCCGCTTCATGCACGACCTGCCGGCCAAGCGCGGCCTCGAAGTCACGGACGAAGTGATCGACGGCCCCCCAAGCCTCGCCTTCCAACAGGCCGAAAACCGCCTGCACCTCGCGAAAGGGCTGTTGGCCTGGCTCTTGGACGCCCGGTAGGTCCCGCCCGCCGGGCGGGACCTTGGTTGCGCGGAGTCGATTCCTGCGGACGGCAACGCCGAGCACCCGCCCCGCTCGCCGGGCGTCAGGGCATGGGGATGATGTTGCAGGACAGGCCGCCGGCGGCCGGGATGTAGGTCTCGCGGACGTAGTCCATCACCATTCGGTCGGCGTTGAATCGCCAGCCGAGCGTGCGGACGGCGCGCTTCATCCGCTGGATCCAGGCCTGCGGCAGATCGTCGGCGTCGCGCTCGTAATACAGCGGGATGACCTCGTTCGACAGCACCTCCCGGAGCGAGCGGGCGTCCCGTTCGTCGGTCGTCTTCTGATCGACGTGCGTGAGGCCGTGGCCGATCGCGAAGCCGTTCTGGCCGTCGTAGGCTTCGGCCCACCAGCCGTCGAGGACCGACAGGTTCAATCCGCCGTTGAGCACGACCTTTTGGCCGCTGGTGCCGGAGGCTTCGAGCGGGCGGCGGGGGTTGTTGAGCCACACGTCGACCCCCTGCACGAGATGCCGGCCGAGGTTGATGTCGTAGTCCTCCAGGAACACGATCCGTCCGCGGAACGCCTCCTCCTGCGTGATCTTGAAGATCTGCTGGAGGATGCTCTTGCCGTGGTCGTCCGCGGGGTGCGCCTTGCCGGCGAAGATGAACTGCACGGGCCGCTCGTCTTCGGCGATCATCTTCTTGACGAGTTCGAGATCGCGCAGGACGAGGTCGGCCCGCTTGTAGGGGGCGAAGCGGCGGGCGAAGCCGATCGTCAGCGCCTGGGGATCGAGGGCCGTCTGGAACTGGGCGGCCTGCGCCTCGGTCTCGCCGCGGCGGCGGGCCTGCTTGACGAGCCGCGTGCGGGCGTAGGCGATCAGCCGGTTCTTGAGCGACTGGTGCGTCTCCCAGAGTTCGCCCGGCGTGACCTGCTCGAACCCCCTCCACACGGCCGGCTCGCCGCTGCGGAGGAACCAGTTGGCGGGGAGCACGCGGTCGTAGAGCATCCGCATCTGCGGAGAGAGCCAGGTCGAGACGTGCACGCCGTTCGTGATGTGCCCGATCGGGATCTCCTCTTCGCTCCGCCACGGCCAGAGGGAGGCCCACATCCGGCGGCTGACGACGCCGTGCAGGTTCGACACGGCGTTCGCCCGCCGGCTGAGCTTGAAGGCGAGAACGGTCATGCAGAACGGCTCGTGGTGGTTCTGCGGATCGACGCGCCCCAGCCCCATCAGTCCGTGATGGTCGAGACCCAACTCGTCGGCGAGTGGGCCGACGTGCTCCTCGATGAGTTTGCCGTCGAAGCGGTCGTGCCCGGCGTCGACCGGCGTGTGCGTGGTGAACACGCCCATCGCGGCGGCCTCGCGGAGGGCGTCGTCGAAGCGGAGGCCGTCCTCCTTCATGCGGAGGCGGATGATCTCCAGCGGGGCGAAGGCGGAATGCCCCTCGTTCATGTGAATCACGCTGGGGCGGATGCCCAGCGCCGCGAGCGCCCGCGCCCCGCCGATGCCGAGCATGATCTCCTGCCGGATGCGGGTCCGCTGGTCGCCGCCGTACAGCCGCGCGGTGAGGTGCCGGTCTTCCGAGCGGTTGTCGGGAATATCGGTGTCGAGCAACAGGAGCGGCACGCGGCCGACGTTGGCGCGCCACACCTGGGCGAAGATTTTGCCGCTGCGGGTATCGACCGAGATCAGAACCGGTTTGCCATCGACTCCGACCATCTGCTCGATGGGGAGGTTGTCGATCTGGACTTCGGTGTAGGATTCCTGTTGCCAGCCGGTCTCGTCGACGCGCTGCGAGAAATAGCCCTCGTCGTAGAACAGCCCGATCCCGACCAGGGGCACGCCGAGGTCCGAGGCGCTTTTCAGGTGGTCGCCCGAGAGGACGCCCAGGCCGCCCGAATAGATCGGGAGCGACTCGTGGATCCCGAACTCGGCGGAGAAGTAGGCGGCGGGGCGATGTCCGAGCAGCCCGGCGTGCGTCGCGCCCCAGGTGTCGTGGGAGACGAGATACTCCTGCATCCGGCGATAGGCCCAGTTGACGCGGGAGTGCAGCACCTCTTCGCGGGCCCGTTCTTCGAGCTTCTCGCGCGGGTACTGCTGCAACAGGCGGACCGGGTTGTGCCCCAGCTCCGACCACAGCGTTGGGTCGATGGTGCGGAAGATCGCGGTGACTTCCGGCTGCCAGCTCCACCACAGGTTCCGCGAGAGCTCTTCGAGCTTGTCGTAGATCGTCTTGCTGACCGTCATCTGGCGTCCCGTATTGGAGCCGTCTCCCTGTGCGGGCGAAGCGTGCGGCTAGCGTATGCGCGCCGGCCGCCCGCTTCGCGAACAGTGCGAAGTATAGCGGACTGGCCGTCGGGGTCGAGAGGAGGTGCTTCCCGCGAGTGAACGGGCGTTTGAATGTCCCGCCCCGGTGCGACCCCGTCGGGCGCCCGCTTCCGCCGCAGATGCCGATGTTCCATTACAATCAACCTGGCCCGACGCGCCAGCGAGGGAGAATCGCTGGGCCGGCCGACGACATACGGCAATGGAACCGTCAAGCCGATTCCCCCTTGCTTGCGCTGCGGGCTAAGATGTCTGGAGGCCACACCTAAAGTTCTCTCCATGACGGGATCACTGGGAACGTTCACGCTCTCAGGGCGTGGTCGATCCTTCGGACCGCATCATTGTCCAATGCACATCGGCGACCTTCAGCTCACCACGATCTCCGGCGGACGATACCGCATCGATGGCGGGACGATGTTCGGCATCATCCCCAAGGCGCTGTGGGACCGCGTCTTCCCTTGCGACGAGAACAACAACATCCTCCAGAACACGAACTGCGCGCTCGTCCGCGGCCACGGGCGGACGGTGCTGATCGACACCGGCTACGGCCCCAAGCTGTCCGAGAAGCAGCGGCGGATTTTCCACGCCGAAACGGGCGACCCGTTGCTCGAAAACCTCGCGCGGCACGGCGTCGCGGCGGACGACGTCGACACGGTGATTCTGTCGCACCTGCACTTCGATCACGCCGGCGGGGCGACGCGGCCCTCGCCGGACGGCTCGCTCGTGCCGACGTTTCCGCGGGCGGAGATCGTCGTGCAGCGCGGGGAGTGGGAGACGGCGACCGACCCGGGCCCGGCGTTGCGGAACGCTTATCCGCAGGAGAACATCCGCCCGCTGGCGGCGCACGCGAAGCTGCGACTGGTCGAAGGGGACGTGGAAATCGTCCCCGGCATCCGGGCCCTCGTCACCGGCGGGCACACGCCCTGGCACCAGGCGCTCGTCATCGAGAGCCGGGGCGAGACGGCGGTCTATCTCGGGGACTTGTGCGCCACGACGCGGCACATGCCGATGCTGTGGGGGATGGCCTACGACGTGCATCCGCTCGTCGTCCGCGCGAAGAAGCCGGAATTGCTGGGGCGGATCGCCGACGCGGGCTGGCTGGCACTGTTCGACCACGATCCGGAGCATGCGGCGGCGCGGCTGCGCCGCGACGAGCGGCGGGAGTTCGCCATCGACGAAGGGTTCGCGACGCTGTAGCGGCGGGCGGCCGGCGTTGGAGTACAGCCTTCAGGCTGTCTACCACACGTCTTCCAGTTTCAGAGTGTCGGCGATGAGGTTGCGGCCCTTCGAGAACCGTGCCGGCGGATAGGCGAGGACCCTCAACCAGACCGACCGCCCTTCGACGGCGCCTTCCACCGACACGTGCGGGCCGAGGTCGTCGTCCGGTCCCATGCGCGCCGCCTGCCAGTGGAACTCGTCGACGAAATCGAACAGGTCGAACAGTTCGCGGAGGTCAAGATGGAACTTCGAAAAGCGGATCTGCCCATCCAGTTCCCCCCCGACGATCTCCGTCCCGCCCACGAAGATGGTGACTTCCCACTGGTCGAGGGCGCGGTTGTGGTGATAGTGGCAGCCCAGCGGCGCCAGGACGTCGACCGCCCGCATCCGCTGCGCGACCTCGTTCGCCAGATGGGTGAGCCAGGATGGAGGAGCAGGCATGACGAATCAGGCTTTCCTTGGCCGAAGTCATGTGGAGCATGAGTCTGCGAGCGCTGGTGAGAACGCAAGCACCGTGCCACTCGGGAGCCTCCGCCCGATTTCGTTGCCGTTCGGCAACACGAACGGAAAATCCGGACTGAGCGACGCGCGACCGATGACGGTCGGTGCGGTTGAGCGCATCGTGCCGATGCGCCAGCGACGCATCGCATAGCGCCAGGGTTTACGCTTCGTCAACCGGGCTGTGCGCGGAGCGGGTCGCTGTGGGCCGAAGCGTCTCGACGGAATCGTCCTGCCGCTCGCGCGGGTCGGGGCGGCACGTCGCCGGGCGGCATCACCGGGCGATCGGCGCCGCGATGCGTCGGTTTCGAATTTTTTACGAAAATTCCGCATAACTTCTCGTCGCGAAAAATAATGATCGCTTGACACCATTGAACGCATTACACTTGCATTCGACGCGGACCGGCGATGATCGGCGTCCGGTCCTCCGTGCGCAACGCCGGCCGCGTGGATTCGCGATTACATCCCCGAACGCCGCGCAACGGCCCCCGCCCGGCGTCGCACGGAAGGAATGCAGCCGGGCCGAAGGTGAGTGTCTCGGTGGACGCCTTGAACCGCGACTACCTCAAGCTGCTGTCCCGGTTCCATTTCGTGGTCGCCGGGATCTCGGCCGTGGTGACGGCCCTTCCCGCCGTGCACCTGCTGCTGGGCGTGGCGATCCTCACCGGCCGATTGAACGGCAACGACGGCCTGCTGGTGAGCGTGCTCGGCTGGGTGCTCGTCGCGGTCTCGTCGCTGTTCCTGTTGTGCGGCTGGACGCTCGCCGTGCTGATGTGCCTCGTCGGCCGCCGCCTCGCGCAGCGCCGGAGCTACATGTTCTGCCTGCTGGTCGCGGCCGTCGAGTGCGTCTTTGTGCCGTTCGGCACCGTGCTCGGCGTATTCACCGCGATCGTGCTCACGCGGCCGGGGGTCCGCACGCTGTTCGGGCTGAAGGAAAATCAGCCTTCACCGCTCGATTGGCTGGCGGGATCTCAGCCGGGGGAATCCGCGGCGCCTCCCCACGGACCGGCTTCGGCCTCCTCGACCGAATCGCCGGACGACGCGCTCCCCGGAACGATTCCCGAGGACTGAACCACCCGCATGCTCGCCACGCGCGGCGTTCATTCAGGACTTCCAGGTTCGCGACGGCGCGTCATGCCCGCGAAGGCGGGCATCCAGCGGCGGCGCGGACGACGGCTGGGAATGACGGAGTCGCGTTCCTGGAAGTACTGTCATTGCCCGTACCGGACGGCCGCCATCGTCTGCCGCTTGTTGAGCCGGTTGTGGCAATGCAGCCCTTCCAGGATCAGCTCCGCCACGGCCGCCTGCAGCGGGACCGCGAATGGTCCGCCCGCCAGTTCCGGCGCGAGCTCCCGCGCCGCCGACTCCACCTGTTGCCGGAACCCGCGCACGGCGTCGATCCGCGCCACGTACTCCGCGGCGGGAACGGAGTCCCCGACCTCGACGGTCTTCCCTCCCTCGAAGTGCTCGACCACGTTCCGGAACTGTTTGGTGGAAAACTGCTGGTCGAACACGGCCTTCACCGCCTCTTGGAGAATCCGGGCGATGAGCCGGTCTTCCTCCCCCGCCTCTTCCGTCAGGTTCAATTCGAGCTTGCCCCGGGCGCTCGCCGCGATGTAGGCGAGGTCGCTGATCCGCGGGACGGCCCGCTCGTCTCCCGCGCGGACGCTCCGCCGCTCGGCGTTCGAGAGCATGTTCTCGAAATTGGCGATCGACATCCGCACGCTGACCCCCGACGACTGGTTCACGTGCGGGCTGGTCCGCGCCAGCCGCGACGTCTCTTCGATGATCTCCTGCATGAACCGTGGGACGGCGATCGCGACAGTCCCGTCGCGATCGCCCCAGGCGTTCTCGTCGGTGATCCGCATTCCCAGCTCGCGCGTCAGCGGATAGTGCGTGCGGACGACCGAGCCGATGCGGTCCTTGAGCGGCGTCACGATCCGCCCGCGGTTCGTGTAGTCCTCGGGGTTCGCGCTGAACACGAGGCACAGATCCAGCCCGAGGCGGATCGGGAACCCGCGGATCTGCACGTCCCGCTCCTCCAGCACGTTGAACAGCCCGACCTGGATCTTCGGGGCGAGGTCCGGCAGCTCGTTCATGCAGAAGATCCCGCGATGGCTCCGCGGAATCAGCCCGAAGTGCATCACGTCTTCGCTCGAGAGGTGCCGCCCCTCCGCGTGCTTCACCAGGTCGATCTCGCCGATCAGGTCGGCGATCGTCACGTCGGGGGTGGCGAGCTTCTCGTGATAGCGGGCCTCGCGACCGACCCACTCGACCGGGCAGTCGTCGCCGCGCTCGGCGACGAGGTCGCGGGCGTACTTCGAGATCGGGGCGAGCGGGTCGTCATGGATTTCGGAGCCGGCCACCACGGGGACCGCCTCGTCGAGGAACCCGACGAGCATCCGCAGCATCCGCGTCTTCCCCTGCCCGCGGAGGCCGAGGAACAACATGTCGTGCCGCGAGAGGATCGCGTTCGCGACCTGCGGGAGCACCGTCTCGTCATAGCCGACGATGCCCGGAAACAACTCTTCCCCCGCGCGCAGCTTCGCGAGCAGGTTCCGCCGCATTTCCTGCTTGACGGAGACGGGCCGATAACCCGACGTCTGGAGTTCGCCGAGCGTGCGCGGGCGGGACATGGAGCCTCTACGCGATCTTCTCCGGCACGATGAACGGCGGGCGCGGAACGCGGGTCAGCAGGGCGTTCGCCTCCGCGTCGCCGACGAATTTCTCGGTGACCGGGTCGAACTCGAGCCGGCGGCCGAGGCGGTACGTCGTCTCTTCGAGCTTCAGCCCGCTGTCCTTGAGGTGGTCCTGCATCCGCTCGAAGGTCGCGTAGGCCTCCTTGTCGTCCCCGAAGGCCTTCGTCTGCTTGTTGAACGGCACGTCCTGCCCCAGGCGGAACGAGATGTTCGCCAGGTGGCACAGGCCGCTCGAATAATGCCCTTCGAGGACGTGGGCGTCGAGGTCCTCCTGCTTCCGCGAGCGGACGCACTCGATGAAATTGCCGAACGTGTCACCCCCCGGTCCGCGATCCGCTGCGGCGCCTTTCACCGAGCGGGCGACCTCGGCGACCTCGGCGTCGCTGGGAGTGGCGAGCTTTGCCGTCGCGCCCCCCTGCTCGAAACTCTGAAGGTTGCTCGTATCGGCCCGATCGACGAGGCCGCGGACCTCGAAGATCAACAGCGTCTCTCCGTAATCGAACACGGCGAGCTGCGTGTTCGGGGTCTGCCCCTGGTCGGTGTAGCCGAACCGCCCGCCCAGGCACATCACGCTCTTCGGCCAGGTCGCGCCGGGAATCATCCAGCGGGCGATGTCCATCTGGTGGACCCCCTGGTTGCCGATGTCGCCGTTGCCGAAGTCCCAGAACCAGTGCCAGTTGTAATGGACGAGGTTCTTGTGGTAGGGCTGCACGGGGGCCGGCCCGAGCCACAGGTCGAAGGCGAGATCTTCGGGCGGAGTCTCGACCGGCTTGACGCCGATGCTGGGCCGCTTCTTGTAGCACAGCCCGCGCGACACGCGGAGCTTTCCGAGTTCGCCCGATTCGATCGCCTGCCGCTTGGACAGCCAGCGGCCGCTGGAGCGCGACTGCGTGCCGTGCTGCACGATCCGCCCGTGCTTGTGCGCCGCTTCGACCGCGATCCGGCCTTCGTGGATGTTGTGGCTGAGGGGCTTCTCGACGTACACGTCCTTGCCCGCCTGGCAGGCCCAGATCGTGATCAGCGAGTGCCAGTGATTGCAGGTGGCGACCGAAATCGCGTCGAGGTCCTTGTCTTCGAGCGCCTGGCGGACGTCCTGCAACGCCCGCGGCCGGACCTGGGTCTTCGCGTAAAGCTGGTCGGCCCGCGTCGGGTTGGCCCGCTGCATGTCGGGATCGACGAGGTAGGTGAGATCGACCCCCTTCATCCCCGCCCAGGTGTTGATGTGCGCCCCGCCCCGCCCCCCGCAGCCGATGACCCCGATGCGGATCGCCTCATTCGCCCCGAGCACGTTGCCGGAGGACTTGGTGCCGGCGATCGTGAACGTCGAGAACGCGGCGCTGGCGGCGAGCGAAGTCTTCAGAAAATCGCGGCGAGTCTGGCGGGCCATGATCGGCTCCTTTTCGGCGAATGTCCGAACCAAACGGATCGGGAATGGACGAGCGAAGCGGCGAAACGCATCAGCCAAGCTCGATGATTGCCCGACAGCCTAACCGGTCGCGCGGCCGAAGGCAAACGGAACGGCGAGAGAAAACCATCGCGCAGTGCGGAATAGAAGTTGTGCCGAGTCCCATTGGAACTCGTCGGGAATTCCCCGGCGGCTCGGAATGGCAGCGGTCCGACCGCAGGAGATTCACTCTCCCGATCGAGCCGGTTCGACAGCCGGACTACGATGCGCGCGGCTGCTTTCGAGTCTCGAATGGTCCAAGACAATGGAGGAGACGTCATGGCCACGACACTGCTGATCGCATTCGCGCTGGCCCAGGTCGAAGAGGCGCCGGCGGTCAAGGCCGCCGCGGTCGTCGAGATGACGAACGATGCCAAGTTCGTTCCGGCGAAGGTGAAGATCAAGGTCGGCGAGACGGTCGAGTGGAAGAACCGCTCGAAGGCGATGCACACCGTCACCGCCGATCCCGACAAGGCCAAGGACAAGTCGAACGTGATGCTGCCGGAAGGGGCGGCCCCGTTCGATTCCGGGAAGATTCGGCCGGGAGGCGCATTCTCGCACACCTTCACCGTCGCCGGGAACTACAAGTACTTCTGCATCCCGCACGAAGCCAAGGGGATGATCGGCGAGGTGGAAGTCGTCGCCGCCGACGAATAGCGGGCGCGGGGCCGGGACAGCCGGCTGCGGTTTCCGCCGGCTGTCTCCGACCCGACGTCGCATCCGGCAGGCCAGCGGAGAGAGCGGGATTCGAACCCGCGATGCCGGTTTACCCGACATACCGGATTAGCAATCCGGCGCTTTCGGCCACTCAGCCATCTCTCCGAATACTGCGACTCGCAGGGTTTCGTGGCGTTTTCGGGTGACTCTCTCGTTTTCGCTTTACACCCGCCATTACGCCCGCTATCCTGAATCCATCGAAAGCGGCACCCGCCGGGCTGGTTCCCCGGCGAATGCCCGCACCACCTATCCCCGTTGAAAGGCAAGGTGACGCGATGGACGATTCTAGCAGTTCGCCCCGCAAGCGGAAAGCGAAGCCGGCGGGCGTAAAATACGCCCGCGCGAAGACCCCCCGGTTCCCGCTGTGGAAGCATAAGGGCGTCGGCTACTGGGCACGGAAGCACAAGGGGACGTGCCACTACTTCGGACGGGTTGCCGACGACCCGACCGGCGACGCCGCGCTCGCGAAGATGGCGCACGACTGGCCGTACATCATCGAGGGGCGAACTCCCCCGCCGATGGACGCGGGCGACCGGCTGACGCTGGTTCAACTGTCCGATGCCTTCCTGCACGCGAAGCAGGACAAGCTGGAAGCTGGCGAACTCGCGGAGCGGTCCTTTGCGGATTACCACCGGACGTGTTCGCTGCTGCTCAAGCAGTTCGGACCGCACCGCCGCGTCGACGACCTGCGCCCCGACGACTTCGCAAAGCTGCGGAAGGCGATGGCCGCGAAGTGGGGCGCGGTGACGCTCTCGAATGAGATCACCCGTATCCGCGTGGTGCTGAAATTCGCTTTCGACGAACGGCTGATCGACCGGCCGGTGCATTACGGGCAGTCGCTCAACCGCCCGACCGCGAAAGTGCTGCGCGAGAAGCGGAACGAAGCCGGGCCGCGAATGTTCGCCCCCGAGGAACTGCGACGCATCCTGAAGGCGCTGAAGCCCGACACCTCGGTTTTCGCCATGACGCTGCTCGCGGCGAATACCGGCATGGGCAACAGCGACCTCGCGGCGGTTCCCGAGTCGGCCGTCGACTTCGATTCCGGCTGGCTGACCTTCCCCCGCGTGAAAACCGCGGTTCCGCGTCGTATCCCCCTGTGGCCGGAAACGCTCGCGGCGATTCGCAAGGCGATCGCCAAGCGGCCGAAGCCGAAGGATCGCGCCGACGCGGGGCTGCTGTTCCTGACCGTGACCGGGCGGCGGTGGGTTCGCGTCCAGCCGAAGCGGAATCCGAAGGAGGGCGAGACGGCGCAGTACGTCCGCGGCGACTCGATCGCCATGCAGTTCACGAAGACGTTGCGGACGCTGGGCATCAATGGGCACCGCGGCTTCTACACGTTGCGGCACGTCATGCAGACGATCGGCGGCGAGGCCCGCGACCCCGAGGCCGTCTCGGCGATCATGGGCCATACCGATTCGTCGATGGGGGCGGTGTACCGGGAAGGCATCAGCGACGGGCGACTCCGCGCCGTAGTCGAGACGGTGCGGGAGTGGCTGTGGCCGGCGGAAAGCGAGCGAAGCGAGCGGGACGAAGCTCGCGAGTGAAGCTCGCGTGCGACCCGTCCTGCCGCCTCCGGGGCCGCCACGATGGCGGGGGCTCGGGGAGGCGGCACGTCGGCGGAAGAGCGTAGCCCCGGCGGGCCGGCTTTGCGGCCGAACGGGCGAGCGTGCCCCCTCCGAAGCGCCAGCGCGGGAGCGGGGCCGACGCCGACCTGGCAGGGATGCCAGGCGGGACGTCGGCGGCGTGGCTGACGTGCGGCTGAGACGCACGTCAGGCCGGGGGGCGTGGGCGCGTCGCTCTGGACCGCCCAGGCGGCCCGAGCCGGCGACCAAGCGGCACGGATGCCGCAGCCGAACGCGGGGCACGACGCCCCGTCCGCATCGAGCCTATCTCGGTTTCCATCAGAGGGGAGACGGCCAGCGCTGCACGGGTCGAGGAACACAAGCCGCATCAACGGCGCAGCCGTCCTCTTCTGCACGGCGCCCATGCCGATCGAGGTCGGAGTCGGGACTGCGGCCGCCGCCTTCTCGAGTGGGGAGCCCCCAGCCCGGCAGGATGCCGGGCGAGGGGGCGGACGGGCGGGCACAGGCGGCCGCCTTCTGTATCCGGTGGCGGGGGCCGGGGACTCTCCGCAACCCCACGGGCCGCTCGCAAGGCGGCATGGATGCCGCCGCAGCGCGAAACGGCTTCCGTCACGCCCTCCAGGGCAAATTCGGCTGGTCTATGAACGTCGCGGCACGCTCGACGACTGGGGAACGCGACGTGCTTTGAACATCGCCGCAGGCTGCTTGTGGCAGTGGACGGCGCAAAAGGGACCGGGCAGAGCTTCCATGCTCCACCCGGGAAACTTCGCGTCATCTACTCGGCGGTCGTTAGGGAGTGGAGGGCGTGCTGCGCCCGCCGGCGTTCCTGCTCGGCGTGGACGTAAGCCCCCAGTCCGTTCAACGGCAGGTCGTGCTCGAGCATGAAGCCGGCGAGCTCCAGCCGGTGGATTCTCCACACCCGGACGCCGCGGGGGCATGGCGGCAGGAAGTAGCCCTTGAGGTCTCCACGTTCGCGCCAGCGCTTGATGGTGGTCTTTGACACGCGGAGCAACCGCGCGGCTTCCATGCAGCCGATGGTCTCGTTGATCGGGTGGTGCATCACGAACATCGTGGGCGTTCCTCGTGCGGCCGGTGGGGATTGCCGTCGTCGGTTGGCCGCGTCCCGACGCTGGCATTGATGGCGTGGAGTCTACCGCACGTCGTGCCTCCGGCCGATTTCCGCATCGACCTGGGCCAGCGCCTCGGCGACGGCATCGGCCATGCTTTGCAGGCGGTCTTGCAGCTCGCCGAGGCCTTCCGAGAAGTACCTGGTCAGGTCCGTCTCGTGTAGTTGGTCGCGCAGCGCCTCGACGTGGCAGGCGCTGTCGTAGGCCGCTTGGATCGCGTTTCGGTCGTCGCTCATCGGTCCGCCTTTCATGCTCGGGTTCGTGCAGGTGCTGGCCTGCTTGTCATGGCGGAGCGCTCACTGCTCGCCGGCTTGCTCGTCCAGGCCGTCAGCCGCGGAGCGGATCGCCCGACATCGGATTCCGCAGAGTGAGCGTCGCTCCCCGCGCCGCGCCTGGCCGACTGTTGATGCTCGAGTCGTCCCGCGGCCCCAGCGGCGGAATCCGGATTGGGTTCAGCCTTGACGAGCAACCCCCGCCGCTCTGGGCGGGGGCCCGGCCGGCGAGCGGTACAATCGAGCGTCGGCAGGCAGGCCGCGTCGCGCGTTCCCTGCCCTCCTCCCTCGTCGCGTGAAAAACGCGGGCCTGGACTTGCGGTCCGCGATTCGATTGTGCGTCGATCGAATCGGCGCTCGTCCGTAATGGAATCGCTACTGATGTGTGTCGTGTTCTTGGTATGGGGGGGGCTGTACGTCCCCTTTGGATTCCTTGTTGTGTTCCGGGTAGGCCGGCTGGAATTTTTCTCATGAAATCGCCCCCCGTGTCCTGCGTTGTTACCGATGACTACACGGCCACGATCACGGAGGGAGCAAGATGAGCAAGCTGCTGACGAAGCGAGAGCTGGCTGAAAGCCTCGGCATTTCGGTCCAGATGGTGGACAAGCTGCGGCGGACGGGGCGGCTGTCGTGCGTGCGGATCGGATCTCGGGTGCTGTTCCAGCCCGACGAGATCGAAGGATTCATCAGGGGAGCAACGACCGCGGCGCGAGCGGCGGGTTGATCCCCAGGGAGAGAAGGAAGGAGCGACGAAATGAAGGCTTTGCCATTCGGCAGCGCAGGGACGGGCGGGAAGCGATCGCGGGTGCGGCCAGCCGGTTCGCCGGCAGGAGCGTCGGCTACGTCGCGCGTCTCTGGCGCGCAGTTCGACTACAAGAAGTTGACCGATCGCCTCGGGTTCGATCCGGCCGCGCCGTCAACGCCTGGCGCGGTGTCGTCTCCAAGCGGACTGCTCTCCGATAAGTCTCCGCCTGTGCCGGTCCACCCGGCGACGCCTCTGGGTGGCTGGGGGCAGCACTTCTCCAAGGAGTCTCCCGCCGCGACGGCCGCCCTGGACGCCCAGTCGCAGGCGGCGACCGCACGGCGCAACCGGCTGGCTGAGCGGCTGCAGCAGGCCCGGTTCGGCAACACGCCCGCATCTCGCAACGCCTACGAGCTGGCCCAGCAGTATGGCCGCCCGTCCGGCTCCGAACAGGCCGGGTACGGCGACACGTCCGGCATCGCGGAAAGGGCGAAGCAGCTGGCCGAGGAGCACGGGCGCTTGCACGGGGCGACGGTGGCGGATCGACCGGGCGGGTCTGGCAATCCGCTCGGGGGGTATCCCGGCGCGAAGCCGACGCACACGATGATCGGCGGGCACGCGATCTCGAATGCCGCGCTGGACTCGCGGTCGGTCGAGGAGCGGATGGCGGGATTGCTTCGCGAGTACGGCCCGCTGGTCCCGCGCGGTGACGGCGCGCAGGTCGCATTCTCGAGTCGAGCGAGCATCGGCGAGCCTGGTCGAAGTGCGATTGGCGTCGAGCGTCGGGATGACGGCGGGGTGCTGTTCCGCGGCCTCGATCCAGTGTCGCCCGAGCGGCGAAAATTGGAGAGCGAGCGGCGGGCCATGCGCCGCCTGGCGGGGCAGACCGGGCTGCCGATCGCCTTGGAAGGGGAGGACCAGGGCAAGTCGCTGGACCGGCTGCGGGCTGCGATGCGCGGGCGGCGGTTCCGGCAGTCGGAATTGAGTCGAGCGAGCCGCCTGGCCCGGACCGGCAACCCGGTCCACGGGCAGGCCGCCGAGAACATCATGCGGGACCTGCGGCGCTCGGATAGCCGCAAAACCGGCGAATCGGCACCGAAGGCGCCAGCGTCGTCCGCGGATCGGGATCCGGTGGGCTGGCTGGTGGAGTGGCTGCGCCAGTCCGGGATTGATCTTCGGGCGCTTCTCGGCGTCGGTGGCGGCTGAGTCTTGCGGCTGTCCGCTGGGGCGCGAGCGGCGGATCCGGACGCCCGTCGCGGGGGCCGGCCGGGGAGCGATTCCCGGCCGGCTCTTTTCGTGCGCTGACCTCTCATCAATCAAGCCGGCTGGGGGCGACTCCCGAGCCGGTTGGCACTTTCGTTGGCGAGTCCGACTCGAGCGGCGGACCCTGGTAGCCGTCATCCTCCTTTCGGTCGGAATTCCGGCCATTATCAGAAGTGCCGTCTCCGCCTTGACTTCCGCCGCAATTTTCCGGTTGCGGCGGACCCTGGTAGCCGTCGTCCTCGCTTCGCTCAGAATTCTGAGCGTTATCGGAACCACCGCCCCCGCCTTGGTTTGCGTCGCCATTTTCCGGTTGCGGCGGGCCTTGATAGCCTTCGTCTTCCTTTTTGTCCAATGTTGGACAGTTATCAGAAGTCCCATAACGAAGGACACTTACGATGAATTTCGACGTGAATGACCGGTTCCGGCTGGCGAACGGCTGGGGGCCGCGACAGCGAATACCGTGCCTTTCTGTCAGAATTCTGACAGTTATCAGAAGTCGTTATATACAATAAACTTACGGTCGAAATTTCGGTGGGACAGAATACATAGCCTGGATATGTATATGTGGTCTTGAGGAGTGGCGTGTAACGGCGGAAGGCGGTTTCACCTAATCATTTGAAGTAAAGAAGACCGGCGATCGTCCGACCCGCGTCGGTTGTCCCAACGGATCGCAGAGAAATCGTAGAAATCCGCGAGATTTCCAGCCAGTGCCATGTGACTCGCACGATCACTTTCTAGAGACAGGGGTACTCGAGTTTCGGAGGATGAGACATGGCCAAGTCGAATGAGTGTTGTTTGTTGACGGCGAAGGAAGTCACCGGACTCCTTCATATCGGCAAGTCGAGTTTGTGGCGTCTGGTGGCGGCGGGCGACCTGCGGGTCGTCCGGGTGTCTCGCCAGAGCGTTCGATTCCGCGAGGCGGACATCGAACGATTCATCGCCTTGCGGCTGGAAGGGTCGGACGAGTGAACGAGTTCAAGGTGAATTGTGGTCCGCTCGTGCGCCGTATGGCGGACATCGAGCCGGAGTCGATCTTATGGCTTTGGCCGGGCCGGATCCCCCGGGGCAAGTTGACGGTGCTGGCCGGCAACCCCGGCTTGGGAAAATCGTTCCTGACGATCGACTTGGCGGCCCGGGTGTCACGGTCGATGCCGTGGCCTGACTGTCGCGGGTCGGCACCTCTCGGCTCGGCGGTGTTGCTGTCCGCCGAGGACGATCCTGCGGATACGATTCGGCCAAGGCTCGATGCCGCGGGGGCGGACGTGTCGCGGGTCTACGTGGTCGAGGGAGTCCAGCGGACGGACGACAAGGGCGAGTACATCACCGGGTTGGAGCTCGACCGGGACTTGCAGCATCTGGAATCCGCGATCGAGGAAGCTGGGGATTGTCGCCTCGTGGTGATCGACCCGATCTCCGCGTACCTCGGCGGAGTGGACTCGCACCGTGACGCCGCGGTGCGGTCGGTGCTGAAGCCTCTCGCTGATCTGGCTGCGAGACATGGCGTCGCCGTGGTGATGGTGGCTCACCTTCGCAAGGGGGACGGTGAGGCGGTTCAGCGAACGATGGGCTCGCTCGGGTTCGTCGCGGCGGCACGTTCCGCCTGGTCCTTCTCAGAAGACAGGGAGGATAAGGGACGGGTGCTGATGACGCCCATCAAGCTGAACCTCGCGGCCCGCGCGAAGGGCTTGGCCTACCGCATGGTCCCGGTTGGTGAAACAGCGGTACTCGCCTGGGAGCCGGACGAACTGGATATGACTGCCGAAGAGGCGATCGGCCGGGACCAGAAGGCGCGCGGGGAGAAGGGCAAGGCGGTCCGGTGGTTGCGGGGCGTGCTCGCGGATGGCGCGGTCGAGGCCAAGGAACTTCAGGAACAGGCCGAGTCGGATGGATACTCCTGGACGACGATCGTCCGTGCGAAGAAGGGCGCCGGGGTCGAGTCCGTGAAGAGCGGGTTTCAAGGCAGGTCGTGCTGGAGCCTCGCGCCAAAGAATGTCACCGCGGCCTGACAAAGAATGTCAAACTGGCTGAGAGTGATCTACTAACTCTAAATGGGCCTTCACCAGAATCTGTGGGTGTTTTCAAGCTCCGCTCAGGCTCAGCAAAC
>JBBDNU010000074.1:0-31005 GCA_040877365.1 Planctomycetales bacterium
CGCAACAGGCCGATGAGCTTCGCGATCCGGTCGTGGTTCGCCTGCGTCTGCCGAACCACGAGAGACAGCGTCGTCTCGAATTCCCTGATCGAAGCACCGCGCTCCCACGATTCCGGATCGATGGTGCCTTTGATGAGCCGGATCAGTGCCTCGCACGCGGGATGCTCCGACTGGCCGTCGTGGTGATGCCACAGGGGAAGATCGTGGATGGCGTAGGTCGCGGTAATCAATGGCTCGTCGACGTGCTTCGCCGAGGCATCGGCGAACGCCGCGGGCGCGACTTCTCCGCGTCCGGCAGGCGGAGCGACTCCGACATTCCTGAACAGCCCGGTGGCAGGATCCTTGTGGAGAACGATCGGCTGCGGAACTCCGGCCGAATCCGCCGACGAGCGCCTGTCGACCGTCCCGACCGTCCCGACCATGGCGACGCGCGACGCGGTATTCGGAAACAGCCCGGCGATGTACGGAATCTTTTCGAGGATCGGAATGCGAGCCGCCGTCGCATCCTCCGGCTCGCGGCCGATCCGAACCGGTGCACTGTCGCGCGGTTTCTTGAAGAGCGGGCTGGTAACCGGAAGCTCTCCGAGAATCGGCACGACTCCCTGAGCCCGCGCCTGCGGCGCTGGTTTTGGCTGCGTCGTCTCGATCATGAGATCGGCGATGTTTTCGCTCAAGGCGGTGTTGTCGGGACCGGCATCCTCCACGATCACGTTGATGATGTCGCCGACCTTGATCTCGGACGTGCGAGGCGGAGCGTTCGCTCCGACCGGATCGACTTCCGTCACGCGGAACTCCGCCCAGCGCGGCTCGCCCTTGTCGGTCTTGCTCAGCGGAAGCTTGATCGTCCGGCCCAGTAGAAAGGCGCCCTCCAACCTGCAGGAGTCGACGTGTTCGAGGGGGCGTTGTTCGTTCTGAATCACTCGCTCTTCGGTCCTCGTCACGCGCCGTTCGGTGGCCGACCCGGAGCGGCCCGCAGGCGACGAATCGTGAATGGACCTCCTCAGCGCCAAGTCGACGAAAGCCTTTCCCTCCGGGGCGGACCGCACGCTGCCGAAGAGCTCCGTCGTCACATCGACGGGATTGCAGATGAAGGATAAGGAGTGTCCCTCGACGACGGCAATCGTCGGACGGTTGAGGCAGCGCAGGGTTCCTTCTTCCTCGCTGCCCAGATGATCTCCCTCGAACACCGCCAGCTCGACCTGGTAGATCCTCGTACCCGGCTTCGGCTCCGGTGGAGCCACGGCGGCGTGCGCAACGGTCGCGATGGGGCGCGGGGCGGGGACACCGATCCGCGCTCCGGAAGGGGCAACTCCGACGTTCCTGAACACGCGCGTGACAGGATCCTTGTCGAGAACGGGAACGGCATCCGTCGTTCCAGGCGCGGCAGCCGGCTGCGGCGAGCTTTCACCGGCGAGCGCGGCGGCGGTCTTCGACAACGCGGAAGAGTTGATCCTGTCCTGCGGGAGATGGACCCGGGACGCTTTCAATCGAAGTGCCGCATCGGCGCCGGCAGCCGGTACGGCTTCCGGAGCGATGGCTTCGCCCGCGATCCGCATCACGCGCAGTTCCGCCCAGCGGGTCGCACCCGCTTCGGTTTGATCCAGGCGAAATCGAATCGCCTGCCCCTTCTGGAACGTGCCGCTCAACTGCGTGCTCTCCACTTCATTCAGGACACGCACTCCGGGTGGGTGTTTCTCGTCGGCGGAAGGCTCGGTGTAGGTTATGACGGTGGCGTCGAGCCGGAGTTTGCCGTTTCCGTCAGAGCCGACTTTGGCGGACAGGTCGATCTTCCGACCGGTGCGCCCCGCCGCCGGCAACGACACGGTGAACGAATCGTTCTCCAGAACGCACACCTGCGGCCGCGAGATGATCCGATAGCTGCCGAGCGGGTCTCCCTCGAGAACGTCCATCCGAATGACGTACTCGGGCGCCTCCGACTTCTCGGCCGCGGCGGGGTCCGCGGCCAGCAGCGACAACGCGATCAGCAGGCAACTCGTCATGACGGGACTCCATTCGCGGGGGCGGGAGCGTTGGCTGCCGGGCTGGGTCATCGGGCGGCCGGAAGTGGGGTCTTTCGCGCGCGTCTCGTAGCAGGAAACAAAGAATCAGGCAAGATCGAGCGGACGAAGAGCGACCCGGACGCTCGGAGCGTCCGGGTCGCTGAGCACACGGCAAGCGCGCTCCCCTGCGGGTCGCGGCTAACCGGCGCGCCGTCGCTGGAATCGCGCTTCCCCTCGCGTTACGATGCCCCCCATGAGCACCACACCCAGAAAACCGGACAAAGCGCTGCGGGCCGGCATGGTCGGCATGGGGATGATCTTCGACGAGACCTACCGGCCGTTCTTCGAACGGGCCCACAAGGAAGGTCTCTACGACCGTCGCTTCGGCGACGTCGACGTACAGCTTGCCGCCGTCGCCACGCGGACCGGGCAGCGGGCCGAGGCGTATCGGCGACAGGCGGCGGGCAAGCTCGTCCACAAGTTCGAGAGCTTCGCCGATGAGAACGCCGTGGACCGCATGCTCCAGCAGGATCTCGACTTCGCCTGCGTCGCCACGCCCGACGATCGCCACTTCGCGCCAGCGCGGCGAGTCCTCGAGACCGGCACGCACCTGCTCGTCGAAAAGCCCTCAGTCCTCTCGCTGGAAGAGCTCGATCAGCTCCAATCGCTCGCGCAGCAGCAGAAAGTCCTCGCCAAGGTCGTCTATCACAAGCTGCTCGACCCGGACCACAAGAAACTCCGCACGTTCGTCGTCGACGGCGTCCTGAAGCACGTCAACACCGGCTACTGCACGCTGCTCGAGCCGAAGCTCATCTCCGGCAGCCAGTTCTCCGAATGGATCACCGGCCGCAATCCCGGCACGTACGTCGCGGTCCACTATATCAAGCTGATCGACTACACCTTCGGCGGCAAGCTGAAGACCGTCGCCGCGACCGGCCAGCGGGGGCTGATCGGTCCCAAGGACGGCCCCACCTGGGACAGCAACCAGTTGCGGATGATCTACGAGTACGACGACGGCCGCGAGGCCGCGTTCGACATCCACACCTCGTGGGTCACGCCGGACAACTTCCCCGGCTACGTCGAGCAGGAGGTGCAATTCCGGTTCGACAACGGCGTGTGGAACGGCCACTCGCGGAAGCGGGGGATCGAATGCACCGTCGAAAAGCGGACGCCGTTCGACATCAAGATCTCGATCAACAACCACTACAACGCCCCGCTCATCGAACCGTGGAACGAACGGGCGCAGCGGGGGTACGGGATCGAGGTCATCGAGCGGTTCGCCCGCGAGGTGGCCTACGTCGAACACGGCGGCCCGGACAAGGAGCGCGAGCAGCGGCTCGACGAGATGCGCTCGCTGGCTTACAACGACGTCCGCGCCGACCGGCAGGTCGTCGCCGCCGTGCAGGCGCTGGAGGCGATCCTCGACCGCGCCGCGAAAGGTCAATCGGACTGCGTGGTCCGCGTGAACGACGCCCGCGGCGGGCTGGTGCTGTACCGCCCCGGCAAGGCGGAGCCGGAGGTGTTGTACGAAGGCCGGGTGTGACTGGCGGCGGGAGCCCTCACTGGAGGCGCTGAGCGGATGCGGCAGAAGTGACAGCACTTCCAAGTCCAGCGCTCCAGGGGCAGGATGACGAATCCCGACCCTGAAAGGGTCGTATTCCAAAGCCCAGGGTCGCGAGCGGAGCGAGCGCACCCTGGGTCGGCGATCCTCGTTTCGTCCCCAACCCTGAAAGGGTTGCACTGGCGCGCCATTGCCGAACAATGCGAGTATTTGCTCATCCTGCATGTCCGTGGAACCCTTACAGGGTTCACTGCGATACCGCTGCGTCCATCCCAGGGTGCGCTCGCTGCGCGAGCGACCCTGGGCTTTGGAATGCAACCCCTTCGGGGTAGATCGCGCCGCGAGCGCCCGAATGACGGGAGAGTCGGATGCACTGAGTGAGGAAATCGCATGCCTCCCGCAGACGACTCACGGCCGAGGCCACGGCAGGAAGTCGATCCGTCCGGTCCACTCGTCGGCGTCGGAAACGTTCCCGATCAGCACCAGATCATGCGCCACCGCGCGTCCATCGGACCGTTGACCCACGAGCACCAGTCCGGCAAGTTCCAATCCAGCAGCCAGCCGAGCGTGCGCCGCGGCGATCATCGTATTGACGTCGTGCGAGACGACGACCAGCGATTCCGCAGCGGCATACGATAGAAGCACCTCGTCCGGCTCGCCCCTGAGATCCAACTCCTGCACCGTCAGGAACTGGATCGCCGGGCGTTCCGCACAGCCAGGACGATATCGCCGCGAAGGTTCTCGTCGGCCAGAAATCGCGGGGGCGTCACCGTGAGCGGCTCCCGGCGTCGATTTGCGCCGCCCGCTGCAGGAGTCGCTCGTGGAATTCGCGGTTCCGTTCTTCGGATTCTCTCCGCAGCTTTTCGAAGAGCGCTTCCAATTCGACCATGTAGCAGTCAATCACCTCGCGGTTCCGAAAGTAGAACGCAAGCGCCCCGTGAACCTGCTCGACCGAGAGCGCCGGATAGTTCGCGACGATCTGCTCCGGCGTCTCGCCGCTTCGCCAGGCGTAGACGACCGATTCGAGCCCCACGCGCGTCCCCACCACCCGCAGACCGCCGGCGTCGGTGCGTTGGATGTAGGACGGCGAAGCGAGCTCGATCGTGCTCGTGAGTTCCAACGTGCTCATGAAAAGTGCTCCTTCCGTTCGATCTCAGGCCCACTTACTCATACGGCGCCGTCCGCCGACTCGGAAGCCGTCATTCCTGCCGATTCGCGTTCCGCTTCAGCCGGCGATGCTGCCAAATCCGGCGGAATTCAGTATCATATGGCCCTGACGCGAGTGTTTCCCGTCTCCACGTTTTCCACCCGATCGATCGCCCATGCCCGCCCCGATCCGCTTCCCCGCCGAAGAGCTGTCCAACGCCGTCCGCCAGGTGATCGCCGAGTGCGAGCCGGTTTCCCTGCGGACCTTCACCCCCAGCCAGGCGGTGCTCGCCCGCTCCGCCGGCTGCTTCCACTGGACTCCCGAGGGCCGCCGGCTGTACGACTACACCTCCGGCGTGCTGGTCGCGAACCTCGGCCACAACCCGCGCCGCTGGATGCAGCGGTTCGCCGGCTACATGGGTTGGAAGCCCGAGCACCTCGCCGGCGACGTTGACGGCGAGGGGGATTACTTCGAGGCCGTCGCGCTCACCGCCTACAACGCGATCACCGAGATCGAGGCCCAGGCCTCCGAGCAGCTCGTGCAGAGCCTCCGCACGTCCCCCGGCGGGACGCGGCTCGACACCGTGATGTGGGCCGCCTCCGGCTCCGAGGCGGTCCAGAAGGCCCTCTGGGCCTGCCTGCACCGCGACGAAAAGCGGGACATCATCCTCGCCACGCGGTACGGCTTCCACGGCAAGAAGGGGCTCGCTGGCGCCGTCACCGGTTCCGAAAAGGACCGCGACCGCGATCCCCGCGTGAAGTTCATCTCCTTCCCCATGGAGGAAGTCGACGACACGAGCAAGTACGGCCGCGACATCGACCTGACGAAGTATCGCGAAGAGCTGGAACAGGTTTGGAAGGAGCATGGCGAGCGCATCAACTGTCTGATCACCGAACCGTACCTCGGCGGCGGAGGGAGCTATCACCCGCCGGCGTCCTACATGAAGCTGCTCGAAGAGTTCTGCCGCGCGCACGACGTGATGCTCATCTTCGACGAGGTGCAGGCGAACTTCGGCCGCACGGGGAAGATGTACGCTTTCGAGAAGTACCGCATCGAGCCGGACATCGTGTGCCTCGGCAAGGGGCTGGGGAACGGCGTGCCGGTCAGCGCCGCGGTCGGCCGGGCCGACGTGATGGCCACTCTGAAATACGGCGAAGGCTCGGACACGTGGAGCGCGAACCCGCTGGCGAGCGCCGCGGTGCTCGCCACGCTCGACGAGTTCGAGACCAGCGACGTGCTGGAGAACACCGCCCGCCTGTCGCGGATGTTCTTCGACGGGCTGGAGAGGCTGAAGGAGACCGCCTGCGTGGTCAGGCTCCGCGGCGAAGGGCTCGTGTTCGGCGTCGAATGCGCCCCGCTCGGCGAGTTGTCCGCCCCGGAAGTCGCCAACCGCATCGTCGAGGCCTGCTACCTGGGCGACGAGAGCGGCGAGGGGATCCACCTGCTCGGCCCGCTCTCGGGGAACGTCCTCCGCGTCAGCCCGCCGATGACGATGACCGAAGACGAGGCCCGCGACTCGCTCGAACTGCTCCACGAGATCGTGAGCGGCGTCGCGGAGCGGCTGGACGCCCGGCAACCGTCCGTCGCGGTTCGATAGCCCGCCAGGCGGCTACTCCGAACGGGAGGCGATCATGTCTACGGCGACGATTTCGATCGGACCGGGCGACCACGGTCGCCGCATGACGCTCGACGAGTTCGAGCATGCGGAGGGGGAGCAGGGCTACCTCTATGAACTCGGCCGGGGGGTGATTGCGGTGATCGACGTCCCCAATCGACGACATCTGGCTCAGGTGCAGGCGATTCGCGATCAACTCCACGACTACAAGAAGGCGCATCCCGGTCGGATCGATACCGTCGCCGGCGGAGGCGAATGCAAGATTTTCCTGCAGGATCTGGACTCGGAACGTCATCCGGACCTGGCGGTGTATGTCACCGCGGCTCCTGCGAACGTGGACGACGACGATCTCTGGTCAATCTGGATTCCGGAACTGCTGATCGAGATCGTCTCGCCGAGTTCGCGGAACCGCGACTATCAGGAGAAGCCGGAGGAGTACCTGCGGTTCGGCGTCAAAGAGTATTGGATCATCGACGGCGAGAAGCGGGAATTGCTCGTCCATCGCCGCACGCGCGGGAAGTGGAAGGAAACGCTCGTCCGCCCACCGGCGAAGCACCGCACGACGCTGTTGCCCGATTTCGAGCTCGACCTCGCGGCCGTCTTCGCCGCCGCCGGGCCGTAGTTGGTATGATGGCGAGCGGGGCGGCGTCAGCCCCCCGATATTCTGCCGACCGTCGAATGCCGCCGTGAGCAGTTCCTCCATGTCCTCCGCGCTCGACGAAGCCGTGATCGTCGCCCCGCAAGCGCCGCCGCGGAAGAAAGAGCGCGACGAGGCGGACGAAAAGCAGCCGAAGCGGCAGCCCCCGTACGCGGTCATCGTCCACAACGACGACTTCCACACGTGGCAATACGTGATCGAGGTCCTGCAGCGAGTCTGCGGTCACGACTTGCAGAACGCCTTTTTGCTGACGAGCCAGGTGCATCATGCGGGCAAGGCCCCGGTGTGGACCGGGCCGAAGGAAGTCGCTGAACTCAAACGCGACCAGATCCGTGGTTTCGGCACCGACTTTCATGCCCCGCGGCCGGTGAAATTCCCGCTCGGCGTGACGATCGAACCGCTGCCGGAGGGTTAGCAGCGACCCGCAGGGGAGCGCGCCGGCGATTCGATCGCCCTGCCATTCTCGCCTCGCCGGTTGTTACGCGGCCGTTACATTTCTCCCGGTCGAAGCGTGTATGCTGGCCGTGTTCACGCGAATGGCGACGAATTCCTGTTCGCCGATTCTTCCGAAGGAGAACCCTGCGATGATTTGCCGTGCGCTGCTCGCGATCGCGTTCGCGTCCGTGGGATTCCCGACGATTTCTCTGGGGGAGGCGGGGGAGGCGCCGGGAAAGTTGCTCGTACTCGATTTGCCCCGCGAACCGAAGCGCATCGCGGGCACCAACGAGTCTGGAGTGTACGCGCTGTCTGAACTGTCGCCCCCGCGTTTCGTGCGACTGTTCGGCGCCTATCCCATCGATTCGCGGCAAGTTCTGCTGCACATCACGCAGGCCGACGGTGGGCCGAAGATCAAGCGACTCGTCGAGGATTATTCCACGGCTGAGGTCATTCCAATGGGAATCGACCGGGTGAGTTACTCCATGCAGCGGATCACCGCAGTGGCGCATGACGCCGAGCGAGTGTATGTGCTGGTCGTCGATGGAGCGGTCGCGCAGGTCGGGCAACTCCGAGACCTGCCACCATCCGCATTCAAGGTGGCGGGATATCGGGTGGCCGCATTCCACCTGAGCAACGGCGAACTGATCCACCACGCGCGGCTGGACGGCATCGAGCTCCCCGACGAACTGCCGCCGCCGAGCATCGAGCCGGGTCTCTTGAAGGTCGAAGACGGCCGCCTGTCGATCCACGGGCATCGCTTCGACTTCGAAGGCGACAAGCTGGTCCGGCATGTGGCGCCGACGGAGTGATGCACACTCACGGTCACTCGATCGCCCGGATCGTCACCGATTCGTCCGGGTGCACCAGCACCAGGTGGTTCCGCGGGACCGGGGTCCAGCCGGGTTCCTCCGTCAGCGGCTCCGAGGCGACGAGCGTGGCGGCCCGCACGTCGTCGGTGGGGACCATCCGGCAATCGCCGCTTTCCCACACGAACTCCTTGCCGGTCTGCACGTACAGAGACGGCCCGTCGCTGTCGCCGCTCACGTAGCGCGAGACGACCGAGCGCGCGCCGTCCGTCACCGCGAGATTCAAGTAGCACGGCTTCTCGGTTCCCGATTCGCGCGACAGTTCGACGACTTCGTCAATGGTCGTGACGAGCGCCTCGGCCATGACCTCGATCGACGGACCGTTCGTCTCGTGGTTCGCGCCGTTGGGATTTGGGCCGCGTGGGGTGTGGGGACCACCGGGGGGCTGACGCCCCCCGCTCGCCGGATGCGCCGCGCTCGCCGTGAGCCGCTCGTAGTGGTCGCGGAACAGGGCGAACATGTGCTCGCTGTCGGTGCTGCCGCCGATCTGGGCGTAGGCCGCGTCCGACAGCCGCTCTTGCAGCTTCCGCTTGATGTCGAAGAAGCCGGCGACCGCGCCGTTGTGCATGAAGGCCAGCCGGCCGGCGGTGAAGGGGTGGCAGTTCGCCTCGGAGACCCCCAGCCCGCTGGTCGCGGCCCGCACGTGCGCGAAGATCAGGCCGCTGGTCGTCACGCGGGCCAGGTTCCGCAGGTTCACATTGTTCCACGCCGGCTGAATCGAACGGAACGCGGCCGGCTCCGGCGAGATGGCGGGGACGTACCACGCCACGCCGAACCCGTCGCCGTTCAAAGGCTCCGTCCGCATCCGGGCCTTGAAGCTCTGGCGGATGATCGAGTGCTCCGGGCGCGTCGTCAGCAGATCGAGCGTGATCGGCGGCCCGGAATACAGAACGAAGCGGCACATGGAATTAGCTATCAGCTTTCAGCGGTCAGCGGTCAGCTATCAGGGTCAGGTATCAGCGGACGGTCTGCGCTCTTGCTGAGAGCTGACCGCCGATTGCTGACAGCTTTCACGCATGCGGTTCCGTCATGCGGTAGGGATCGAGCGCCTCGTTGAGCTGGTCTTCGGGGAGGACTTCCTGCTCGCGGCACAATTCGCGGATCGTCTTGCCGGTCTTGAAGGCCTCCTTGGCGAGTTGGGCCGCCTTCTCGTAGCCGATGTGCGGGTTCAAGCTCGTCACCATCGACAGGCTCTGCTCGACGGATGCCTCGCACGCCTCGGCGTTCGCCTGCAGCCCCTGGGCGCAGAGATCGACAAAGGCGTCGGTCCCCTTCGCGAGCAGGGCCACGCTCTCCAGGGCCGTCTCCCCCATCACCGGCATCATGATGTTGAGCTGGAACTGCCCCCCCGCCGCGCCGCTGAAGGCGATCGTCTGGTCGTTCCCCATCACGCGCGCGGCGACCTGCATCAGGCTCTCGCACATCACCGGATTGACCTTGCCCGGCATGATCGAGCTCCCCGGCTGCAGATCCGGGAGCATGATCTCGAAAAAGCCGCACCGCGGGCCGCTCCCCAGCCAGCGGATGTTGTTCGCCACGTTGAACAGCGTGACGGCGACCGCGCGGATCTGCCCGTGGCACTCGACCAGCCCGTCGCGCTGGGCGTTCGCCTCGAAGTGATTGGCCGCCTCGACGAACGGAATTCCCGTCTCCTCGGCGAGCGCGTGGGCCACGCGGCCCCCGAACTCGGGGTGCGTGTTGAGTCCCGACCCGACCGCGGTCCCGCCGACGGGCAATTCGAGCACCGCCTGGATCGCCCGCTCGGCCCGCTGGATCGACAGGCCGATCTGCCGGGCGAAGCCGCCGATCTCCTGTCCGAGCCGCAGCGGCGTCGCGTCGGCGAGATGGGTGCGGCCGATCTTGATGATCCGGTCCCACTCGTGGGCCTTGGCGGCGAGCGCCTCCCGGAATTTTTCGAGGGCGGGGACCAGCGACCGCTTGATTTCCAGCGCGACCGCCACGTGGATCGCGGTCGGAAAAGTGTCGTTCGTGCTCTGCCCCATGTTGACGTGGTCGTTGGGGTGCACCGGCTTCTGCTTGGCGTAGCGGTCCCCTCCCAGAAGCTCGATCGCCCGGTTGGCGATCACCTCATTGACGTTCATGTTGCTCGACGTTCCCGAGCCGGTCTGGAACACGTCGATCGGGAACTGGTCGGCGAACTTTCCCTCGGCGACCTCGCGGGCCGCGGCGAGCAGCGCCGCGACCTGCTCGTCGTTCAGCGGGTTCTTCCCCGATCCGGTCAGCAGCCCGAGATCGCGATTGGCGATCGCCGCCGCGTACTTCACCAGCCCCATCGCGCGGATCAGCGCCGGCGGCAGCCGGCGGCCGGAGATCGGAAAATTCTCGACGGCCCGTTGCGTCTGCGCGCCGTAATACGCCTGCGCGGGAACCTGCACGTTCCCCATCGAATCGGACTCGGTGCGGTACTCGGCCATCGAAGCGTCTCGCGGCGTCGGGCGCGGGAGAAATGCGAAGTCGAATTCGCACCATGATAGCACCGAACAGCGAACAGCGAACAGCGAACCGGAGAATCCCCGGTTAGCCGCGACGCGAAGTCCTCGGAGCGGAGCGCGCCGCGCCGCTCAGTCTCCCTCCGCCGCCATCGGCGGCAGCAATTGGACCGGGGCGGATGGGACCGCGGCGGCCGGGGCCGCCGGTTCGGGGGGGATATGGTCTTCGGAGTGCGGCGGCAAGATGGCCGGCGGCTCGGAGGGCGAGGGAACGACGATCGCCGGCGTCGCGGCGGGGGGCGGGGCGATCCGCGCCGCGGACGGCGGAGCGAGGGGCGGCAGCGGTTGCCGCGGATCGGCGGGGACGATCGCGAGGCGGGTCTGGTCGATGTCGACCGCGACGATCTGATAAGCGTGCGGCCGGGGGGTGGCGCGATTGCGGTCGCCCGGGCCGGGGACCGTGGCGATCAGGCCGATCCGCGGGGCCGGGCGGAGGTGCAGGCGGACCGGCTTCGACAGCGGGTAGTCGAACGTGAGCATCACGTCGGGGCGGTCCGTGGAGTTGGCGAGCGGGCTCCCCCAGTCGAGCACATTGGCGAACCGCGTCTCGAGCTGCCCGTCCGCTACCTGCACCTGCGGGCGAGTGAAGGTCCGCTCGCCAATCGTCATCGAAACGGTCGCCGAGCCGATCTGCCACGCCGGCGACGCCTGCACGACGAAGTCGTCCGGGCCGAACCGCAGGTCGGGCCACGCCGCCAGCGACGCCGCGAGGTGCCGCGTCACCGCTTCGGGTATCCCGTCGGGACCGATCTTCGAGGCGGCCTGCAACAGCGCCGGCATCGCCAGGGCTTGCAGCGTCTCGGGCTTTTCGAGACGCTGCGCGAGCTTCCGCGCGTCGCCGGCGTGCAGGTAGACGGCGATCAGAAGGGCGGCGCTCTGCTCGCGTTCGAGGCCGACGTCGAGGTTGCGGAGGATCGCGTCCTCCGCTTCCTGATGGTGGCCGTGCCGGGCGAGAACGTGGGCGCACATCAGGTTCGCCTCCCAGACCCCGGTCGAATGGCCGAGCGCCTCGCGGGCGGTCTCGACGGCCGCGGGCTGTCCCAGGTACTCCTGGATCACCGCGCGGTTGGCGAGCGCGCCGCACAACAGCTCGTCCTTGCGGAAGTGCCCGTGGCCGAGCTCCGCGAGGCGGTCGTAGGTCTCGGCGGCGGCGAAGAGCTGCCCCAGCTCCTGCTGCGTGCGGGCGAGGTAGTACCAGTAGGGCGGGTAGCACTCCATGAACGGCTGCATCCGCTCCAGCACGCGGAGGCGGACCTTCGGATCGCGCTCGCGGGCCGCCTCTTCCAGCCGATCCAGGTCGTCGTCGCGGATCAGCCAGCGGTCGGGGATGTGCTTGTCGCGGGCCAGCTTCCAGAAGGTGTCGAGGAACCGCGACGACTTCTCGGTGACGGCCGTCATCCGCTCGCGGTCGATCTTCCAGATGTCGAGGTCGCGGTTCCAGCCCATGTTGCGATAGTCCCACCAGCAGGCGGCCCCCGCGCGGATCGCCCCCAGGTAATGCCCGCTCGCCGCTTCCAGCCCCATCGACGCCAGGTTCCCCGCGAGCTGCTGGCCGAACGCCCGGCGGAACTTGTCGCGCATGATTTGCCGCTCGTGCTCGGCGATCTCGACGTGGCCGATCTCTTCGAGCACGTCCGCATACAGCTTGACGACCGCCTCGTCGGCAATGCCGTTGAGGTTCAGGTTGTTGAGGATCTTCTCCTGCTCCTCGATCAGCACGCGCTTCGAGGGATAGCGGCGGATGCGGTGAAAGCTCGCCTTGCAGTAGTTCAGCGCGATCGCGGTGGACCGGCCGCGGCTGTCGAGCTCCTGGGCCGAGGCGGACGACGCGAAAAAGGCCGCGGCGATCAGGCAGCCGACGACCCGCCTTCGAATTCCCGGTCGAGTCGAAGTTCGCATCCGTGTTCGGCCTCCTGCTTCGTTATTCCCGCTCCGATGAAGTCTGCGCCCTGGACGCCGCCGTGTCGGAGGCGGAGGGGGGCGATCGTGCGAGTTCCCGCCGGCGACGGCGCGTCGCAACGGCGAGGCAAACTGGACGGGGGACGCACGGCTTCGCCGACCGCTGTTGTCGCGCCACACGGCGGGATGGCCGGGCCGCCAACGGATCGCTCCGCTTGACACGGTCCGTCGGGATCGGCTATGTTTTGATTGCTCAAAATCAACATTCACCATTCGCCGAAAACTTCCTTAGGGCCGCGCGATACTTATGTCTCACCGCAATCGTCATCCGTCGGTATGCGCGCTTTTCGTCTGCATCGCCGGAGCGGCGATCGTGACCGGCTGCAACGGGGGCGACGGGTCGGAGCGCGGCGGCGCGAAGCCGGCCGCATTCTCCGGCGAATACCCCATGCGGATCGTGGCAACGACCGGCATGGTCGCGGACATCGCCCGGCAGGTCGCGGGGGAGAAAGGGACGGTCGCCGCGCTGATGGGACCGGGGAGCGACCCGCACGTCCACAAGCCGACCCGCGACGACGTGCAAGCCCTCACCAACGCCGACGTCATCTTCTATTCCGGTCTGAACCTGGAAGGCCGAATGGGAGACACGTTCGCCCGCTTCGGCCGCACCGGCAAGCCAGTGTACGCGGTCACGGAGAAGCTCGACGAGTCGAAGCTCCGCGAGCCGCCGGAGTTCGACGGGCACTACGATCCGCACGTCTGGATGGACGTGAAACTGTGGAGCGAATGCGCCGGCTTCGTCGCCGAGGCGCTCGCCGAGTTCGATCCACCCAACGCCGAGCGCTACCGCCGGAACGCCGCCGACTACCGGGCCGAATTGGACCAACTCGACGCCTACGTGAAAGAAGCGATCGCCTCGGTCCCCGAGGAACATCGGGTGCTCGTCACGTCTCACGACGCCTTCGGCTATCTCGGCCGGGCCTACGGCATCGAGGTGAACGCGGTGCAGGGGATCACGACCGAGGCCGAGGCGGGGCTGGCCGACGTGAACGAGCTGGTCGGTTTCATCATCCAGCGGAAAGTCCCGGCGATCTTCGTCGAGAGCAGCGTGTCGCCCAAGAACATCGAGCACGTGCGTCAGGCCTGCCGCGCCGGAGGCTGGGAAGTCCGGCTGGGGGGCGAACTCTTCTCCGACGCGATGGGAGCGGAGGGGACGTACGAAGGGACGTACATCGGCATGATCGACCACAACGCGACGACGGTCGCCCGCGCGTTGGGAGGGACCGCCCCCGCGCGCGGAATGCAAGGGAAGCTCGCGCCGCGGTGAACCCCGTGGGGCAGACATCCTTGTCTGCCAAGGACAGGCTGGAAAGCCTGCCCCACGACGATCCCGCGGGGCGTCGCCCGCGGGCTGGAACTGACCTCTGACCTCTGACCTCTGACCTCTGACCTCTGTCGATGTCCCCTCCCGCCCCCTTCCCCGTCCCCGAGCACCCCCGCACGGCCCCCCTGTCGATCCACGACATGACGGTCGCCTACGCGCGCCGCCCCGTGCTGTGGGACATCGACTACGACGCCCCCCCGGGAAAACTCGTCGCGCTGATCGGTCCCAACGGCTCCGGCAAGACGACCCTCCTCAAGGCCCTGCTCGACCTTGTCCCCAAGGTCTCCGGCACCGTGCGGTTCTTCGGCGAGTCGTACCGGAGCGCGCGGGGCCGCGTCGGCTACGTGCCGCAGCGCGGCTCGGTCGACTGGGACTTCCCGGTCAGCGCGCTCGACGTGGTGGCGATGGGGCTGTACCGCAAGATCGGCTGGTGCCGGCCCGTCACGCGGCGCTACAAGAACCTCGCCCGACAGGCGCTCGAGCGGGTCGGGATGCAGGACTACGGGGCGCGGCAGATCAGCCAGCTTTCCGGAGGCCAGCAGCAGCGGGTGTTCCTCGCGCGGGCCCTCGCGCAGGACGCGGACCTGTATCTGATGGACGAGCCGTTCGCCGGGGTCGACGCCGCCACCGAGCGGGCGATCGTCGCCGTGCTGCACGAACTGCGGGCCTCGGGAAAGACCGCGATCGTCGTGCACCACGACTTGCAGACCGTCACGGAATATTTCAACGAGGTCGTCCTGCTGAACATGCGGCTGATCGCGACCGGTCCCGTCGAGGAGGCGTTCACGACCGAGAACCTGCGGCTCACGTACGGCGGAAAGCTGGCGCTGCTCGACGAGGTGGGACACAAGATGGCGCTCACCGGGGAGGAACGGCGGTGAGCGACCGGCTCGTCGATTTCCTCCTGCTTCGCGACTACACGACGCGCTGGGCGTTGCTGGGGACGGTCGCGCTCGGCGTTTCGGCGGGAGTCGTCGGCACGTTCATGCTGCTGCGGAAGCGATCGCTCGTCGGCGACGTCGTGAGTCACGCCGCGCTCCCCGGCGTGGCGCTCGCCTTCCTCGCGATGGAAGTCCGCGCGGCCGGCAGCGGCCGCTGGCTGCCCGGGCTGTTGACCGGGGCGGCCCTCGCCGGTTTGACCGGAGTGCTGTGCGCGACGTTCATCCGCCGCTTCACGCGCTTGAAGGAAGACGCGACGCTGGCGGTCGTGCTCGGCGTGTTCTACGGCGTCGGCGTGGCGCTGTTCTCGATCGCCGAACGCTTGGCGGCCCGGATGGGGGCCATCGAGGACTTCACGTTGGGGGCCGTCCACAGCATCGTCGCCGCGGACGTCCAACTCATCGCCGCGGCGGCGCTCGCCGTGCTGGTTCTGTGCGGATCGCTGTTCAAGGAGTTCTCGCTGCTCTGCTTCGACGCCGAGTTCGGGGCGGCGCAGGGATGGCCGATGGGACCGCTTGACGTCGCGCTGATGGGGCTGGTCGTGGCGGTCGCGGTGATCGGCTTGCAGAGCGTGGGGCTGCTGTTGATGGTGGCGATGCTCATCGCGCCCGCCGCCGCCGCCCGCTTCTGGACCGACGACATCCGCAAGATGGCGGCGATCGCGGCGCTGCTCGGCGGGCTGGGGGCGTTCTGCGGCGTGCTGGCGAGCCACCTCGTGCCGAAGCTCTCCGCCGGGGCGACGATCGTGCTCGCCGGCTCGGTCCTGTTCGCGATCAGCCTGCTGTGGGGCACGCGCCGCGGATTGGCCTGGCGGCTGCTCGAGCACCGCCGGCTCGGGCGCCGCGTGGCTCGCGACCACATCCTGCGGGCCTGCTACGAGGCGATCGAAGCGGAGCGCGGCGGGCCCCTCGACGCCGATACGTCCGCGCTGGTGCAAACGCCGTTGCCGATCGAGCGCATCGTCGAGCTGCGGGATTGGTCGCGGCGGCAACTGGAGCGGGGCCTCGCGGCGGCCGAGCGCGAGCGGCTGACGACGAGCGGGCCGGACGGCCGCTGGCGGCTCACCGAGGCGGGAGCGACCGCCGCGGCGCGGGCCGTCCGCAATCACCGCCTGTGGGAGCTGTATCTGATTCAGTATGCCGACATCGCCCCCAGCCACGTCGATCGCGACGCCGACCGCATCGAGCACGTGCTGGGACCGGAGATCATCAGCGAACTGGAACGACTGCTGGCCGAGCGCCGACCGCAACTCGCGGAAGTCCCGCCCAGCCCGCACGTGATCGAACTCTCCTCCGCGAGTCGCTGAGGAAATCCCCTCTCTCCCGGCTTTGCGGGGGAGAGGGTCAGGGTGAGGGGGCTGCCCATCCGTGGTGGAATGATTTTGATTGGCTCGCGTCCGCCTCGTCAGTTCCTTCTCCGCGCCCTCGGCGCTCTCTGCGGTTGAAAGACTTGCGTCTTCGCGCCTTGCGTCGAAATCTTCCTTGACTGCGACCAGACATGTTCGCCGAAGTTCGTGAACTCCTCTCCGACTGGAACGCCAGCGACGCGTGGATCGTGGCCACCGCGGCCCTCGCGGCGATGGCCTGCGCTCTGCCGGGGAACTATCTCGTGCTCCGCCGGCAGAGCCTGATGGGAGACGCGCTGAGTCATTCCGCCCTGCTGGGCATCGTCCTCGCGGTGCTGGCGGCGAACTGGATCAAGACACTCCTGGGCCTGGGTGATGCGAGCTACGTCGCGCTCGTCGCCGGGGCGGCGTTCGCCGGGGCGGTCCTCGTCGGCGTTCTGACGGCCGTCCTCACCGAGTGGGTCCGGAACCTGGGCCGCGTCGAAGCGAGCGCCGCCCTCGGGGTCGTGTTCACCACGCTGTTCGCGCTGGGGATCGTGCTCATCCGGGCCGCCGCGGAAGGGGTCCACATCGACCTGCAGTGCGTGCTCCTGGGCGAGATCGTCAGCGTCACGCTCGACACGTGGAGCTGGAACGGCTGGGCGATCCCGCGGGCCGCCCTCGCCAACGGGGGGATGCTCCTCGCCAATTCCGTCCTCGTATTGCTGTTCTACAAGGAGCTGCGGCTGAGCGCCTTCGATCCCGGCCTCGCGACGACGCTGGGGATCAACGCCCGCGCCATGAACTACGCCCTGATGGCCGTCACCGCCGTGACGATCGTCGCCGCCTTCCGCAGCGTGGGGAGCATCCTCGTGATCGCGATGCTGATCGTCCCTCCCGCCACGGCCTATCTCCTCACGAACCGCCTCGGTTGGATGATCGGACTCAGTCTCGCGATCGCGGCGGCGACCGCGGTGCTGGGGCACGTCGCGGCGATCGTGCTGCCGGGAATCCTCTTGCCGCGGCTCGGTCTGCCGGCGGTCGGCAGCGCGAGCACGGCGGGAATGATGGCCGCCGCGGGAGGCGGGCTGTTCCTCCTAGCGCTCCTACTCGGCCCGCGGCAGGGATTGTTGAACCGCGCCGCAGATGGTCTCCGCGTCGGCCTGCGGATCGCCGGGGACGACCTGCTGGGCTGGTTGTACCGGGTGGAAGAGTTCGCCCCGGCCGGCGCGGAGGGGGCCGCGCCTCCCGTGACGATGTCGGGCATCAACCCGCTGGTGGCGCGGCTCGCGACGCTCCGCCTGCGGTGGCGGGGATTGATCGAGCGAGACGGCGGGGGACATCGCCTCACGGAGCGCGGGCGGCACGCGGCCCGCGGGCTCGTCCGCTCGCACCGCCTGTGGGAGTCGTTCATGCAGAAGCACATCCCCGTGCCGGACGACCACCTCCATGAGACCGCGCACCGCGTCGAACACTATCTCGATCCGGAACTGCGCCGCGAACTCGAAACCGAGCTGCACCGGCCGCGCCGCGACCCGCACGGCCGCGACATTCCCCCCGAGCCCGCGGACAAGGAGTGACGCGTGGCCCGCATCGCCGCCGGATATGTGCTAGCCGTCCATGAACTCTCGGGAGCAGCGGGCGCCCGCGTCGCCACGGGTCGGCTCGCGCGTCGGCTCGGGATCGCCAACAGCACCGCCTCGGTCATGCTGCAAAAGCTCGCCGAGGACGGGCTGCTCGACTACCTCCCGTACCAGGGCGTCTGCCTGACGGCGGCGGGACGGGAGCTCGCCCGCCGGGCGATCCGCCGGCAGCAGCTCGTCCGCCGGTTCCTCGAGCAGGTGCTCGCGCTTCCCGAAGAGGAGCTGACGCGGGAGGCGGACCGGCTCGAACCGTGTCTGTCGGACGGACTGGCCGAGCGGATCGACCAGTTCCTGCACGGCGAAAGCTCGAGGTCGGAGCTCCCATCCTCGCCCGATGCGCGAGCGAGGGAGAATCGCCGGACCGGCTGAAGACGGCCTGCAACGAGGCCGCGCGCGACTTGCTTGCGCTGCAATGCTCTTGCGGCGACCGCGTCGACACCGAGGGGCCAAGCCGCTCGGCTCATCAGCTCCATCGACTTCCAACCATCGCCCCCTTTACCCCGCCGCCCTCCGCGACCTACGATATTCGACCCGACGTTTCCGACCCCGCAGGAGATCCCCGCGCGCCATGGCCGTGTTGCTGCAAGTCAAGAACGCCCACAAGAGCTACGGCAGCCAGGTGCTGCTCGACGGGGCCGAGGCGACCCTCACCGAAGACGTCAAAGTCGGCTTCGTCGGCCGCAACGGCGCGGGGAAATCCACGCTGCTCCGCGTGCTCCTCGGCGAAGAGGAGCTCGACCGGGGCGAGGTGGTCCGGCACCCCAAGCTGCGGCTCGGCTATCTCCGCCAGCACGACCCGTTCCGGCCCGGCGAGACGGCCCTCGAGTTCCTGATGCGCGACAGCGGCCAGCCCGACTGGAAGTGCGGCGAGGTCGCCGGGCAGTTCGAGATCAAAGGGGCGTACCTCGACGGGCCGATCGCCCAGCTATCCGGCGGCTGGCAGACGCGGCTCAAGCTGGCCGCGCTGCTGCTGCACGAGCCGAACCTGCTGCTGCTCGACGAGCCGACGAACTTCCTCGATCTGCGGACGCAGATCCTGCTGGAGCACTTCCTGCGGAACTTTCCCGAGGCGTGCCTGATCGTGTCGCACGACCGGGCCTTCCTCGGAGCGACGTGCGACCACACGCTCGATCTGTCGCGGGGGAAGCTCACGATGTTCCCCGGCAAGATCGACGCCTTCCTCGAGCATCAGCGCGAACGCCGCGAGCATGACGAGCGGGTCAACGCCACGATGCTCGCCAAGAAGCGGCAGCTCGAAGACTTCATCGCCCGCAACCGGGCGCGGGCCAGCACCGCCACGCGGGCCAAGTCGAAGAGCAAGCAGCTCGAGCGGCTGGAGACGGTGGAGGTCTTCGGCGACGAGCCGGCCCCGAAGATCCGTCCGCCGCAGGTCGAGCCGCGGAAAGGCCCCGCGCTCCGCTGCCAGAACCTGGCGATCGGCTATCCCGAGCACGTCGTCGCCCGCGACATCGACCTCGAGATCGACCACGGCTCGCGGGCGGCGATCGTCGGCGACAACGGCCAGGGAAAGACGACCTTCCTCCGCACGGTGGTCGATTCGCTCGCGCCGCTCGCCGGGAACGTCCGCTGGGGCTACGGGTGCGACATCGGCGCCTACGCCCAGCACGTCTACACGAGCCTCCCCGAGAAGCTGACGGTCCTCGAATACCTCGAAGACCAGTCCGCCCCGGGGACCAAGGCCCAGCAGATTCTCGACATGGCCGGGGCGATGCTGTTCGGCGGCGCGGCGGTGAAGAAGCGGATCGGCGTGCTCTCCGGCGGCGAGCGGGCCCGGCTGTGCATGACCGGGCTGCTGCTCAGCCAGCACAACGTGCTCGTGCTCGACGAGCCGGGCAACCACCTCGACGTCGACACCGTCGAGGCGCTCGCCGAGGCCCTCGAGCAGTACCAGGGGACCGTGATCTTCACCAGTCACGACCGGCACTTCATGCGCCGCGTCGCCACGGGGGTGATCGAAGTCCGCGACGAGCGCGTGACCGACTACCGCGGCGGATACGAAGCGTATCTGTACGCGGTCAATCGCGAGATCGAGGAGGGGGAGCGCGAGGAAGCGGCCCGCCGCGCCAAGCGCCCCCCCGCCGCCGGTCCTTCGCCGAAGGCCGCCTCCAAGGCGTCGCGCAAGACCGAGCGCGAGCTCCGCAAGGAGATGCAGAACATCGAACGCACGATCGCCCGGCTGGACGAGCAGAAGCGGGAGCTGAACGCGCGACTGCTGGCGACGGCCGACGCGGCGGAAGCGCTGCGGTTGCACAACGAGTTCACCGCGATCGCCGCCCGGCTGACCGAGACGGAAGACGCCTGGTGCCGATTGCAGGAGGAGCTGGACGCGGTCGTTTGATTCCGCCTTTGCCCGGGTCTCGCAGGAACGAAGATCTTCCGAGGGGGATGTCCAGCGGCTAAGATAAGGAATTTCAAACAAGAGGGCTTTCGTCGGCTATTGATGTAGCCGATCTTTCTTTTGCTCGGCCCGCCGCAGTCGCTTGCGCCGCTGCGGCCGATCATTCCCGGAGGAGATGCCATGGACCAGCCCCCGCAGCGCAACTGGTGGAGTCGCAATTGGAAGTGGGTCGTTCCCGTCGGCTGCCTGACGCCGGTCGTCGTGTGCGGCGGAGGGATCGCGCTCCTCGTGTTCGGCGTGTTCGGGGCGATCAAGTCCTCCGACGTGTACACCGAGGCGATCGCGCGGGCGAAGGCGAACGAGGAAGTCCAGGCGGCGCTCGGCGAGCCGATCGAGGAGGGGTTCCTGGTCTCCGGCAACATCAACGTCAGCGACGCGACCGGAAACGCAGACCTGGCCATTCCGATTTCGGGGCCGAAGGGGAATGGGACGATCCACGCGGTGGCGACGAAGGTCGCCGGCAAGTGGGAATATTCGACGCTGGAGGTCGAAGTGCCGGGGCGCGCGGGCCGGATCGACCTGCGGCCGCAGCCCGCCGATTAGCCCGGATCGCGCAGGGCCGGCTTCATTTGTTGCCCGGCTCGGGCGCCGGGGGGCCGATGACCGCGGTCGGCGGCGGCTCGAGATCCTTTGGCGCGTACTTGCCCGCTTTGAGATCCGCCAGCAGCGGCAGAATCTCGCTCGCCGGGATGGCGTAGCTCTCGGTGCGCCCCGCGCGGGCGATGTTCAGCCCCACCACGCGGCCTTCGAGATCGACCACCGGCCCGCCGCATTCCGTCGGCTTGAGATAGGTGTCGTGCTGCAGGGCGACGGGGAAGCCGTATCGCCGCGTGCTCAAGTCGCCCCCCATGCGGTTCTGGAGCGACCCGCGCTCGAAGAAGGCGTCCATCGCGTCGCCGAGAGTCACGCGGAACTGTTCGGCCTTCTCGCCGCGGCGGACGGTGACCCGCAGCGTCTGACCGGGAAGTTGCGTGCGGACCAGTCCGGTGAGCGCTTCGCTGCTCTTGACCGCGGTGCCGTCGATGGCGGTCACGATGTCGCCGACTTTCAATCCCGCCCGCTCCGCGCCGCTGTTCGAGAAGATCCGCGTGATCTTCGCGCCGTCCTCCTCGTCGGCGATGGTGACCCCCAGCACGCCCGACTGGCGCTTGATTTCGCGGCGCGCCACGCTGACGACCCCCACCGAGACGGGGAGCTCGTCGAGGCCGGGCGTGACGACCCAACCGCCGACCGGCGGATCGCCCGCCTGCCGCCACGCCGCCGCGGGAAGATCCTCGATGGCCTTCGCCGCGATCTTCAGCAAGGCGAGGTCGGTCTCGGGATGAATCCCGACGATCTCGGCGGCGGCGGTTTTCCCCCCCTTCAACTCGCAGGCCAGCCCGCCGTTCAGCTCGCTGGCTTTGGTGAGCACGTAGCCCTCCTTGTCGACGATCAGCCCGAAGGCGATCGGCTTCTTGTCGGCGAGGACGCGGACGGTCCAGCGGCTCGGCTCGGCGACGACGGAACGAAACGCCTCGCGGACCGAGGCCCCATTCCGCAGCCGCCGTTCGGACAGCGACTGGGCGTTCGCGGCGGCGCCGGCCGCTCCGAACAGCAGGGCGGCCGCCGTCCAGGCCGCCAGCCCACGGAGAATATCGCGTCGCGCGGTCCCGCGCGTCGGTGAGTCATGCTGCATCGCCACACTCCTTGAACTTCATTCCCGATGGGCGCGATCCATTCTTCCTGACGGATGCTCCGGCGGCCGGGGCCTCCCCTTTGGCCGGCCTCATTCGCGGGCGGCAAGCGTGACCTTCACGGTCGTCCGCTTGCCGTCGCGGAGAAATTCGACCTCGACGACGTCGCCCGGCTCCTGCTCGAGGACCAGTTGGGCCAGGCCGTCGAAGCCCTTGAACGATTTCCCTTCGATTTTCGTGATGACGTCGCCCACCCGCAGGCCGGCTTCCTCGGCGGGAAAGCCTTCCGACACGCCGGTGACTTCGGCCCCCTCGGCATGGTCGTCACCGTTGACCCCCATGACCGCGCTCCCCCGCGACGGCCGGCCGCCGAACACCTCCGAGGCGACCATCCGCTCCCAGCCCTCCTCATAGGCGGAGATCGGCACGTGGAAGTTCCAGACGATCGACGGGCCGATGCGGCTGTGAATGCCGATCACCCGCCCCTGCATGTCGAACAGCGGGCCGCCGGAGTCTCCGCCGACCAGCGCGCAGTCCGACTGGATCACGCTGTCGCGCTTGAGCACGACCCGCCCCAGGCGGACGACCGGCGCCCGGCCGTCGTGATAGCCCCCCGGATGCCCCGTCGCGACGCACCAGTCGCCGACGCGGATCTCGTCCATGTCGCCCATCTCGGCGACGGTCCATTTTCCTTCGGTGGTGATCTGCATCAGGCCCGCGTCCAGCCCGCGGTGCAGGCCCAGCGTTTTTCCCCGGACCTTGCGGCCGTCGTGCAGGATGAACTCGACCTCCCGCCCGGGAGAGCCGGCCACGTGCGCCGCGGTGAGGACGTAGCCGTCGTCGCTGACGATCACCCCGCTCCCCTGGGCGCGGCCGATCCGCACCCCCACGGTCGCGCGAATCAAGTCCTCGGAGAGCGCGGTGACCTGGCGCTCGATCGCGCGGAGGTCTTCCAGCGACTCGGGAACGGCCTTGGTGAAAACCGCCGCCGCCCCGGCGGGCGCGGCAACGGGCGGCGGCGCCGCATCGGCCGATGTCGACGGGGCATTGGCCACGGCCAACGACCCGGCGGATTTCGCGGGACGTTCGCCGCCCTTCTTCTCTTGCGCCCCGAGAGGAGCAGCGAAGAAGGCCGCCGCGAGAACAACCGTCAGCAGCGGCAGGGCCCGCCGATGGAAAGCGGTCCGTCGGATCGAGGCCATGCGGGGGCTCTCCGTGGGAACGGTGAAGCAGAAGGGGAAATCGATGGGCGGCGACGCCAAGCGTCGATTCGTCTGTCCTTATACGATACGCGCGAGGCCCCTGCTTTGGCAAGAACCCGTGTCGGAAAACGGGGGTCGCCGCAAAGGCCCGAATAACATCCAGCCTGTCGAACGGCCGATTTCGTGACAATGGGGAAAACGCCGAACGGCCCGCACCGCCTCGTGCCGCGGCTTCCATGAAGCGGCGGCAGGGAGGCCTGTTCGCACCGCCTCCCCTCGGATATGCTGAGAGTCGAATGGGAGGTGAATTCGCCCCCCTCCGGTTTTACGGCGCTCGCCCGCGGGACCAGTTCGATGCGCGTGCACGATGCAGAGCTGCACGGTCTGATGATCGTCGATCCCGACGTGTATCGCGACGCGCGGGGCTCGTTCCAGATCACCTATGAGCGGCAGCGGTATCGCGAAGCGGGGATCGGGCTCGACTTCGTCCAGGACAATTTCTCCCGCTCCATCCGCGGGACGCTCCGCGGGCTGCACTACCAGATCGAGCACCCGCAGGGAAAGCTGGTGCAGGTCGTGCAGGGGGAGGTGTTCGACGTCGTGGTCGATCTGCGGCGGCATTCGCCCAGCTTCGGCCGCTGGTCCGGCGTGACGCTGTCGGAGGAGAACCGCCGCCAGCTTTACGTCCCCCCCGGCTTCGCCCACGGGTTTTACGTGCTGAGCGAGACGGCCGACTTTCTCTACAAGTGTACCGACTTCTATTTCCCCGAGCACGAGCGGACGCTCCGCTGGAACGATCCGCGACTCGCCATCGATTGGCCCCTCGCCGGCGCGCCGCTGCTGTCCGACAAGGACCGTCGGGGGACCCCCTTTTCCGAGTGCGCGACGTTCGACCACGGCGCGTAGGATTCTCGCAGCATCCACTGAAAGGACTGCGGGTGGCACGCCCTGAGTCCGCGAAGGGCGTGGCCGGCAACCAACACGCCCTTCCCAGAGCGTCAGGGCGTGCCACCCGCCATTCGTTGCCGATCAACTCATTTCTCGGCGGTCCTGAGCCGCGCGATCCATGCCGCAGCCGATTCTGGCGATCACTCTGGGGGACGTGGCGGGCATCGGGCCGGAAGTGACGGCCCGGGCGTGCGCGGATCCGCGCGTCCGCGCGATCTGCCGGCCGGTCGTCGTCGGGCATCCGGCGGTGCTCAAGCGGGCGCTCGAGCTCGTGGGGAGCCGGTTGCACGTCGTGCCGGTCGCACGCCCCGAGGCGGTCGTGCATGGCGACGGGGTGCTCTCCTGCTGGGCCCCCGCCGGCAGCGACGCCGGAGACGTCCCCCCGGGGAAGAACGATCCCCGCGCCGGACGCGCGGCGTACGAGTGGTTGACCGCGGCGGCGCACGCCGCGCTCGAAGGGCGCATCGAGGGGATCGTCACGGCCCCGTTGAGCAAGAAGGCGCTGCACCTCGCGGGGCTCGACTATCCGGGGCACACGGAGATCCTGGCGGAGACGTGCGGCTGCGCGGATTTCGCGATGATGCTGTACGTGCCGATGAGTGGACAGTGGACAGTGGACAGTGGACAGCCAAGTTCGTCGTCGACTTCTCGGTCCACTGACCACTGTCCACTGTCCACTGACCGTGGACTGGGCGTGGCGCACGTCACGCTGCACACCTCGCTCGCCAGCGTGCCGGGGCTGCTCACCCGCGAGGGGGTACGGGAGACGATCGGGCTCGTGCAGCGGTTCCTGAAAGAGATCGGCTGCGGCGCGCCGCGGATCGGCGTCTGCGCTCTGAATCCGCACGCGGGAGAGGAAGGGCTGTTCGGCGACGAAGAGGGGCGGACCATCGCCCCGGCCGTCGCCGACGCGCAACAGGCGGGGATCGACGCGCGGGGGCCGTTCCCCGCCGACACGCTGTTGCGCCGCGCGGTGGCCGGCGAGTTCGACGGCGTGGTCGCGATGTATCACGACCAGGGGCACATCGCGCTCAAGCTCGTCGCCCTCGACCGGGCGGTGAACGTCACGCTCGGGCTGCCGATCGTCCGCACCAGCCCCAGCCACGGCACCGCGTTCGACATCGCCTGGACGGGGCAGGCGCGGGGCGACGGCATGATCGCCGCGATCCACACCGCCGCCGCCCTCGCCCGCCGCCGCCGCGAAGGGACTGGGATCGATTGAGCTGGCCAAAGGCCTTCAGGCGTTGGAGTCCAGCCTTCAGGCTGTCGTCCTTTTTTCGCAAGACTGGAATTCGTTTCGCTCCAGCCCTCCCGTCATGCCCGCGAAGGCGGGCATCCAGCGGGCGGGTGACGAGGCGGGGTCCCCGCCTGCGCGGGAACGACGCGCGCCGTCATGCCCGCGAAGGCGGGCATCCAGCGCGGTTCCCGCCTGCGCGGGAATGACGCGCGGGGAACGCTTTACCGCCGCGGCGGGGATCGTTACCGTGGCGGCATCGGCAAGGAGCAGGAATGGTTCTCCGGCGCATCGCGGATCGGCTGTTGCGCGGCCTGACGCTCGCCTGCATGGCCGCCTGGGTGGTCCTGTTCGTCACCCTCGCCGCCGACTCCACGCGGTTCCTCCTCGACGGCCTCGAGCAGAGCGCGCGGGCGTGGTGGGCGATCATCGAACGTCAGCCGTGCCTGGCGCTGTTCCTGCGGGCGGGGGAATCGTTCCTGCGGTTCGTGGTCGAGTTCGGGCTGTACGTGGCGCTGGGGTGGGCGGGGGTCGAAGCGTTCCGCCGCGCCCTCTTGCGGAAGCTGGCGGAACCGTGCGCGACGGCGCCCGGCAAGGTGGCGTTCACCGCCGGAGCGGACGAAACGGATGAGTGGGCCACGAGTCTGGGAAATCCGAATCGAACGGAGGACTTGAGATCATGAGCGACGATACGCAGACGCTGGTGGCCGTGCTGATGGGGAGCGCGTCCGACTGGGAGACGATGCGGCACACCTGCGAGACGCTCGGCGGCTTCGGCGTGCGCTGCGAGTGCCGCGTGCTCTCCGCCCATCGCACGCCGGAGGAGACCGTCGAGTTCGTCCGCCGCTCCGAAGCGTCGGGCGTCGAGGTGTTCATCGCGGCGGCGGGGGGCGCGGCGCATCTGGCCGGCGTCGTCGCCGCGCACACGGTGCTCCCCGTGCTCGGCGTGCCGATGAAAGGCTGGGCCCTCGACGGGCTCGACTCGCTGCTGTCAACCGTGCAGATGCCGCGCGGCATTCCAGTCGGCACGCTGGCGATCGGCAAGGCGGGCGCGGTCAACGCGGCGCTGCTCGCGGTGAGCATCCTGGCGCTCAAGCGGCCGGAACTGAAGGAGAAGCTGCTCGCCGAGCGGCGCCAGCAGTCGCAGAAAATCCTCGACACGCAGCTCGACCTGCCAGGCACTGCCTGAGTTTCGAAGAACCGCGAACATCGCGAAAGGCCCAGCGCGGCAGAGCCGGAACCGAAGCAAGTTTCGACCACGGATTTCACGGATGGGCACTGATGAAGAATGAAATCCGTGCCCATCCGTGAAATCCGTGGTGGAAATGGTCCCGCGTTCGCCCGATCGACTTCCTCGCCGCCGACTCGGCGCTCTCTGCGGTTCGAGAAGTCGCCGAGCGTCCCGCAAGATCCGGTCGATTCGAAAGTCGTTCCGCATTTCTTGCACGGAATTCCGGCGATGCGCCCACTATTGTCATTGGGGGCGGAAATCTCCCCAAGAACAGCGTGCGAACGCGATCAACGGAGGCGAGACCGTGCGACTCACCCTGCGGACCCTGCTGGCCTATCTCGACGACATGCTCGAACCGAACCAGGCCCGCGAGATCGGATCGAAGCTCGCCGAAAGCAGCTTCGCGGCCGGCCTGGTGGACCGCATCCGCGAGGTGATGCGCCGCCGCCGGCTCGGCGCGCCGGACGTCGAAGGGCCGAACGCCTCCCCCGACGCGAACACGATCGCCGAGTACCTCGACAACACCCTCTCGCCGGACGCCGTCGCCGACGTCGAGCGGATCTGCCTCGAATCGGACGTGAACCTGGCGGAGGTCGCCGCCGCGCATCAGATCCTCACGCTCGTGCTGGGCGAGCCGGCCGAGATCCCGCCGCGGACCCGCGAGCGGATGTACGCGCTCGGCCCGGTCAGCCGCCGGGCGCCGGAGGCAGAGGGAGCGGCCGCCGCCATGACGGCCGCGGCAGCACCGGTCCCGGCTGGGGAGCGGCGGGAGGCGTTTTCGCAGACGATTCCCGATTACCTCCGCCCCACGCCGATCTGGCGCCGCGCGCTGCCGCTGGGGATCGTCGCCGCGATCGCCGTCGTGTGGGGCGCGTTGATCTGGATGGATCCGGCGTTCTTCAACGTCTTTCGAGCGGACGAACCGGCGGCGCGACCCGTCGGCGACGTGGCGCAGAATGGCGAGCAGCAGCTCCCCGCTCCCCCCGCCGAAGTCGAGGCGGTCCCGCAACCGAGACCGCTTCCGATCGACGGGCCGCCGGCGGTCGCCGAAGTTCCCCGCCGCAACGGCGGGCCGGTGCCAGCCGCCGTCGAGCCGCCGGTCCCGCCCCAGAACGTGGAGCCGCCGATCGCGGTCGCCCCCCCCGCCGCGGTCCCGGAGGAGCCGCAGCCGCCGGAAGTCGTCGCGCCGCCGCTGAAGTATGAATCGTCGGCCGGGGTCGTCCTTCGCTATCAGGACGCGACGAGCGAATGGTTCCCGCTGCCGCGGGAGGCGGTGGTGCAGGCCGGGGAATGGCTGGCCTGCCCCGAGCCGTTCGAGGCGGAATTCCTCGTGGGGGGCGGACGGGCCCGTGTGAAGCTGTTCGGCGGCACGGGAATCCGCTACACCGCTCCGCCGGAGGGCTCCGACTTCGCCCTCGAGATCGAACGCGGCGCGCTGCTCGTCGAGCATCTGCAAGTCGCCGACGATCCCGCGGCCCCTCCGCCCGCGGCGGCGCCGCGGCCGCTGGTCGCCGCGATCGTCGTCCGCGGCGAAACGTGGAGCGTCGCTCTCGGTTCCCCCGGGTCGCGGTGCGGGATCGAGATCGTGCCCCGCCAGCCGACCGGGTTCGAGCAGGACCCGGGGCGCGACGGCTACGGCGGAGCGATCTACGCCGTGTCCGGCGCGGTCCGCTTCGCGGATGGATCCGGCCGGGAGCGGACGGTCGATCTGTCGGAAGGGCAATGGCTGCCACTCGGCCCGGAGAACCGCGGGGTCGCCGGCACGCCCCGCCCGCTGCCGGCGCCCGAGTCGCTCGGCGCGCTGCCGGCGTGGCTCGATCCGCAGGCGGCGCGCGTGTCGCCGCTCGTGCAGCGGGCGCGGCGGCTGTTCGAGAAGGAATTCGAGGAGGGCGAGGCGCTGGGGCCGAGCCTGGCGCCGATCGTGAGCACTCCCGAGCCGCTGGTCTCGGAACTGGCGGTGAAGTGTCTGGCGCTGGCGGGGAAGCACGCAGAGCTGGCCCACGCCCTGGCCCGCGCGCCGCACGACGAATCGCGGCAGGCGGCGATCGTCGGCCTGCGGACGTGGCTCGGCCAGAACCCGAAGCAAGGAGCGCTGCTGCGGGAGGATCTCGAGCGCCTGTTCCCGCCCGAGACGGTGGAGGCCGTGTATCGCCTGCTGTGGGGCTATGGCGTGCAGGACGCGCACGATCCCGCCCGCTCCGCGGAATTGGTGGGCTGGCTGGACCACGAAGAGCTGGCCGTGCGGCAACTGGCGATCTTCCATATTCGCAACTTCACCGGCCGCACGCTCGAGTACCTGCCGCACAATCCCGCGGCCCAACGGCGGGCGGCGGCGATCCGCTGGCAGCGGCACATCGAGAAGGAGGGATCGCTGCTGTCGCCGCCGGCGGCGCCGTGAAGCGGGAGGCGATCCGGTTGCAGATCGGGGGATGGGGTGGGGACTCTTGTGTCTGGCGAGGCCGGCGGCGGGTTTGTTTCGGGCCGCGGCGACGGTCTGCTCCGTCAGGGCGTTCGCCGGAGTGCGGCTCCGAAATCGACTGATCCATTGCGGCGGAACGTACGCCGAGATCGCCTCCACCAACTCCTGACGGTATGATGCCCCCCGTGGCTTCCGAGCCAGCTTCGAGCCTCCGTGCCATCGGTCGAGTGCCTTGACCAACACAACCGCTACGTCGGCGACCATCGATTCACAAGCCCCGACTCCCGCTCATGTACCTCCGCCTCGCCAAGCGCGTGCTCCTCGAAACCGACAAGCGGCTCGTGTGGAAGCTCGCCTGGAACTTCGGCTTCAAGGGGGCCCGCGCCGTGCAGCGGCACAAGCGGCGGCTCAAGAAGGGGATCGTCTTCCCGCCGTTTCTTTATGTGTCGGTCATCAATAGCTGCAACCTTCGCTGCCAGGGGTGTTGGGTCGACGTCGCCGCCAAACAGCAGACGATCTCTCTCGAGGCGATGTCGAAGCTGATCCGCGAGTGCAACGCGCAGGGGAACTACTTCTTCGGCATCGTCGGCGGCGAGCCGTTCATGCACCCGAAGCTCTTGGACATCTTCGCCGCGCATCCCGACTGCTACTTCCAGGTGTTCACGAACGGGCACTTCATCACCGACGAGGTCGCCCGCCGGTTGCGGGAACTGGGAAACGTCACGCCGCTGGTGAGCGTGGAGGGAACGCAGATCGTCAGCGACGAGCGCCGCGGCCGCCCCGGCGTGCTCGACAAGACGATGCAGGGGATCGAGAACTGCCTCAAGCACAAGCTGCTCACCGGCGTGTGCACCAGCCTGTGCCGGACGAACATCGACGACCTGCTCACCGAAAAGTGGGTCGACCGGCTGATCGAGATGGGGGTGTTCTACACCTGGTTCCACGTCTACCGGCCGATGGGCCCGGACGCCTGCCAGGACCTGTGCCTCACCCCCGAGCAACAATCGCGCGCCCGCAGGTTCGTCGTCGAGATGCGGGCCAGGAAGCCGATCGCGATCATCGACGCCTATTTCGACGGCGAAGGGAAAGCGCTCTGCCCGGCGGCGAACGGCATCACGAACCACATCAACCCGTGGGGGGGCATCGAGCCGTGCCCCGTGATCCAGTTCGTCACCGACGACATCCACGACGAATCGAAGTCGCTGCTGGAGAAGTTCAACAGCCCCTTCCTCCGCGACTTCCGCACGCTCGCCCAGCGGACGACGCGGGGCTGCATCGTCCTGGAGCGCCCCGACCTGCTCAAGGCGCTCGTGGAGAAGCACGGCGCGAAGGACGGCACCGTCCGCCGTTCCGCGGTCGCCGAGCTGGAGGCGATGAGCGTCCGCACGTCGCAATACAATCCGGGCGGCGAGATTCCGGAACAGAGCTGGGCCTACCGCCTCGCGAAGAAGTTCTTCTTCAACGACTTCGGCGTCTACGCCGGCCTCGACCACTCCCGCACGTCGGCCCCCGCCCTCGTCGACCCCGAAACCCACACCGCCCCGCTGCCGGCCCAGCCGGAGCCGGAATTGGTGCAGCTCGGTTCTTTCCGCGACGGCTGAGAGTTTGTGAATCTTTCGGATGTCGGAAGTTTCGAGCTTCGATTTCAGCGTGCAAGATGCAGTTGAAGGCGAATTGGAATCACGAAATCGCTCAAAGGCATCAATTCAAAGTGATGAACAAGCAGTGAACACCGCAGTTGACCGAAAGATTCAAACCCCGAAGGTCATCACAACATAGCCGAAGGTCCCGACGCGGAAAACCCCGCAGGGGTTTCACAGCATAGAAGGGCGTTGAAAAAGGGCTCTCCGCGAATCAGGTTGAGAATTGTGGTCGGGGCTGTCCGCAGGCGTCGA
>JBBDNU010000075.1:0-5808 GCA_040877365.1 Planctomycetales bacterium
GATGAACGCCGCTCTTCCCGCTGAACCATCACCGGTCGATCTTTCGTGCGACCTCGGCTGCGCAACCGTTACGCAGGTCACACAAGACCTGGATGTCGACCGTCGCCGGCTTTCCGGCAACATGGAAATGCGTTGACGTCCCCCGAATGGGGGACATTTCGCCGTGGACTGCCCTCAGAGAGCCGCTGACGCAATCGAGTAGCGCGGGCGACTGCAAGGCCACGGTCACTGAAGGAATCGCGGCAGCGGCTGGCACAGGGCCGCGAGTGCGGCTTCTGCGTCCGCTCGCGTGCACCGCAGCGACGCTTGCCCGGATTGGCGCGGGCGGATGACAGTTCGGACTTTCCGTTGTACGATTCGACGAGCCATCGAACGAGAAGGTACGAAGTCGGCAGGCGATGCGGACGATGCTGCGGATTCTTCAACTCGATCTGAATTGGGAGTTCCTGAGTTGCATCGACGTTGAACCCTTGGTCTGGAAGTTGACGAGCGACGAAATTCCGATGGACGCACGGCTTGCTCCCAAGGCTGTGCAGGAGATGGTTTTCGAGAACGACCGATCCCGTACATTCCGGCGGATCGGGTGCCCGTGCGACAGACGACCGGAGGTGAGCAGAGTATGGCTCGGAGGAAGAAATCAACGAAGGTCACGGCCCGTCCTGCACATCCGCCGGAGACGCGACGGCTGTCGGCGATACTGCTCGAATGGGCCGGCGATTTCATCGGTGTCGGCGACTTGGCCGAGCGGCAGAGTCGGCTGGCCGTCGCTTCGAACGCGTGGAACATGGCCTGTGCCTCGCCGATCGCGCGAATGCGGATGCTCGACCAGTACATGGCGGATTTCCAGCGGTACAATCGAGTTCCCGAAGCCGACGCCGCCAACATTCGCAAAGACATCCTGACGCTCGTCGAGCGAAAGTCGAAGAAGTTTCCCGACGATCGCCGGCAGATCGTTCAGAGCCGGGTCGTTCCGAAGGGGAACTCGTTCCAGCTCGAGGTCGTCTCGGCCGACATTCCCACCCGAAGCGAGCCGTAACGGTAGGGCGCAGCGGCGGAGGTTGCCATGCTGACCGCTGGATACGGCGACGAGCCGAAGTTACCGCAGTGCGATCTCGTGTACGTGGCATTTCGCCTCTGCTACTACGACCTCATCACGGACCTCGAGACGGACGAGTACGTCGAATTGTTCGATGAAGTACCCTACGGATTCCTGACGCAGATTCCGTTATTCAGCACCGTGCCTCCGCGGGTGCAGATCGACCTGCTCGCGAGCGTGTGGGCAAAGCATCATTCGCCGAAGGCCCATCCCGCGTCGCTGCTGGATGCGGCCGTGCTGTGGTCGGTCTTTCACGACGCCGGTCGAATCGGAATCGAGGTTTGGGAAGGCGACGTGTCCGTCGTGCTCGACGATGGGCCGCGGCGAGTCACAGTCACGATGGACGACACGCTCGCCGAATCGTGGGAAGAGATGATCGACGAATTCTGGGACGACGAGGACTTCTTGTCGCTGGGAGTGATGGCGGACATGCCGCCGGAGCAGGCGAAGGCGTTTCGGCAGATGTTCGGCATCCCCGAAGCATGGGTGGACGAGATGTATGCCGTTCTCGAACGCGTTCGGCCGTCCCCGAACGCTCTCGAAAACCTGCGGGGGCTTCTGAGCGATCGGGAGATCGAGCAAGATCGCGACCTGTTGCTGCCGGACGCGGACCGGAAATGAGTTGTGGAAATCATTCAGCAAGGAGGGAAAACGCCGCGAGGTGCGGCGAATGCTCGCCCAACGATCCAAGGAACTGCTGGGCCGGTATCGCCGGGGTGAAACGACGGCAGAAGATTGTCCGCTCGAAGCGGCGCTGCCGGAGTAGAAATGCACCGTTCCTGGAGATCGGCGTTATATTGGGGCTGATTCTCCGCCCAGCTTTCCAGGCTGTGCCGTTTCGAGCGAGGTGCGACGATGGCGCGGACATCCCCCAAAGGGCCGTGGCTGCACCGGTTCCTGGTGTATGGCCTCACGGTGCTCTTCGGACTGCTGGTGTACTGGCTGCTGGGCTTCGTCGTCGACGACATCGGCACCTGGCCCGGCCCGGATTACGCGGCGCTGGAAGAGCGGATGCTCGACCCGGCGCTGAAAGCCGAGGCCGAGCGGCTCGACAAGGAAATCGCCGAGACGCAACGGGCGGTGGCGACCGAGCAGGCGCGGCAGGGCATCCTCCGCGACAGCACGGACAACGCGCAGCGGACGATGAACCAGTTGCTCGAATTCCAGAAGCTCAGCTTGGAGAAAGGAGTCACCCCCAGCGCCGAGGAGCAGGCCGCCCTCGCCGAGAGCCAGAAGCGATTCCTGACGAACCAGACGCAGTATCAAGAAATCTCCGAGGAAATCGCCCGGCTCCAGGAGCGCTCGCGGGAACTGGAAGAAGAGCAGCGAGCGAACCGGGAACGGCTCGACGAGGCGCGAAAGCCGATTCAGGCGGAACACGAACGGCTCCTCGAACGGCACAACCTCGTTCTGGCCGGCTTGAAGCTGGCCTTCCTCATCCCGCTGTTGGTGCTGGCGGCCGTGGCCTTCATCCGCATGCGAACGAGCGCCTACGTGCCGCTAGTCGCAGCGTTCGCCATCGCGGTCGCGGCGAAGGTGATGCTCGTGATGCACGAGCATTTTCCGACGCGGTACTTCAAATACGTCCTGATCCTGACCCTGCTGGCGATCGTGACGAAGATCCTCGTCTCGCTGATCCGCACGCGGGCATTTCCGAAGGCGGATTGGCTGCGGAAGCAGTTCCGCGAAGCCTACGAGGCGCATCTCTGCCCGATCTGCGAGTACCCGATCCGCCGCGGCCCGCTGAAGTTCCTGTACTGGACCCGGCGGACCATCAAGAGGCTGCCCGTTCCGCGGACTGATGGAGCGGCGATAGAAGAGCCGTACTCCTGCCCATCCTGCGGGACGCGGCTGTTCGAGGAATGTTCCGCCTGCCACGCCGTTCGGCATTCGCTGCTCCCCACCTGCGAGCACTGCGGCGCGACCCAGCCGGTCGAACCCGCGGCCGCGGCCACGATCCTCGCAAGCGACCCTGCATGAACCATTTCGATTCGCGATCACGACTCGCTGCCGAGGGACACCGCCCGGACGGGCCGGACGTGGTCCGCGACCTCGGGCGGCGCATCGTCTCTCGCGTCATTCGACCTTCAAGGCCACGCTGTTCGAGTGCGAGTTGAACTCGGGGGCGTACATGCACTGGATCGTGGCGATGCCGGTCTGGTATTCGCCGCGGTGCATGACCCACGTCGAGTACTCGAACACGTAGGTCCCCTTCGGCAGATAGTCGATGAAAAAGTGGCTCGCGGCGTCGCGGGTCGATTGGTAGTACGCCAGGCCGTCGCGGTACTTGTAGGTCGAGAGGACGTCGACCGGCTCGGTGCCGCTGCCCCGCTGGTCCTTCAGGTGGACGTACTCCATGTCGCGGTCGACCCGCATCTCGACGCGGACGACGAGCTCGTCGCCGACCTTGAGCGCCCCGGCGACCGGCTTCAGCACCGGCCCCTTGTCGGAATGCTCGCGGGTCCAGAGCGTCTTCGTGAGCTTGAGCGGAGTCCCTTCGTAGGTCGGAACCTTCGCCACGTCCTCGAAGTACTGCCAGTGCACGCTCCCCCAGGCGACGCCGGGATCGGTCTTCCTGACGACGACGCGGCCCATCTCCGGCTTCACTTCCGCGGCGGCGAAACGCTCTTCGTAGAACCCGGTGCCGGCTTCGACCTTCTCCGGCTCGACCGTCTTGCCGCCGAGCGTCACTTCGACGAGCGCGTCGGACGCGAGGGCGTTCGTTCCGCCGCGGAGCAGGAGCGCGTAGACCGCATCGGCCGTCGCCTTGGTGGTCTTCCAGTCCTGCGTCTGCTTCTGCTTGATGAGCCAGACCTTGCAGTTCTCGACCATCTTGGCGTCGCGAGCGACTTCGTCGAAGGCCTCGATCATCAGAGCCTGCGTCTCGATCGGCGCGCGGTACCACCACCACGACAGTTCGGTCTCCCGCCAGAACGTGCCGAGTTCCTCGTCGGTGACGGACCGCTCGCGGATCGAGTTCAGGATCGCCGTCGGAGTTTCCTTGTCGCCGAAACGGTGCAGCGCGATCGCCAGATGTCCCTGCGATTGACGGTTCGCGAGCTTGAGCCAATGCTTCTTCGCCTGATCGCGGAAGTAATCGACCGCCGCCTCATGCTTGTCGTCGATCGGCTTGTCCTTGAGGAAGAAACTGCGGCCGTAGAGGTAGAGCGCGATAGTCTGGTCGAGATGATTCTTCTCCTTGTCGCCGTGCTTGAGGACGTATTGGTACCGCTCGTCGATCCAGCCATCGAGCGCGGCGAGTGACTTGAGCGCGCTGGCCACGTCGACATCGACGCCGAGATGCCGCAGCCGGCCGAAGCCGGTGGTGATGTAGAGCGTGATGTACGGGTTCTTCGGCCCGCCGGGGAACCACGGCCAGAAGCCGTCGTCGCGCTGCTGATCGGCGAGTTGCCGCAAGGCCCGCGCGAGTTCGTCGCCGAGCCGGTTCTTGTCGAACAGGATGCCGACGTTGCGGCGGGCCTGGCTTTCGGCATTCGCCTGCCGCACCCAGGGCGTCTCTTCGAGCAACAGCGACTTGAGGTCTTCGTTCTTCGTCAGCGGGCTGTCGAGCGCGGGGGTGCCCCGCCATTGCTCGAAGATGCGGGCGATCTTCGGATCGGAGAGCACGATGTGCCGGGCCAGCGAGTTCGCATAGAGCCGGTTGAAGACCTGTTCGCTGCACTGGTGCGGGTATTCCATCAGGTACGGCAGCGCGAGGACCGCGTACCAGTTGGGGTTCGAGACCATCTGCACCGTGAGCGACTGATGCCGCAACGAGTCCGATTCGCCCGCTTTCAATAGATGCTCGAAGGTGAACTCCTTCTGGCCGGCGTCGCGGATCGGCAACGGGAGCGATTCGGTGACGAGAATTCGCCGCGGCAGCACCGGGAGAAAACCCTCTTCGCCGTCGGACAGAGTCGCGCTCGCCCCGACCGCCTTGTAGACGAGGAAGCCCAGCCCGTCCGGCACGTTCAACTTCCACGAATAGCTGCGCGATTCGCCGGCGGGAACGTCGAACGCCTGATCGACGTTGGAAAGGCCGAGGGCGGCTTCGACCGGCTTGTCGGTGCGGGCGTCGCGAAAGGCGAGGCGGACGGTCCCGGTCTGCGGGGCGGTCGACTGGTTCGTGACCTTGACCGTGAATTCGAGCCGGTCTCCCTCGCGGAGGAACCGCGGCGGGTTGGGCTGGACCATCAGATCCTTCGCCGTGACGGTCGTTCCGCTCAGCGATCCGGAGCGGAGATCGCGATCATGCGCGAAGCCGAGGAGTTTCCACTCGGTGAGCGCCTCGGGCATGGTGAATTCGAGGCGGACTTCGCCTTCCTTCGAGGCGACGAGGTGCGGGAAGAAGAACGCGGTCGCGGCGAGGTTCTTGCGAGCGGAAACTTCGCCGGGATCGGGACCGATGGGGCCGCGGTCCGGCTTGTCCTGCAGCGCCAGGGCGTTCCTGCGGCCTTCTTCTGCCCCGGTTACCGGACCCGCGGCGGCAAGCGCTTTCTTTTCCACCGGCCCCCCCGCCCCCCCCATCCCTCCCAAGCCGGCTCTCATGCTGTCGGAACGATCGAGCAGCACTCCCCGTGTATTGAACCCCGGCGCAGCCGACTTCCGCATCGCGCCGTCGCGATTCGAGTCCTTCAACCACTGGTAGCCGTAGTAATACCCCACGATCTCCATCGGGAATGACCGATAGCTGATCGTCACGTCGACGTGCC
>JBBDNU010000076.1:0-30949 GCA_040877365.1 Planctomycetales bacterium
TCATGCCCGCGAAGGCGCGTCATGCCCGCGAAGGCGCGTCATGCCCGCGAAGGCGGGCATCCAGCGGCGGCGCGGACGACGGCTCGATTCCCGCCACCGCCGTCGCTGGAGGCAGGCACTGCGCGAGAATGACGGAGTCGCGTTCTTCGAAGTACGGTCATTCGGCGTGCTCGCGGGCCCACACCCAGTTCCGCACATCGATCGACAATCGCGGCTCGACCTTCAGCCGATACGCCGATTGCTTGATCTCCGGCAGAGGCGCCGACGAGGCAGGGCGGCTCTCGGCGAGCGTCGCCGCCGTTCGCGAGGCGGCCAGAGAGACGTTGGCTGCCATCGCCTTGCGGAAGGCCTCGGCGCGGTCCGCTTCGTCAGCCCGGAGATGGCCCACGCGGGCGAGGTCCGCCGCCGTGACGTGATACAGCGCGATGTCGCGCCCGCCCAGGCGGAAGTGCTGCGGCTCGACCAGCAGATAGCGGCCGTTCTCGGTGCGGAAGCCGGCGTCGATCCGGCGGGCCAGGATCTCGGGCCGGCCGATTTCGCCGCTCTCGACCTCCCAGGCGTTGCCGGGTCGCGCGGTCTGCTTGACGGCCGTCGTGTAATTCGCGACCTCGAAGAACAATGTTTCGCCCGATTCGTTGAACACCACGACGTCGAACAGCGGCTGGAACCCGTACTGATAACCGCCGCGGGTGCGCCAGTTGAACGGCTCGAGTCCCGGCCCCACCTGCGGCCAGGCGGACGCGGCGCCGAGCAGGAGCAACAGCATGCCGCCGCAGAGCGAAAAGAACGCGGAGCGAAACGTCATGGAGCGCGACTCGAAAGCGTTCGTCATGGGAATTCCTCAGGCCAGGTCGCGGTCCTCGAACATCAGGAACGCCAGCAGGATCACCGCGGCGCAGTACGCGACCGTGTAGAGCAGGGCGAACCCCAGGTAGGCGGGAGGAACGTCGATCCCCGTCGCCACGGCGCTTTGCGTGTCGTACACCCATTCGGCCGGCAGCACCGTCGCGAACAGCCGGGCCACGAACTGCACCGGCTCGAGGGTCCCTTCCCGACGCACCGCATCGGAGCCGACGAGGATCGGAGTGAGCCGCCCCAGCACGAACACCGAGAAGCAGACCACGATGTTCACCACCATCGGGAGCCGCGTCGAAATCGCCACGCTGACCGCCGACAGTACGGAGACCTCGAGCGCGATCAGCGCAATTCCCGGCAGCGTCTGCATCACGATCTTCAGCCGCTCGGCGTGCTCCGGGACCTGCTGGCTCGATTCCGGGGCGTCGTACCCGACCTTGTAATAGATGAGCAGCAGAAAGGCGGCGACGATCGGCGCGAGCAGCAACGTCACCGCCTGCAGGATGCCCACGTACTTGCCGAGAATGAACTGCCGCCGGTTGATCGGCTTCGAGAGCAGCGTCATCGCCGTCTTCCCCTCGATCTCCTGGGCGATGCTGTTGCTCGACGTCCAGACCGCCATCAACAGCCCGCAGACGAGGAGCGTCGCCAATCCGCAGTCCTTGAACATCTTCACGTCCTCGCCGAGCGTGAAGAACGGCAGGAACGTATTGAGGACCAGGATGATCAGCGCGATGCCGATCAGCAGCAGGAACACAGGCTGCCGCACCGCCTCCTTCGTCGTGGCGCGGGCGATGATCCCGCCCCGCGTCGCATAGGAATAGCCGATCAGCGCCGCGCACAACGCGCCGGCCACGCCCGCCGTCAGCCACCACTGCCAGGGCGGAATATCCGCCGGCGCGGCGGCGAGGAGACCCGAAAACTCGAACATTTCGCGGAAAAACCTCACTGCTACGGCGCGGGAAGCCGGACGCGCCCCGCGGAGCCGCGGGACGCCTCTCCTACGTTACGCCGAGAGAGATCATTGGGAAGGGAACGCGAGTTTCATCGTAATCGCGGCTGCGGAGGAAGGAAAGCCAGGAAACAGACCGGCATCACGCGAACCGCAGTCAGCGGCGGGAATACACCGCGAGCGGACGGCGACCCGCGGCTCGAATCCATCTTGCCCGGAACGCCCATTTTTGCAACGATTCGCCGCTCCCCGGCTCAGGCGATCAGGACGACGCCCGCATGTATCGACTTATCGGAATTCTGTTCAGCGCCGCCTTGGGCGGAGGGTTGGTGTACTTCTCGCTGCAATACCATCTCGTCCGCGCCGATGAAGGATTTCTCGTCGTCCCCAAGCGGAACGCCGCCTTCAGCGAAATCTACGTGGACGTCCGCGAGTGGTCGCCGCTCGAATGGGAACGCCACCCGGCCCTCGTCGAGGGGCTGGTGCGCCATGGCCGGGGCGACATCGTCCGCACCTCGGCCGGCCGCTCCCTGTTCCGGGGGCTGTTCGATCGGTTCGATCCGTCGGCAGCCGATGCGCTTCGGAAGCGGTGATGCCTCGGCACGCCCGGCTCACGCCCGCGAGTTTGTTCTCCACCTGCCTGCACCGAAACCCTCCGCCATGCAACCCTCCGCGATCGGACAGAGGGCACCGCTCGCCGCGGATCCGGATTGTGCCGACGGCAGCCTGGTGCCGCACCGCGCGGGATCGATGCGGTGGGAAGTGCGGCCGGCATTGATCGCGGAACTGTTCGACGGACCGGACCTGCACGTGGCAGAGCAGGTGAGCGCGGGACTCGCCGAGATCGTGAAGAGCGGACCGCATCGCACGGTCTATCGCCTTCACCTTTCCGGCGGCGACTACTATCTCAAGCATTACCGCGTCACCGACTGGACCGGCGTGCTGCGGAACGTCGTCCGCCCGTGCAAAGCGGCCCGCGAGCGGGAGGCCGCGCGACGTGCGGGGCGACTCGGCGTGCGCACCTGCGAAATCGCCGGCTGTGGATACGCCCTCGCCAGCGGTCTCGTTCGCGACAGCTTCCTGTTGACGAGGGGCGTCGAGAATTCCGTCGGCCTCGACGAGTTCGCCACCGAACGATTGAAGCGCTGTCCCCCGGCTCGGCAGACGCGTTTGCGGCAGTCGGTCGCGCGGCGCGCGGGCGAACTCGCCGCGCGGCTCCATCGCGGCGGGTTCCTGCACCGCGACTTCCATTCCGAGAACCTGCTCGTGCAAGTGGACGGTGACGACGCAACGATCCGGTTGATCGACCTGCACCCGGTCGATTTCGTCCGCCGCCCGACGGCGAGGCAAATCGAAGGCAACCTCGCGTTGCTCGCGAATTTCCTGTGGCGGCACACGCGCCCGGTCGATCGGATGCGGTTCGCCCGCGCGTGGTGGGAAATGTTTCGCCGCCTGGAGCGGGAGCGTCCCCGCGGCGCGCGCGGGAACTATGCGGATTTCCGCGAGTTCGTCGAGCGGGCCGGGCGACGCTGCTACGAGGGAATGCTTCGCGCAGCGGACGTCGCCGATCGCCGCTGGCGCCGCGGCAACCGCAAGCTGATCATCGCCGATTCCCGGGATGGCCGGGTCGCCTGCCGCGCCGTCGCGGAATTCGGCCGCCCCTGGATCGAGGAGACGCGCGACGATCCGGAACGGCTGCTGAGCGCCTCCGCGGTCCGCGACTGGAACTCGCGCGACGGTGCGGCACGGATCGCAGCCGTCACGTGTCGCGTCGCGGGGCTGCCGTTGCACTGCGCGTGCCGCGTCATGCCGCTCGATGCCGAGAATTCGAAGAAACCAAACTCGTGGTTCGCGGCGGATCGCTGGGCCCCCTCCCGGCGGGCGTGGGAGATGGGGCATGCGTTTCTGCGGCGCGGCATCGGCGCCGCGCGGCCGCTGTTCTTCGTCTCGACGACGACCGCTGCGGCAGCCGCCGGCCGTGCGGTGCAACGGCCCGGTTGCTCGTTCCGGCGCGAATATCTGCTCACGGAAGAGATCCCCGACGCCGTCTCGCTCGCGACGCTGCTGGCCGCAGTGGATGACGGCTCGCCCGGCGAATCGCGCGATCGGCTCCGGCGGACGGCCCGATTGCTCGGCGACCGACTCCGCCTGATGCGCGACGCGCGATTCGTGCACTTCGACCTGAACGCCGAGAACGTGCTCGTGCCCCGCGCGGCGAATCCGAGTGGTCTGTGGTTCTCGGGAATGGAGTCGGTCCATCGCGGCAGCCGCTGGCCGTGGCTCTTCCGCCGGCAGTTCAGCCGGATGCTGGCCCGGCTCGAAGTGGATCTCCACTACCGGCGGTCGCTGACGGCGACTTTGCGGCTCCGGTTTCTGCGGCGGTTCCTCGGCGCGAGATTCGCCGACTGGAAACGCGTGTGGCGCGAAGTCGCGCGGGAAGCGTCGCGGCTTGTTTCGGGAAATATCGACAAGGACGCCGACCGTGCGCCAGCCCGCTGAACTTCCGCATCGACTCGACATCAGGGATCGCTGCCGCGGCATGCGGATCGCCACGCTGTGCGCCGTGTTGATCGCCGGCGCGAGCGGCTGCCAGACGAACGGCGCGCAGAATCCCATCGCCCGGCCGACGCGGCACTCGGTGCAGGCGGAGCAGTTCACCGTCCTTACCGACTTCAAGCTGCCCACGAAGCATCCGCTGATCGACGAGCTGAAGCTCGTCCGCCGGCAGGTGGCCGAAACGCTCCAGTTGCCGACGAACGGCAACGAAGTCGTGGTCTTCATCTTCGCGTCGGAGCTCGAGTACCGGCAATTTTTCGAAGCGACGTTTCCCGGATATCCGCCGCGGCGGGCGTACTTCGTCGGCACCACCCGCGAGCTGGCGGTCTACACGTACTGGGGGGAGCGAATCCGGGAAGACCTGCGGCACGAATTCACGCACGGCCTGTTGCACGCGGCCCTCAAAGGGGTGCCGCTGTGGCTCGATGAAGGACTCGCCGAGTACTTCGAGGTCCCTGGCGACCGGCCCGGCGGGATGAACAGCGACTATGCCGAAAGACTGGCCGAGGCGATGGAGAACGGCTGGCAGCCGGACTTGAAGCGGCTCGAACAGCTCGAGCAGGTCCACCACATGCAGAGCATCGACTACCAGGAATCGTGGGCGTGGGTGCATTTCCTGCTGCACTCGACACCGGAGAACCGCGAGCTGCTGCTCTCGCACCTCCGCACGCTGCAGCACGACGCGAACGCGCAGCGGCTGAGCGCCCGGCTGGCGCGCTCGCTGCCGAACGCCCAAGCCGGACTGCTCGCGCACATCGCGGCGCTCGAAGGACGCGGCGCTGAGTACCCCGTACTGAGTACGCAGTACTGAGTACGCAGTATTCGGCCGCGGAACGACCGTCAGCGCTGAACGACGACGAACCTTGCCCCCTCCGTCGTGCGGACGAGCATCAAAATGCCGTCCTCGATCGACAGCCCCTCGATCGCCGCTCGGAACTCTTCGGCCGACGAGACGGTCTGCGAGTCGACCTTCTGGATGAGTTGGCCGGTGCGGATGCCCGCCTCGTAGGCGGGGCTGTCCGCGTTCACCTCGTTGACGAGCACTCCTGGGACGTCGGCCTCGAAGTCGAGTTGCTTCGCGACTTCGGGCGTGACGTCCTGCACCTCGATGCCGATCTCAGAGAAGGCGTTCTTCGACGGCGCCTCGTCTCTCTGAGGCGCCTCGCTCTCGCCGCGACCGGCGAGCGCGAGCTTCTCCGGCATGTCGCCCAGCGTGACGGAGAGCGTCTTCCGCGCTCCGTCCCGGAGGACGGTCAGCTCGTAGCTCTTCCCGACTTCAAGCTGCTCGACGATGCGGACGATCGCCACGTCCGAGAACGGGTCGTGCCGGATGTCGCTGGCGACGAACTCCCGCCCGTCGTGCAGCGTGACTTTCACCTCGTCGGCGTCGCGGACGGCCGATGCGAGATCGGGTCCGTCCTGCGTCTCGTTGACAAAAGTCTTTTGCGCGCATAGAGTTGTTGCGCCAGTTCATTTCCAGTTCTCTTCTCGGCTCCGGCTTCGACCTCCGCCTTCATGAACGACCGCGAGGCACGACTCGATCGCTGCGAGGAGGTTCTCGGTTACCGGTTTCGCGACCGCGCGCTCCTGCAGCTCTGCCTGACGCACTCCTCGACCGCCCGCACCCGCCTCGAATCGAACGAGCGGCTCGAGTTTCTCGGCGACGCCGTGCTGGGAATGTTCATCTGCGAGCGGCTGTTCCACCAGTTGCCCGAAGCGCCCGAAGGAGAGCTGACGCGGATCAAGTCGGCCCTCGTCAGCCGGACGACCTGCGCGGAGTTGTCGGAAGAACTTGGCCTGCCCGACCTGCTGTTCGTGGGGAAGGGGCTCGTGACCCGCGAGCCGCTTCCCACTTCGGTGGCGGCGGGGGTGTTCGAGTCGATCGTCGCGGGTCTGTATCTCGACGGGGGCATGGAGGCGGCCGGACGGTTCCTCGAGCGATTGACGGCCCCCGAGCTCGAGAAGGTGCTCGCCCCGGACGACAGCCGCAACTTCAAGAGTCAGTTGCAGCAGCTTGCGCAAAAGACGGACGGGGCGACTCCGGTGTACCACGTGCTCGACGAGCAGGGGCCGGACCACTCGAAGTGCTTCCAGGTGGCCGCGGTGATCGGCCCGCGGTCGTATCCCGCCGCCTGGGGCGCCAGCAAGAAGGAAGCGGAGCAGCGCGCGGCGCAGAATGCGCTGCGCGAGCTGGTGGGCGAAGCGGCCGATGAGCCGCATTGATCGCCGTCCGCGGTTCGAGCGCGTGAAAAAAAGAAGAAGCGGTCGAACGGGGTTCGACCGCTTCTTGCTCGTTGTGGCCGTCGCGAAGGCAAGACTACTTCTTCTTCGCCTTCTTCTTGGCGGTCTTCTTCTTGGCCGCCTTCTTGGTCGCCTTCTTCTTGGTCGCCTTCTTCGCAGCCTTCTTGGTCGCTTTCTTCTTGGCCACCGTAATTCCTCCCTACAGAGCCAAACGATTGGCCGCTTCGCCGCTGGCTTACCGGGCTCAGAGTTCGGCGAAGACCGGCCGGACGCCCACGACATCCGTGTGGACCCGTCAACCATGACGGATGCGAGACATACTAAGCAATTTCGGAATTTCTGCAACCCTTTTTCCGCATGACCGTTGCGTGGATCGCTCCGCGCGCAAGTCGCGCAGCCGCCGCGCGCCGCGGGCCGCCGGACGACCCGCGATCTCGCGCCCTTCCCTCGATGACCTCGCGCGCAGAATCCCGCGCAGCGCTTTGGCAAGGCAAAACCCTTGCTTTCAGCGCGAGATCATTCTCACGGTCGCTGCCCGCCGCGCGGGCCGATGCGCCGCGCGCACGTCCGCGCGAAGTGCGCCGCGGCGCCGCGCCGCGCGCCGCAAGAAATTTTCTGCGCCGCGCATTTTTTTCGCGCCGCCGGCGCGCGGCAGGAACGACTCGCGTCGCGCGCGCGACTCGCCGCGCTCTGCAACGCGAGCCCGCGCGCGCTCCGCGCGCTACGCGACCCGCGCCAGAACGTCGCGCATGTAGGCGAGGCTCTCCCGCGCGATCTTCTCCGCGCCGGGCGCGTAGTCGAACACCTCGACCGACACCCAGCCGTCGTAGCCCGAGCCGACGAGCGCGCGGAAGATCGGCTCGTAGTCGGTCTCTCCCATCCCCGGTCCGAGCAGGTTCGTGTCGTTCACGTGGAAGTGCCCGACGATCGACTTGTACGCGTCGATCAATTCCGGAATCGGCTTCGACTCCGCCCCGAGCATCGCCTTCACGTCCTGGTGCAGCACGAAGTTCGGCCGCCCTACCATCTCGATCAACTCGACCGCCTCCGCACACGTGTTGACGAAGTTCGTCTCCGCCGGCGTCAGCGGCTCCATGCAGATCCGCACGCCGCGATCCTCGAGCCGCGGCAGCGCCGCGCGGAACACCTCGGCCGCGTTCGCATAGGCCTCCGAGCGGCTCATCCCCTCTTCGACATTCCGCTGATAGGGAGAGCCGAACACCATCAGCTCCCCGCCGAAGTCCGCGCAAGCCTCGCCCAGTTCGATGAGGTAATCGGCGGTGGCGCGGCGGACGGCGGAGTCGGACGCGGTGAGGTGCAGCCCTTCCGTCTTGGCCAGCAGCCAGTGCAGGCCGAAAATCCGCAACCCCTGATCCTCAGCCTGCTTGCGCATCGCGGCCCGCCGCTCGGCCGAGACCTGACCGATCCGCGACGCCAGCGTGAACGGGGCCAGTTCGATCCCCTCGTAGCCGGTCTCGGCGATGAAGTGGCACTGCCGCCCCCAGTCCCAATCGACGAACATTTCCTGGCAGATTCCGAATTTCATGGGGCGCTCTCGGGGTTCGGGCGAGGGAGGACTTCCGCACGGAGTCGCGCGGACTGGGGGATCGAGAATAGCATCCGCGGCTGCGCGGTCCCAGTCATCCCGCCGGACGGCGCGTCCGCTTGGAACGACTGGGCGGGTTGGAAGGAAGGTCGAGCGGCACCCCCGGCCGACCGTCGCGGTGCGAGCGGTCCCGCTCAAGAGCGTTTCGCCCGGAGGCCGAATTCTGAAGACGGAGGGTCAGGAGACTCGCGCGCCGCACCCGTCGCGGCGCGCCGGCCGCCCGCCGTGACGACGCGCGGGACGCAGTTCTGGCAAGGCAACGAGTCGGTCCGGCCGACGGACCTCAGGGACTGACAGGGAAATCAGGTCATGAAGTTCGCAACTTGGATCAGCGTGCTGGTCGCGGGGCTGGCGACCGCCGGCGTCGCCTCCGAGGCCCGCGCCGGATATTGCGGGGCCGCAAGCTACGACTGTTGCCCCACGCGCAGCTGCGCTCCCGTCGGGGACTACTGCGCGGCCCGCGAGTGCGGCGCCACGTGCTACCGCACGATTCAGGAAACCGTCTGGGACCGGCAGGAATACACCTGCTGCAAGACGGTCTACGACACGATCTGCGAGCAGGTACCCGTCACCTGCGCGCGGAACGTCTACGACACGTGCTATCGCGACGAGTGCTACTCGGTCCGCAAGCCGTGCTATCAGACGTGCTACCGCGAGGAGGCCTACACGGTCTGCAAGCCCTGTTATCAGACGTGCTACCGCGACGTCGTGTGCCGGGTCAAGAAGCCCTGCTACCAGACGTGCTATCGCGAGGAGTGCTACACGGTCTGCCGGCCCTGCTACCAGACCTGCTACCGCGATTGCGTCTACACCGTGAAAAAGCCCTGCTACCAGACCTGCTGGCGCGAGGAGTGCGTCACGACGTACCGGAACGTCTCCGAGACCTGCTACCGCGACGTCTGCTACACGACCTGCCGGCCCATCCACGAATCGCACTGGGTCGAAGAGTGCTGCGGCGAATGGAAGACGATCACCGAGTGCGTCCCCGGCCCCGTGATCCAGAAGCAGATCTGCGAGCCGATGCCGTGCGACTGCGGCGTGCCGCAGCCGGATTGCGCCGGGCCGCAGCCCCAATGCTGCCGCACCGTCTGCGTGCAGTGCCCCCCCACGACCATCTGCAAGAAGGTCTGGTGCCCGAAGATCGTGAAGCGCCGCGTGTGCACGACGCGGTACGTCCAGGAAGTGAAGCAGTGCCGCGTGCCGTACACCGTCTGCCGGCAGGTTCCCTGCGTCTCGACCCGCCGCGTGCCGTACACGACCTGCTCCTGGACGGAGGAGTGCCGCACGAAGCGGATTCCCTACACGGTCTGCCACATGCAGCAGGAGCAGCGCGTCCGCCGCGTCCCGTACACGACCTGCACGTGGCGCGAGGAGTGCTACACGAAGCGGATTCCCTACACCGTCTGCCACATGCAGACCGAATGCCGCACCCGCCGCGTCCCCTACACCACCTGCACCTGGACTTGCGAGACCCGCGTGCGGAAGGTCCCCTACACGGTCTGCCGGCAGGAGTGCTACACGACCTGCAAAACGGTCACCCGCTGCGTCCCGCGCGTCGTCACCTACAACGTGACGAAGTGCGTCCCGCGGACGGTCTGCCGGCAGGTGCCGGTCACCTGCTGCCCCGCCCCGGCGCCCACCTGCGCAGCCCCTCCCGCGGACCACTGCGCCGGCTGAGCTCCGCTGCGGAGAGATTTTCCCGATACGCCTCGCCCCGGGGCGGCTCCCACGAGCCGCCCCGTTTCCATTGGAGGAGTTGCATGCGAAAGCGAGAGTCGACGAGACAGCCGGCCGAATCGGCGCCGACTCCGGAACATCAAGCGGCATTGCGTACTCTGCACGATGCCGTCAAGTCATGCGGCACGTTTTCGCCCAAAAAACTCGGTGTTCGGGAGCGCGATGCGATTCGATCGATCATTCAGGGCGACCATCTGACGTTTCGATACATTCTCATGACCGCTTTGCTGGCGAAGGTCGTCGAGCCGCGCAGTCATATGCGGTCTCTACAGGCTGGCGCGAAGCTGACCGGGGCGTACGATGCTCGGTCGCTGTGCCACAACGTCTGGGTTCCGTTCGAGAGGGAACATCTCGATAGCCGGCTTGGCGGATCGAACGAGCCGTTTCTCAACAAGCCTGCGCGCTTTCCTGCCGTCGAGAAGACGAATGCGGTCCGAGCGGGAAAGGACCGCGACCTCCTGCACGTGTTGTACGACCTGCTCGAATCGCTCAACTCCGCGAAGCCCGCCCACCTTCGGGAAGCGTTCCTTCTTGCGATGTCGGTGGTCATGGAGCGTGCCGGCCGAACGCGCCGTGAACTCCCGCTTTCCGCTGTCACGCTGACCGCGGATGCGCTCGGAGATTTTCTTGACACGTATCTGCAATCGTCATTCGGCGGTGAAACGCCCGTCAGCGTGGTGGGGGCGATACTCCGTTCGTCACAAGGGTGAAGGTTACGAAATCGTCGTCCACCCGGCGAATCAGCCGGGAACAAGCTCCAACGAAGTCGGCGACATCGACGTGCGCCTTGGCGACGCCCTGGAGCTTCCGGTCGAGGTGAAGGACAAGAGCTTCGGAATGTCCGACGTCGATCACGCGGTCCATAAGGCACGCAACGCAGGATGTCCGCGCCTCTTGTTCGTCATGGGCAGACAAGCGGTCGGCGAGGGTGTGGACTTCGCGGGGCTGACCGCGGCGCAAGCGCAACAAGGCTTCGATCTCGCCTTCACAACGGTCGACGCGATAGTGAAGTCGGAAGTCGCATTGCTCGGCGAAACCGATCGCCGATCATTGGTTCAGAAGATCGATTGCTCTCTGACGGCGATGCGAGCGAAGGACGAAACCCGCCGACATTTCACGGCAACATTGGAAGCCGCCGGCTTCATCGGCTAGAAGAGCGATTCCGCGCTGTTCCGCGGACGCTTGCTGGGATCGTAGTTCGTCCACAGAACTTCGACTCGGGTTCCCTTGGTGGCATGATTCGTCCGCGGGCCGCTAACCGACCTTCGCCATTTTGGGGCAGGATACAGGTCGTTCATCAGATCGCACTCGTAGTTCGAGATCGCGACCATGCCGCGGCACGCGTTGAGGGTTTCCGCAAGCGAGGCGTGCTGGGAGTCGTTCATTTCGTGGCCGTACGCCTTGGCATCGCCCCGCGTCGCATGAACATACGGCGGATCACAGTAAAACAAGGTGCCCGGCGCGTCGTACAAACGAATCAGTTCCTCGGCTGGACGATTCTCGATCTGGACCCGCAGCAGTCGCTCGGCGATGCGGGGCAACTGTTCGACCGCGCCCAGCCATCGGCTGACGACCCCGCTCATGCCGGCTCGGGTCGTGTTCTTGCAGTTCGCCCAGCGCCCCAGGGAAGCGGTTTGGGCCAGTCCCGTCCTGACTTGACGAGCACGGACGTAGAATCGACGTGCGCGTTCCAGAGCGGAAGCGGCGGGATCGAGCTTGCAGGCGATCTTGAATTCTTCGCGGGAGAAGGGAGTCAGGCCGATCGCCTCGACCAGCTGGTCCTTATCGTCCCGAAGTACTCGGAAGAAGTTGCAGACCTCGCCATCAAGATCGTTGTAGGTCTCGACCGGCGACGGCGGCAGATTGAGAAGCACGGCGCCCGAACCCGCGAACGGCTCGCAATAATGGTGGCAATGCGGCAACAGGGGCAGAAGCCAATCCAGGTGCGAGAACTTGCCGCCGTACCATCCGAAGGAGATCAGCTTCGCGCGCGTCAATCGGGAGATCGGCGAAGGAGCGTTCTTTCGGCGTCCGGCTTGCCCGTTGCTTTCGGGACGCGGCGTGGACCTGGATCGCGACATTCGTGCTCCCTTCTAAACAGAATGTCAGCACGATACCGTCCGAGGGAATCGGCTGTCAAATGGTTGTTCACAGTACCGGCGCGAACGGGCGGCAGGCGTTTTCCCCCAGCACGCGCCGGCCGTAGGCCCGGTTGCGCAGCTCGGGATGCGTCGCCGGGAACTTGATGTCGCGGATCAAGTGCGCCAGGCAGAACTGCACGAGCACGTTCTCGTTCAACCGCATGTACTTGCCTGTGACTCCGCCATGCGGCGGAAACTATCCAAAGCTCCGAAACTACGAAAGACCAGTCGGGAAGCCGTCACCACACCCCCACTGTGAACGAATCATCGCCCGGCCTTCCGCGTCGCCTTCCGCCGCGTCGCCTTCGGTCGGGCCTTGCCGTGCCGTTCCTTCCCGTTCGCGGTCCGGCGTTTGCTCCCTGCCGCCTTCCCCGCCGCGGCTTCCGCTGCCTTCAGCGCCCGGTCGATCTTGTCGATGGAAGCGATCGACGGCAGCACCTTGCCGCCTTCGATGCGGTTGAGCGTTTCGACGCGGATGCCCGCCCGGCGGGCCAGCTCGGCTTGCGACAATCCCAGCCGGGCACGGTCGCGAATCACGTCGCGGGCCAGGCTCGCCCGCATGTATTCGAGGGCCGGATAGTTCCCCTTGGCGTCCGGCTCGGGCAGCGGGGGAAGCTCCGCAGCTTTCGCCATGCGCGTGAGCCGTTCGTATTCGTCGTGCCGAATCACGACGTACTCTTCCCCGCTCAGATTCAGCGTCTGCTTTGCAGCTTGCATCGCGTCCCCTTTTCCTTTCATTCGTAGAAACCGTCGCGGTGGCCGATCCGTTCGACGATGACCGTTTCCCCGTCCAGCCGGAATTGCACGCGGTAGTCGCCCGTCCGTATTCGCCAGTGTCCCGCGAGGTCGCCGGAAAGCGGTTTCGCTCCGCTCACGTCGGGCCACTCCGGCAGTCGCTTAGGCACGATATGTGCCACGCGGATCGGCTTGGGGAGCGATTGTCATTCTTCGGCGGCTTCCGGCGTCATGCGGACTTCGGCCATGCCGTGATTCTACCGGGACATTGATTCGCGGGTCAATTGGCATCGACCCGCATGACTCGCAAACGCGGGCGGCCGCCCGAAGGATCGTCCCTCCCGGCGGCCGCTCGAATTCCCGTTCCTGTTCCCGATGCCGTCAGTACGTCGGAAACGCCAACTCCCGCCCGGCGTGCTGGCCGATCTTCGCGGCGAGCGATTCCCCGGCCCGCTCGATTGGTGATTCCACAACGGGTACTTCAGCTTGGGGGACTTCGGCTTCGCGGGGGCTTTCGAGGACGCGGGCTTCGTGCTACGCTTGGGCATGGCCTGTTGTCGCACTCGTAGCTCAATGGATAGAGCATCGGTCTTCGGAACCGAGGGTTGGGGGTTCGAATCCCTCCGAGTGCATTTCTTCTTCTTCGCGCCGCCACGCTCATGCCCCTCTTCGAATACTCGCGGTGGGACGGCTCGCAGGAGTTCTCGCCGCAGTCGGCCGATCGGTTGTTCGATCGGTTCGGCGATTACCTGCTCGACTACGGCGCGCACGCGCTCGACGATCTCGAGCGGCTCGAAGAGGAGCATCCCGATCTGATCGAGGCGCTCGTCCGTCGGGGCTATGTCGAGAAGGATGCCGAGGGGAAGTTTCGCGTCACGCCCAAGGGGATTCGCCGCGTCGAGAGCCGGGCGCTGGAGGAGCTGTTCGACGTCAGCCGCCGCGACAAGCCGGGGGCGCACGAGGCCGACTTTCGCGGCGCGGGAACCACGCTGCACGAGGAATCGCGGCCGTACCAGTACGGCGATCCGGTCTCGAACCTCGACATGCACGAGACGCTCCGCAACGCGATCCGGCGCCACAGCAACGAGTTACGAGTGATGAGTGACGAGAAGGGTCGGCGATGTTTCGACTCGTCACTCGCAACTCATCACCCGTCACCCCCCGCAATCCGCATCGCCGAAGAGGATCTCGTCGTCCACGACACCGAGTATTCGACTTCGTGCGCCACGGTGGTGCTGCTCGACATGTCCGGGAGCATGATGCGGTACGGCAAGTTCGGGCAGGCGAAGAAGGTCGCCCTCGCGCTCCAGTCGCTCGTCCGCAGCAAGTATCCCGGGGACTTCCTGCAGGTCGTCGGCTTCTACACCTATGCCGCGCCGCTCTCGGAGACGGACCTGGTCTGTTCCGCTCCGAAGCCGGTGAGCATCTTCGACTCGCGGGTGAACCTGCGGATCAGCCTCGACCGCCCGCCGCGGTTCGTGCCGGAGCACTTCACGAACATCCAGGCGGGACTGCAGTTCGCCCGGCGGGCGCTGAAGCGGCACCCGGCGCGGAACAAGCAGATCATCACGATCACGGACGGCGAGCCGACGGCGCACATCGAGGGGCGCGACATCGTGCTGATCTATCCCCCTTCGGAAAAGACGGCCCGCACGACGCTGGCGGAAGCGAAGCGGTGCGCAAACGAGGGGCTGCACCTGGCGAGCTTCGCTCTAGTCGAAGATTACTTCTATCTGGGGCTGGTGAACTTCGTCGAGCAGATGGCCCACGTCTCCGGCGGCGTCGCGGCTTATTGCAACGCCGACGACCTGGGAAACCTGGTGATCGACAGCTTCGTGGGGGGCAGACGGAAGCGTCGCACCATGTGACCGGCGAGCAGGGCGGCGTCAGCCCCCCGGTGATTCGAGGCCTCGTCATTCCGGCGGACCGCATGAAAGCGGTGCTGGCCCGCCTTGCATCCGCCGCGGCGGTTGTTTCTACTGGACGCGCCGCCTCCGCCTCGACATCCGCCCCCGTGCCCCACCGCCCGCGATCCCGCCCATGCCCGATGACCTCGTCTTCATGATGGGGAAGTTCGCCGCGCGCATCCCGGCGGACCGCCTGTACGCCGACAATCACCTCTGGCTGCTGCCGGACGGAGAGAGCTACCGCGTGGGGTTCACCGCGTATTCGGTGCGGCTGTTGCAGGACGTGTTCTTCCTCGATTGGACGGTCGACCCGCACACGAACGTCGCCCACCGCAAGGAGATGGGCGAGATCGAAAGCTCGAAGGCCCTCTCGACGCTGTACGCCCCCCGCGCCGGGACGGTCCTCGATTTCAACGCCGAATTGCTGAACGATCCCTCGACGATCAACACCGACGGCTACGGCGCCGGCTGGCTGTACCGCTTCCGCACCAGCGAGCCGCTCCTCTCGCCGCAGGAGTACCTCGAATTGCTCGAAGCCGGCTGGGAGAACACGCAACGGATGCTGAAGGGACAGATCAACTGAGGAAAGAGCGGTCAGCTATCAGCGATCAGCAATCAGCAAGAGGCGCCGGGATCACGCAGGCGCCGCCCCTTTGCCTTCTGCCTTCAACCATCGACCTTCAACCATCAACCCTCCCCATGGCCGCCAAAAAGCTCACCGTCGTCATCGCCCAGTCGCAGGGGCAGAACCCGGCGAAGCGGCAGCTCGAGGAAGAACTGGCCGCCCTGCTGATCATGCAGCCCGACGTCGACTGCTCGATCGTCCCGCACCTGTACGACATGGCGGCCGAGCACACCGGCATGCTGTTCCTCAAGTCGGTCCCCGGCGACCTCGTCGTGCTGGCGTGGCTGTATCCCCGCGCGGCGTTCTGGACGCTCGCCCGGCAGGGGGTGAAGGGGAGGTTCGGCCAGACGTTGCTCAATAGCGAGGGGGAAGAGGATGAGGACGAAGAGGAACCGGAGGCCGGATCGAAGGAGGGGTCAGTCGGCATGCGCGGCGGGCCGGACCGGCGGATCACTTGCATCGACCTCCGCGCCGCCGCGAAACCGCAAGCGTTCCTCGACGAAATTCGGCGGATCGCGAACGAGAGCAGCGTGCAGACGGTCGATCTGCTGGACTGGATCCAAGGGAGCCCGAAGCAAGAACAACTCGCGCGTTACCTCAAGCCCGCCCCCCACGCGGGGCGGGATTCTCCACCAAACCCTGCGCCCCACGACTCCACTGGAAACGGCCAACCCCGCTCGGTCCTCGACGTCACCTCGGAGAACACCGCCCGCCGCTGGTATCCGGTCATCGACTACGACCGCTGCACGAACTGCATGGAGTGCATCGATTTCTGCCTGTTCGGCGTGTACGGGCTGGACCATCAGGACACGATCCTCGTCGAGCAGCAGGACAACTGCAAGAAGGGCTGCCCGGCGTGCAGCCGCGTCTGCCCCGAGAACGCGATCATCTTCCCCGGCCACAAGACGCCCGCGATCGCCGGGGCGGACGGCGAAGTGGCGGGGCTGAAGATCGACCTCTCGAAGCTGTTCGGCGCGCCGGAGAAGTCGGCGCTGGAGCTGGCGGCGGCGGAACGCGACGTGGAACTGGTCCGCGACGGCCGCGAAGCGGTCGGCATGACGGTCGGCATCCCGAAGCGACAACACGAGAAACCGGCGCGGGAGCGCGACGAGCTGGACGACCTGCTGGACGGTCTGGATGAGTTGCGGTTGTGAGGTTAGGCTTGAGCCAGGGTCGGGGCTCGCCGCTGGCGCCGAGTCGGTCCGACATCTGCCGGAGCAAGGGGCGTTCGATGGATTTTTGCTTCTATCAGCAGAAGCGGAAGGATGGCGGGATCCGCACCGGGCTGGACATCGCCTTACGGACCGTATGGGAGAACTTCCACACGGCGGCGGATGAGGAAGATGCCGACCCGGTCCTTTTGTGGTACGTCGACGTTCGGGGGGAGGGAGATTCGATTCCCGGTGCTCGGGAGGAGCTCCGCGAGTGGCTATTGGAGCACGCGGACTCGATTTCTACCGCCCTGCTGAGCCTTTCGGACGAGTTCCAAGCAGGGCTGGATGTCGGAACCTGGCCGGCGAGTTGGGAAGTCCCAGACCGTCCGGAAGGCGTGAAGCTCGAGATCGTGATCTCCGCCGCACGGAGGATCGACGGCTTGGAGATTTCGCACGTCTTGCGCGAATTAGGACGCAATTGGATACAGCTGGTCGGGCGGATCCCACGATCGATTGGCGTCTCTTGATCGCGGCGCAAAGGCAACGAGGATGGCCGGGCGGCTCTTGGATACCAGCATCCTCTTGACGCACTGGCACGGTCCAAGAGCCCGACGCCGCACAGCCGAAGAGGCTCGCGCTTGGGCAGAGGAACTTGTTCGGATTCATCGAACGAGCTTCATCGTCAGCCCCGTTTATCTGGAATTCGTTTGCGGCGCCCAAAGCCGGGGCGAACTCATGCTGGCCGAGGCCTACCTGTCCGTGTTCGAGGTCAAGGACAACTGGGAAATTCGCCCCGAGGATCTCCGCCAAGCGGCCCGCATCGCACGACGGGTGCCTGCCGACGGGTCGCGACGGCAGTTCGGCGATTGTCTCATCCGGGCGATGGCCAATCGACTCAAGTGCGCCGTCTTGAGTTTCGACGCGCGATTTCCCTAGGGACAACATGCCGCCCGTTCGCTCGATCTCGCACACCGCGACCTTGCTCGCCCCGCCTCGCGTGCTCCGCGCCTACACCGCCGTTCGCGACCAACTGCTCGCTCTGCGCGACCCGTCCGGCCACTGGAGCGGTGCACTTTCGACTTCGGCCCTCGCGACCGCGACGGCGGTCATGGCGCTGGAAATGGTCCGCCGCGGCGATTCGACCACGCGAGCCGGGGGCGCCGGCCCCACGGCGGGGAGCGATCCGCCGGCGGAGGGCGACGTCGGAGCGGAACCCGCTAGCCGGCTGACGCCGGCCGCTCGCCCGGAGATGATCCGACGCGGCCTGCGCTGGCTCGCCGAGCACCGCAATCTCGACGGCGGCTGGGGGGACACGACGAAGAGCGTCAGCAACATCTCGACCACGATGCTCGCCCGCGCCGTGTTCCACGCCTGCGGCGCCGAAGACGAGCATCGCCGGGTCGTCGATGACGCGGTCCGCTGGCTCGACCGCGCCGGCGGCGTGCCCGCCGTCGTCCGCCGTTACGGCAAGGACCGCACCTTCTCCGCGCCGATCCTCACCCACTGCGCGCTGGCCGGGCTGGTCGATTGGAAAGAGGTCATCCCCCTGCCCTTCGAGCTGGCGTGCCTGCCGCCGCGGTTCTACAGCGCGGTTCGATTGCCGGTCGTCAGCTACGCCCTGCCGGCGTTGATCGCGATCGGGCAGGTGCGGCATCATCACCGCCCGACGCGCAATCCGCTGGCGCGGGTCGCGCGCGATCTGTCGAAGGCGCGGAGTTTGCGGGTGTTGGAGCGGATCCAGCCTGCGAACGGCGGATTCCTCGAAGCGACGCCCTTGACCAGCTTCGTCACGATGAGCCTCGCCGGCATGGGATTGTCCAGTCATCCAGTGGCGCGGAAGGGGGTCGAGTTCCTGATGAACTCCGTGCGGCCGGATGGAAGCTGGCCGATCGATACGAACCTCGCCACGTGGGTCACGACGCTTTCCGTCCATGCGCTCGGCGACGATCTCCCCGAAGAGGCCCGCGGGCCGATCCGCGACTGGCTGCTCGGCCAGCAGTACCGCGAGCCGCACCCCTACACGAACGCCGCCCCCGGCGGCTGGGCGTGGACCGATCTGCCCGGTGGCGTCCCGGACGGGGACGACACGCCGGGAGCGCTGCTGGCGCTGATGAGCCTCGATTCGGAGTCTCTGGCGAGCGGGGGGCGTCAGCCCCCCGGTACGTTCGGCGGTTTCGGGCCGCAAGATGATGGGGACCACCGGGGGGCTGACACTCCCCGCTCGCCAAGCGTCCGATCCGCTCTCGAACTCGGCATCCACTGGCTCCTGAACTTGCAGAACCGCGACGGCGGCTGGCCCACCTTCTGTCGCGGCTGGGGCACGCTCCCCTTCGACCGCAGCGCCCCCGATCTCACGGCACATTGTCTGCGGGCGATTCAACACTGGCTTTCGAGTGCGGAGTGCGGAGTGCGGATTGCGGAACGGGGAGCGGGGAGTGCCGGACGGTCCGTCAACTCCGCATTCCCCACTCCGCATTCCGCACTCCGCGCGACGCGCGCCATCGCACGCGGCTACCGCTATCTCGCCCGCACGCAGCGGCCCGACGGCTCGTGGCTGCCACTGTGGTTCGGCAATCAGCACGCGGCAAACGACGAGAACCCGGTCTACGGCACCGCGCGGGTGCTGGCCGCCTATCACGATTGCGGCAGGACGGATTGCCAATCCGTCCGCGAAGGCCTCCGCTGGCTGGTCGCGGCGCACAACGCCGATGGCGGCTGGGGCGGCGCCAAGGGCATCGCATCGACGGTCGAAGAGACGGCCCTCGCGACCGATGCCGTCCTCGCGCTCGCGCCGGAACATCCCGCCGGGTGGAAGGGCGTCGAGTGGCTGCTGAAGCGGGTCGAAGCGGGAACGCATGGCGAAACATCGCCCATCGGTTTCTATTTCGCCAAACTTTGGTATTTTGAGGGCCTGTATCCGCTGGCCTTCACGACCGCCGCCCTCCGCCGAGCCGCCACACTGGCTGCCGCCGGAGAGGGTGTCGTCTCGCGCCGGCCGGTTAATGCAGCCCGCGGAGAGCGGTCGGGAAGAAGTAGGCAGTAAGCAGTCGGCAGTAGAGAACGGAAGCACCAATGACCAAATCCCAATGACCAATGGATTTCGCGACCCATCTTGGTCATTGGGATTTGGTCATTGTGCCTTTCGAGATTCGGACTTCGCATTTTGTCTTCATTCGGACTTCGACATTCCCCGCTCCCGGAGCTTCCCGTGTCCATCGCGCCGAACGAGACCCGCATCGACGACGCCCCGGAAGCCGATCATCACGATGCCGCGAACGGCCGTGACGCGAACGGCCGCAACGGGGCCGAGCGCGTCAACGGCAACGGCCGTCCCAAGCGGAAGCGCCGCAGCACGAGCCATCTCAAGGACGTCCCCGACACGCTCGAACTCCGCGAGCGGATCAAGGCCGAGGCCGAACAGTACGCCGCAGCGCTCGACCGCTCCCGCCCCTTCTCCAAGGACGAACTCGAAGGGCACAGCCGCGCGCTGCTCGAGCGCATGGAGCTGCCGGAAGGCTACCTCGGCTTCGCGATGGTGCTCATCGGCAACTTCTTCTGGAAGCGGCAGTTCATGGCGATCCCCTACGAGCGGCGATTGCTCCTGTTGCCGCACTGCCTGAAGCACGCCGAGGGCTGTCCCGCCGAGTACGACGAGTTCGGCCTCGACTGCGAGCGGTGCGGCGCGTGCTCCATCGCCGATTACAAGGTGCGGGCCGAGCAACTGGGCTACAAGGTCCTCGTGGCCGAAGGCTCGCCGATCGTGCTCAAGATCATCGTCTCCGGGTACATCGACGGCATCCTGGGCGTGGCATGTCTCAACGTGCTGGAGAAGGCGATCGACAAGGTGCTCATCGCCGGCGTGCCGTCCTACGCCGTCCCGCTGCACTCGGGCGACTGCAAGAACACGACGCTCGACGAGAGGTGGGTGTGGGACGTGCTTGAAAAGCACGAGCCGCTCCAGCATTCCGAGACGTCGAGCTACGTCCCGCTGATGCGGGCCTCGAACCGGTTGTTCGAGGAGCGGTTCGACGCGCTGCTCCCGCGGCTCCGCAGCAGCCGGCGAGAGAGTGACGAGTTGCGAGTTACGAGTTACGAGAAGGAACACGAAATCATCGCCAGCGAGAACTCGTCACTCGCCACTCGTCACTCGTCACTGAGCCCTCGCTCCCCCCTCGCGCAAACCGAAGACATCGCCTACGACTGGCTCGCCAACGGAGGCAAGCGGTTCCGGCCGTTCATTACGCTCGCCGCCTACGACGCCGTCACCGGCGGCAAGTCGCTCCGCTCCGGCTCTTCGCCGGACGTGCCGCTCGACTACTCCGACGCCGTCAGCCGCGTCGCGATGGCGATCGAGGCGTTCCACAAGGCCTCGCTCGTCCACGACGACATCGAGGACGACGACCCTTACCGCTACGGCCGCGAGACGCTGCACCGCCGCTACGACCTCGGCACGGCGATCAACGTGGGGGACTATCTGATCGGCGTCGGCTACCGGCTCGTCAACTCGGCCCGCGCGGAACTCGGCGCGGAAGCCGCCTGCGACGTCCTCGACCGGATGGCGACCGCCCACATCAAGCTCTGCGACGGCCAAGGGGCCGAGATGGCGTGGCAGACCGCCGCCGACAAGCGCCTCACGCCGATGGACGCCCTCTCGATCTACGCCCTCAAGACCTCGCCCGCCTTCGAGGCCGCTCTGTACGCCGGCCTGCGGATGGCCGGCCCGGCGGCGCAGTACGACGAGATGGTCCCCGCCTTCTCACGCCACCTGGGCGTCGGCTTCCAAATCCTGAACGACCTCAAGGATTGGCGCGGCGACCAGAACAACAAGCTGGTCGCGGCACAGGACGCCGAGTCCCTCCGCCCCACTCTGCTCCTCGCGCTGGCGATGCAGGCGGTCGAGGGAGCACAGCGCCGCGAGCTGGAGGAAGTGCTCGCGGGCGATGTGACCGGCGCGTTCCGCGTCGGCCGGCTGCGGCGGATCTTCGAGAGTTGCGGCGTGTTCGAAAAGGCGGAAGCCCTCGTCGACAAATCGCGCGCCAGGGCCGAGGCGCTCGCCGATGAAGTCGAGCCGGAGGAGCTGCGGCGGCTCCTGTACTTCCTCGTGGACACGGTCCTCGCGGAGGAGGAGGCCCCGCCGCCGATCCATCCGGACGTGCTTGTCCCGCTGCCGCTGGTCGCCGCGCCGCAGTGACCGACGTGCGTCGCGAGCGTCCACGTGCGTTGCGAGCCTCCCACGTGAGTGGGGGGAGAACCATAAAGCCCGCGAAACGTCCAATCGTAAGCAGCCGGAACGCCTCGCGGAATTTCGTGTGTTCAGCGTCGTTCATAGTTCGGCGCTTGCCTCGCCGGCCGTTCGACATGGATTTCCCCCCGCTCCTCCGCGTAAACTGGGGATCGACCAGTTCGGAACACGCACAGAGGGTGGCCCGATGATCGAGCATGCGTATCGCCTCCCGCGGCGCGATTTCCTCGGCGGTCTCGGGGCCGGCGTCGCCGGGATCGCGCTGGGGCATCTGCTGGGGCGGGACGGACTGGCGGAGGGATGGCGGCCGCCGACCGGCCAGCCCCACTTCGCCCCCAAGGCCAAGAGCGTCATCTGGCTGTTCATGATCGGCGGGGCGAGCCATCTCGAGACCTTCGATCCCAAGCCCGAGTTGAACAAGCACGCGGGCAAATCGGTCCAGGACACGCCGCACAAGGGGGTGCTCGAATCTCCCTTCCTCGCCAACGAGCGGGTCGTCGCCCCCGACGCCAACGGGCTGATCCGCAACACGCTCTACCCGCTGCAAGTCGGCTTCACGAAGCGCGGGGAAAGCGGCATCGAGATCAGCGACTGGCTCCCGAAGATCGGCGACTGCGCCGACGACCTGTGCGTCATCCGCTCGATGTGGACCGAGGACAGCAACCACGGCGCGCAGCTTCAGTTCCACACGGGCCGGCACCGGCTCGACGGCTACTTTCCCACGCTCGGCTCGTGGGCCCATTACGGACTCGGCGCGCTCAACGAAAACCTGCCGCAGTTCGTCGTGCTCGGCGAGCCCCTCGCCGATTGCTGCGGCGGAAACGAAGGGCACGGGGCCGATTACCTCGGCCCGCAGCACGCGGGGGTGCGGCTCAAGGTCGACCCGAAGGACCCGCTCCCCTTCGCCGCGCCGGGGGTCGGCTACTACCGCGAGGAGCAGCGGGCGGAGTTCGAGCTGCTCGCGCAGCTCAATCGGCAGGCGGCGGTGGAATACCCGCACGACGCCGCGCTCGAGGCGCGAATCAAATCCTACGAGCTCGCCTACCGCATGCAGATCGCCGTCCCCGACGCCTTCCGCTTCGAGGACGAGACCGCCGCCACGCACGCGCTGTACGGCAAGGGAGAGTTCGCGAACATCTGCCTCGGGGCGCGGCGGCTCGTCGAGCGCGGCGTGCGGTTCGTGCAGGTGTATCACGGCGGGACCGGCAACGCCGGCGCGTGGGACTCGCACAGCGCCCTCAAGGCGAACCACTCGAAACGCTGCGCCGAGATCGACCAGCCGATCGGCGGGCTGCTCAAGGACCTCAAGCAACGGGGGCTCCTCGACGAGACGCTCGTCGTGTGGGCGACGGAGTTCGGCCGCACCCCCGGCTCGCAATCGAACGACGGCCGCGACCATCACCCCTACGGCTTCTCGATCTTCATGGCGGGGGGCGGGGTCAAGGGGGGACACGTCCACGGGGCGACCGACGAGATCGGCTTCCACGCGGTCGAGCACCGGCACTACGTCACCGACGTCCACGCGACCGTGCTCAAGCTGCTGGGCCTCGACTCGCGCCAACTCGAAATCCCCGGCCGCAAGCGCCTCGAGCGCGACCACGGCGAGCCGATCGACGAAATCATCGCCTGAGCCGTTTTCACGCCGTACTTCCAGGCTTTTGAAAGACGCCGGCCAATGAGCCAGTCGATCGAATCCGCGGATCCGCCGCCGCCCGATTCGCCACGGGACCGGCCCGGACTGTTTGCGGAATTGTTCCGCCTGCTGATGGAGAACAAAGTCTGGTGGTTGGTCCCGCTGATCGTCGGGCTGATTGCGGTGGTGTGGCTGCTGGTCAGCGGAGGGCCGGGACGCCCCGAATACATTTATCCCCTGTTCTAAGAAATCATGTTCAGCAATCAAGGCCGGAAGGTCGCCGCGGTGGTCCTGCTGTTGCTTCCGGCGTCCATTCACGGTTTGCTTATCGGCGTCTTCCCGCCGTCCGACTCGGCGACGACTTTCGACGCGATCGACATCGGCATTCTCGCGGTGTTGCTGCTGCATCTGACGGCGTCGCTGTGGGTACTGCGTTCAGGGCGCGGTATCGCACAACTCGTGATGCTGACGTACTCGACGTTGGTGACGCTGGCGGGACTCGAGTTGTTCGTGAGAGCCGCGTGGCCGGCCGATTCGTTGGTGAAAGTCCCGCCCTTGCCGCCGGGGATGCGGGCGCCAATCGAAGACACCGAAGGGAAGCTGCCGGGCATCGTCCCCGGGGCGATGTTCTCGGTGAACCGGCTCGGCCTCCGGGCGCCGGAGATGGACTTCGAGCGGCTTGAACGGATGGACGTCAAGCTTCTCTTCGTGGGCGGAAGCACGACAATGTGCCTCGACGTCGACGACCAGGACACATTTCCCTGGAAGCTGCAGGAACTGCTCGCGGAGCGGCTGGAGAAGAAGGTCTTCGTGGGCAACGGCGGCCGGTCGGGAATGCAGGCCGCTCACCATGCCCGGCTGATCGAGCAATACGGTCCGACGTCGGAGTTCGACTGGGTCGTGGTGATGTGCGGCATCAACGACTGGGTGCACTTCCTGATGGGGCGGCACGAAGAGATGCGCCAAAGCGCGCTCGCCACCATCCTCGAGGCCAGGCCGGACCCCTTGGGCCCCTCGACCTATTACCGCAAGCTGCGGATCGTGGAAGGGCTCCAGGCGTTGTTGCAATCGCGCCCCCGCCGGGGGTCGCGCCGGGCCGCAATGATCGGCTTCACCTCCGAGGTCGTCGATTACTGCCGCGCCGATCGACGAAGAATGCTCCGCGACCGGCCGATCACCGAAATGCCCGAAGATATGGACGAGCTGGAGCGGATTTATCGGGACGACCTGCGGGACATCATCGCCGCGGCCCGCGCCCGGCGCGTGAAACTATTGATGCTGACGCAGCCCGTGCTGTATCACGCCGACATGCCTCCCGAGCTCTCCGACCTTCTGATGGCGGTCTTGGAAGGGAGGGGGGCCCTCATCCCCGAGGTCGCCGCGCGCGTCAACCGCCGCATGAACGACGTGATGATCGACGTCTGCCGCGAAGAAGGGATCGACTGCCTGGACCTCGACGCCATGCTTCCCAAGGACACCACCGTGTTCTTCGACGATTGCCACTTCAACGTCTCGGGCTGCCGCAAGATCGCGGAGATCCTGACGGAGTTCTTCGCAACGAAGCTCGGCGAGCCCGTCCCGGCATCGAGTGGCGAGTCCCTGTGATTCGCTCATCGCGCGGCGGAGAGCCAAGCCAGCCCCCGAGCGGACCATCGACCACGCATCAATCCCCGTCGATATGGCATGCCTGACCGGGGCGCGTTACGATGCCCCCCGCTCGACCGTTTCCGTGAAAGCCAGGAAGAGGACAGCATGCACCGAACGACCGCGAAGATCGCCGCCGCACTTGCCGCCACGATTCTGTTCGCCCCGGGCGCGACGGAGACGCGCCGCGTCGCCGCGCACGACGGCCCGCACAAGCACGCCGAGGGCCAGGTCGAGTTCACCATCCGCTCGGTGCGGAACGGGAACTGGTCGGACGCGAAGACGTGGAAGCCGCCCCGCGTCCCCCGCGCCGGAGACCGCGTGCTCATCGAGCGGAATACGCGCGTCGTGTACGACGCGGCCAGCGACGACGTGATCCGGCTGCTGCAAGTCGTCGGCACGCTCACGTTCGCCCGCGACCGCGACACGCTGCTCAACGTCGCCGTCGTCAAGGTGCAGAACAGCCTGGAATGCTCCGAATCGGGCTTCGCCTGCGACTTCGCGCATGTCAACGAGGCGGGCGAGCCGCACGCCGTCCCCGAAGGGGCGATGCCGGTGCTCGAGATCGGCACGCCGGAGGCCCCGATCCCCGCGCAGCACACCGCGCGGGTCCGCCTGCACTGGCTGGAAGGCATGTCGAAGGAGGACGCGCCGGCGATCGCCTGCTGCTCCGCCCGCATGGACATCCATGGCGCGCCGCTCAGCCGCACGTGGGTCAAGCTCGGCGCGGACGTCGCGTCCGGCGACGCGACGGTGAAGCTGGCCGAGGAGGTCTCCGGCTGGAAGGTCGGCGACGAAGTGATCGTCACCGCGTCGGAGAATTCCTACGGAAACAACAAGCACACGACCGAAGAGCGGCGGATCGTCGAGATCGAGGGAACGACGCTCACGCTCGACAAGCCGCTCGATTACCAGCACTCCGGCACGGGCGAGTTCCGCAGCGAAGTCGCGAACCTCTCGCGGAACGTCGTCATCGAAAGCGCCGATCCGAAAGGCCACCGCGGGCACACCGTCTACCACTGGGGCAGCCGCGGCAGCATCAGTTACGCCCGCTTCGCCCATCTCGGCAAGCGGGGCGTGCTCGGGCGATACCCGATTCACTTCCATCTCGTGGACGACACGATGCGCGGCAGCTCCGTCGTCGGCGTCGCCGTGGTCGATTCGCACAACCGCTGGGTGACGATCCACGGCACGAACTACATGGTGGTCCGCGACTGCGTCGGCTATCAGAGCCTGGGGCACGGGTATTTCATGGAGGACGGGACCGAAGTCTACAACGTCCTCGACCGCAACCTCGGCGTGCAGGCCCGGCAGACGCAGCGGCTTCCCCAGCAGGTCCTCTCATGGGATCCCAACGACGGGGCCGCCTTCTGGTGGCCCAACGGCCGCAACACGCTCGTCCGCAACGTCGCCTGCGAGAACGGGCAATACGGGTTCCGCTTCGACAGCCAATTGATCGAGCGGGGCAAGCCCGATCCCGGCGTGCTGATGCCGGACGGCAGCACGCAATCGGTCGAGATCCGCACGCTCCCCATCTATCGCTTCGAGGACAACGAGAGCCACACCGACGGCCTGTACGCGATGCGGTTCTCGACGAGCGACCGCGCCTGCCCGGACGCGCGCCATCCGCACGTGCTGCGGAACCTGAAAGCCTGGCAGACGAACTACGGCATTCGCGCGGAAATCCCCTCGGCCCTGTTCGAGAACATCCAGCTCGACAACACGAACTACGGCATCTACCACCCCGCCTACGAGAACCAGGTCTATCGCAATCTCGTCATGTCGAACCTCGGCAGCGAGCCGTTCAATCGCGGCTACGACGACCAGAGCCGCCAGTTCGGCACGATCGCGGTGGACGGGCTGACGTTCGTCGGCGTCCGGGGCGGCGGCGGCATCCCGCTGATCCAGATGAGCGACGACAACCCGACCGGCAAGGCGGAGTCGCACTTCCGCAACGTGGTCGTGGAGGGCCGCGTCGAAAACAGTCGCCGGGCGCTCGTCGATCGCGGCGGCGGATCGGTCGTCCGCCCCAGCACGCCGACCAGCGTGCCGGTGTATCTGCACGACCATTACGGCCCGGGGCGGCACGCGAAGGTGGTGAGCACGGCGGCCCGTGACTTCCGCCGCGGCGACGAGCGGTATCGCGAGGAGCCTCCGGTGACGGGGCGCGAGTCGCGGATCGAGGAGGTGACCGGAGTCGAGTTCCCGCAACTGCTCGATCCGGTGGACGACCTCCCGCCCGCGACCGTCATCACGTCGCCGCCGCCGGGGACGATCGTTCGTGCCGAGGGTGGCGTGCTCGTCGTCCGCGGCGCGACCACCGACAACGGGCGGACCGCGCGGGTGCTCGTCAACGGCGTCGAGGCGGCGGACTTCGATTACGGCTTCCACGTCTGGGAGGCCCGGCTCACCGGCGTGAAGTCCGGAAAGCTCACGCTCGCCGCCCACGGCGAAGACGCCGCCGGCAACAAGGAGCGGACGCCGCATTCGGTGATGGTGTATGTGGAATAGAACAACTCGATTTTCAACTCGTCACAGGCGGACGTAGTGTCGGAAAGTCCCCTCTCCCCCGGGCTGTGCGGGGGAGGGTCAGGGTGAGGGGGCTGCACGCCAAACCGGCCGTCATTCCCGCGCAGGCGGGAATCCAGCCCCTTCGCCCTCCGCGCATCGGCTGGATGCCCGCCCCCGCCTTCGCTGGAGGCAGGCTCTTCGCGGGCATGACGCGCAAGGGCGGCCCGGCTACCCATCGCCGGGCAAATCTTGCCGCATTGGTTGCTCTCGGCCAGCCAGGCGCTGCAAGTCGAGGGAGGGACCGCGCCAACTCGACGCGCCCAAGATCCGCAAGCGAGGTAGTACGAACTTAAGTTCGTACTACCTCGCTTGTTGCAACGCGTCGGAAAGATTTCGCGCAACCTGCCACCCTTAGTGTAGAGGGCGCGCGAAGCGCTGAAAGCGCGCCCGCCAGACGGTACACGACTGGAGCGATGTCGCATGGATGCGTTTTCCACGGGGTGCCCCCGCGCCCCCTTCCAGGATCCCGAAGCCGAGCAAGCGCTCGACGCGCTCCGCCTCACCCCCGCCCAGCGGGCCGCGCTCCGCACGCAGGGGTTCGTATCGACCGAGCGCCGCGGCGAGCGGACGATCTACAAGCTCCGCTTCCGCGAACAAGGACGGCAGCGCGTCCGCTCGCTCGGCGCCGATCCCGCCCGGGCGCTGCTCGTCGCCCGCGCGCTCGCCCATCGCCAACAAGCCGCTTCGTTCCGTCGCGACGTCCAGCGGTTGAGCCGCTTCGTCGATCAACGGCTGCGCGAAATCCGCCGCCGACTCGCGCCGCTCCTGGCCGAACGCGGCCTCTTCTTTCATGGCCGCGCGGTCCGCGAGGCCCGCGCCGTGGAGCCGATTCGCCCCATTCGCCCGCTCCGCTCGTTCGATCGCATCCGCCCGATCCGGCCTGTTCGACCGATTTCGGCCTTCCGCGCGTTCTCACGGCATTTCGGGCAACCGCTCCGCTCGCCGCCACCTGATCCGGCGCGCAAAGCGAAGAAATCGCGACTTGATACCACCTGCCGTTCCGGGGAGCAGATCGGGGCGCCTCGGATCGTCCCCCGCAACGGCCGCAACAGGTCCGCCCCGGACGAGGCGCAGCGAGCCCCTCGGATCGCCGTCGGTCGCCCCGCGGGACTATCCGCCAGTCGTGCAGCGCGAAGCGGAAGGGTCGAGGAGTCCACCAGCGACAACTGTCGGTCGGCGGTGAACCGCAGGGTGGCTCCGACGGCCGAATCAGCGGCGGATCTCGAACCGCTCGAACCGCTCCGACATTTCGAGATCCGCGTCGTCGCGGCGGTCGATGTAACCGCACATCGCGAGTTCGATCTCGCCGAGCGCCTCGCCCACGGCCTGCGGCGGCCCGTCGAGCACGAGTTCCACGGTGCCGTCGGCGCGGTTGCGGACGTAGCCGGTCACGGGATGTCGGCGGGCGATCGAAGCGGTCGTGGCGCGGAACCCGACCCCCTGCACGCGCCCGTGGTACACGCAGCGACGGCGAGCGGAACCTTCGCCCGGCGGATGCGGTCCGGTCATGGCCCTACAGCGGGTGCCCCGCCCCCGCGGGCTTCCGACCGGCTTCGGCCTTCAGCAGCGCGGGATCGAGACAGAGCTCCTCGCGGACGATGTTGAGGTCGCGCGGGGCCTCGATGCCGAGCCGCACATTGTTGGGGCCGATGCGGACCACCGTGACGACGACGTCGTCTCCGATCATGACCCGTTCGCCCGGCTTGCGTGACAGCACCAGCATGGTCTCCCCCTCCGATCGGTCTGCTGAAACGTCCCTGTGGCTGCCAGCCTGTGGATTCGCCGCGAATTGTCGTCAATGCGAATACGTCCTCAGAAAGATACCATTTCGAGTGGTCGCGGATCCAGAGGGAAGCGGAAAATTCCGCGGACACGGAACGACGAGGGATCGGACCCGAACCGCAGGGATGCCTGGATTTCGGGCAGAGATGGTGCTGGCATCTTAGGCAAACTTGCCCGAATTGCGGGCGAAATTCGGGGAGGCGGCCCCCTCACGGCGGCACTTTCGGCCCAATCGGTCGCCGGAGGGCGCTGATCGAAGGAGAACGGGACGGCTTGACTCGCACGCGCGAGCGTAGGATGCTGGCCTGTTCTGCGGCATCGACCCGCAAGGCGGTTATCGGCTTGACTCGCACGCGCGAGCGCAGGATGCTGGGGCTTTCCGCGTCCCGAACGAGGATCGACTTTCCTCGCGCCGCAACTTCGAAGAAAGCGGAGCGCCCGTCATGGTTCGCATCGGCATCGTCGGCATCGGGTTCATGGGGTACACGCATTTCGAGGCCGCCCGGAAACTCGCCGGGGGCCGCGTCGCCGCGGTCGCCTCGCGCAGCGAGAAGAAGCTCGCCGGGGATTGGACCGGCATCCAGGGGAACTTCGGCCCGCCGGCGGGCCACGTCGATCTGTCGCAGGTGAAGAAATATCGCGAGTACCAGGAGTTGCTCGCGGACCCGGACATCGACCTCGTCGACGTCTGCCTGCCGACCGATCTCCATGAGAAGGTCGTGCTCGAAGCGCTCGCCGCGGGGAAGCACGTGCTGGTCGAGAAGCCGATCGCGATCGACCTCGCCGCCGCCGACCGCATGGTCGAGGCGGCCGAGCGCGCGGGCCGGCTGTTGATGGTCGGTCAGGTGCTCCCGTACTTCCCCGAGTTCCGCTACGCGGCCGAGCTGATCGCCAGCGGCGAGCACGGGAAGCTCCTCGCCGCCCACTTCCGGCGGATCGTCGCCCCGCCGAAATGGTCGAGCGACATGGCCGACTTCCGCAATCTCGGCGGCTGGGGGATCGACCTCCACATTCACGACAACCACTTCCTCTGCATCACCTGCGGCGTGCCGTCCGAAGTCTTTTCCCGCGGGCTGCTGCAGGACGGGTTCGTGAACCACGTCCACTCGCAGTATGTCTTCGCGGGCGACGGCCCGGCGGTCAGCTGCGTGAGTGGCGGGATCGCCGCGCCCGCCATGCACTTCGCCCACGGGTTCGAGTTGTACTTCGAGCGGGCGACGCTCTACTACGACGCCGGGACGTACGGCAAGGAGCCGGCCTGGGTCGAGACGCAGCCGATCAAGCTGTTCACCGCCGACGGCGACGCGGTCCACCCCAAGCTCAAGGGAGGGAGCGAATGGTGCGCGGCGTTCACGGTCGAACTGGAGGAGGCGTGCAACGGGGTGAAGGAAGCCAGGATCCCGGCGACGCTCTCCGGCGCGCTCGCCCGCGACGCGCTCAAGCTCTGCTACGCGGAAGCGGAAAGCATCCGCACGGGGAAGCCGGCGATGGTTGTTTAGATGCGAGGTCTCGTCCCAGGGCCAGCGCGCACTCTGCGGGGTTTAGGCTGGCGCGGTAAGTTCGCTTTT
>JBBDNU010000077.1:0-30762 GCA_040877365.1 Planctomycetales bacterium
CATCCAATGTGGGAGAATTTGCCGGCGATGGAGCGGCTGGGGGCGACTCGCCGCCTTTGCGCGTCATGCCCGCGAAGAGCCTGCCCCCAGCGAAGGCGGGGGCGGGCATCCAGCGGCTGCGCGGACGGCGAACGCACTGGATTCCCGCCTTCGCGGGAATGACGGAATCGCCGGTCACGAAATAGCGCAACATCAAAACTGGCGCGTCGGGCTAGTATGGTGGAGGCGAAAGGCGACGCATATGGGGACGGCGATTCAGCAGGCGGCGGTGCGGCACTTCGCGGGGGGAGACGCGCTGTTCAGCGGTCTGGCGCTGCTCGCGCTCGCCGCCGGCTGCGGGACCGTGTGCCGCGGCGGATGGAAGTTGCGGGCCGCGCGCCTGATCGCCGTCGTGGGCGCGGTGCTCGTCGCGCTGTCGGCCGTTCCGTTGCCGATCTGGTTCCACGTTCTCGGCGGGACCGCGGGGACCGCGTGGCTCGCATCGGTCGGGCGGAGCGGGCGACGTCGGCGGATCGCGTCCGCGATGCTGCTCCTGGCGTGGTGCGCCGTAGGGGCGGGCATCGAGATCGCGTTCCGAACGCGGCCGGCCCTGCCCGGCCGCACGTTCTCGCGGCTCGCCGTCATCGGCGACTCGCTCAGCGCGGGAATCTCGCCGTCGAACGACGGCGCCTGGCCGGCGCGGTTCGCCGAGGAAACCGGCGTCGAGGTCATCGACCTGTCGAGCGCCGGGGCGACGACGCGCTCGGCCATTCGCCCCGCGGAACGCCTCGACGCGGACGACGCGCTGGTGCTCGTCGAGATCGGAGGCAACGATCTGCTGGCGGGGCGATCGAGCGACGAGTTCGGGGCCGACCTCGATCGGCTGCTGCGATCGCTCGTCCGTCCCGGCCGCGGGATCGTCATGTTGGAATTGCCGTTGCCTCCGCTTCACGACGGTTACGGCCGCCGGCAGCGCGCGCTGGCCGCGAAATACGACGCCGCGGTCATTCCCCGCCGCGATCTCGCCCGCGTGCTGTTCGCGAACGGCGCCACGATCGACGATCTGCACCTGTCGGAGGCGGGGCATGCCGCGCTGGCGGAAATGGTCCGCGAGCGCCTCGGCGGACGGCTGAGGTCGCAGGACGGACGACGCCCATGAGCGGAGAGACATCGGAAACAGGACGGTCATTGGAGGCCCGTTCGTCGGACGATCCGCACGCCCCGTTCCTTTCCATCATCATCCCGGTCCTCGACGAGGCCGGTTCGATCGGGCCGCTCGTGCGGCGGCTGCGCGACACGCCGGATTGCGAGATCGTCGTCGTGGACGGCGGCAGCGGCGACTGTTCGGCGGCGGAAGCGCGGGCCGCCGGGGCCGACGGCGTGCTCGTGTCGCCGCGCGGCCGGGCCGTGCAGCAGAACACCGGGGCCGCCCACGCCCGCGGCGACGCGCTGCTCTTTCTGCACGCCGACTGCGATCCGGCAGCGGGCTTCGTCGAAGCGATCCGGGAAGCGCTTGGCGACTTGCGCTGCGTCGGCGGCTGCTTCCGGCAGCGGATCGATGCGGCGGGGGCCGCGTACCGCCTGCTCGAATGGGGCAACGCGCTTCGTGTCCGCGCGCTGAAATGGGCCTACGGCGACCAGGGAATCTTCGTCCGCCGCGAGGTCTTCGAGCGGCTCGGGGGCTTTCCCGAGCTGGCGCTGATGGAAGACCTGTACTTCATGAAGCGGCTGAAGCGGTCCGGCCGCATCGCGCTCCTCGACGCGCGGCTCCGCGTCTCGCCCCGCCGCTGGCAGCGGCGCGGCGTCCTCCGCCAGACGCTCCGCAACTGGGCGCTCATCGCGCTGGCCCACTGCGGCGTCTCGCCCGACCGCCTCGCGCGGTTCTATGCGGCGGTGCGATGACATGATATCAGCCCCGAGGACGAGGGTCAGCGTGCCGGGAAGTAGCCCGCCGCCGAGCAGCCGGTCGAGCGAGGGGTCGCCGGTCGTGAGGCGCGGGGCGGTCATTCAGTAGGACTCGATATCCACCGGCTTCACGCGGAGCCTTTTGGCGATCGTTTCGAGCGTCTTCGTCCGAACCCGCTGCACCTTCCCTTGCTCGATGCGCGCGATCGTCTTGGCGGCGACTTCCGGTCCGAAATCATCACGACGCAAACCTCGCTGTTTCCGCAGACGGCGGACCGACGCCCCGAAAGACCGCTCCGACTCCCGACGCTCCCTGGCAATGCGACGGCGATAGCCCGCATCGAACTCGTACAAGATGGCATCGGTCCCGGCCTCGTAATCGCCCAGACGGACCGTTTGGCCGAAGTCCGTGACGGCGAAGCGATCGAAGTCCGGCTCGGTTCCATCCCCCGACTTCTCGAACGCGGAAAACGGAACGGTGAGCGGCTCGAGATCGCCGCGCCACAGCGTGACCGTTCGACTGGAAGGGTCGACGCTGCCCCCGATGAACAGTTCGGAGCGGTTCGCGGCGTGCAGCGCCGCGGCAAGCTGATCGGGCGGAAGGAACCCTCCCTTCGCGACGAACGCGACTTTCTTGAAGAGACTCGCCAACGTCGGATGCGACGCGGGGTCCGTCTCGTGGACGAAGACCCCCAGCGGCCGCGCATGCCCCAGCAGATGCTGGAGAAGCGCTTTCGTCAGCTCCTTCTCATAGCTGATCCAGAGCGAATCCTTCGTGGCGCGGCCCAGCGACGCGCGCAATCCGGATACCGAAGTGACGACTTCCGGATCCAGCGGCCGAAACCGCCGCGAGCGCTTCTTCGACCTGTCGAGAAGAAAGGTTCTTCGAACAGTCGTCGGCGTCTTTTTCATTGCCATCGATCATTCCTCTTCGGCCCCGTCCTCGCCGTGAACGGGGTTCGTTGGATACTTACGGTCCCATTCATTGCAAAGCAGCGCCCAGTTCGCCTCGTTCCTGATATGTGAGATGATCTCGTCCGGGATTTCCGCCGGATCGGGTTCCCGGTCCATGAACTCGCCCGTCCGCAAGTCGATCCGCCAGGCTCGGGTTCTCCGCAGGATCGTCACGTGAGGCGGCTCACGCGTCTCCTTGTCCCGAATCTTGACCTTCCAACCGGCCTTGCGCCACGACGCGGGCAACGGAAGATCGAATGGCACAAGGGTGTTCTCCGGTGCTGCAACTCAATGCCCGGGGCGCGTCCAATATCCCGATCGTGTCAGCTTGATCCTATGTCCTGATCGGCGATGTGTCAATTCAGGACATTTCATGGAGGGCCGGAGTGCCGGCGGATGTCCTAAATCGTCAGCTTCCGGTCCCGCGCCGTGATCGGCCAAGCCTCCATGATGCGGCCGTTTTCGACGACGAGCGCCTCGCGGTAAAGCGGGACGCCGGGGCAGACGTGCCGGGGAATCGCCAGCAATTCGTCGCCCGGCGCGAACTCGGCCGCCCGCGACGTGCGGATCACGAGGTGCTCCTCGTTCTGCCTCAGCTCCTCCGCGTCGGGAATCGCGGGGAACACGACGCGGCTGCCGGCCGGCGGGTCCGACGCGACCGCCTTGCAGCCCAGGTCGAGCGTCACCGTGTCGGCCGTCGGCCGGCTGACGACGCGCGTCAGGATCAGCGCCGCCGGCTCGAACGGCAGGTCGGGACACAGCTCGCGATAGGCGGCGTCGAAGAACACGCACGTGCCGGGGGAAAGCTCGATCGCTGGATCGTCGATGTCGCGCCACGCGGAAAAGGTCGGCGTGCCGCCGGCGATGATCGCGGGGACCGGACAGCCCCGCGCTTCGAGTTCGTCGCGAAAGGCCCGGACCTCGTCCCATTCCGCGCGGACGGCGGCGGCGCGTTCGCCGGGATCGGGTTGGCGAAGATGCCCGTCGTAGACGTGCAGTCCGCCCGGTTCGACGCCGGGCGTGTCCGCGATGCGGCCGTAAAGATCGAGCGCCTGTCGCCCGATGGCGACCCCCGTGCGGTGCTGTCCCGTATCCAGGTCGAGCAGCACGTGGACCGACCTTCCTGCGGCGGACAACGCGGCCCCCAACTCGGCCAGCGGCCGCGCGTGGTCGGCGAGCACGGCGAACGTCACCCCGGGATAGCGCGACGCGAACGCGACGGTGCGGGCGACGTTCGCGCCGACCGGATTGTAGGAGAGGAGAACGTCCTGGACGCCGGCTTCGGCGAGCATCTCGGCCTCGGCGAAGGTCGCGCACTTGTGCTTCGCGATGCCGCGCTCGAGCTCGATCCGCGTCACGTCCGCCATCTTGTGCGTCTTGCAATGCGGGCGGAGCCGCGCGGGATCGCCGGCGAGTGCGAGCATGCGGTCGATGTTCGCTTCGAGCCGGTCGCGGAAGAGCACGAGGGCCGGGGTGACGACGTGCCTGGTGTCGGCGATGGCGTAGGGAGGCATGGGAAGTGGGAATGGGGGGCGGTCCCACCCCTCGGGGGGGTGGGCTTGGGGGCGCTATGCGGCGTGGAAGTAGCGGCGGACGAGGTGCTCCGGCGGCGGGGGGGTCAGCTTCGTGACGATATATCCGGCGACGAACGACACGAACAGCCCGATCAGGATCGGGTGCAGCTCGAACAGGTAGTACGGGTCGAAGAACTTCTTCGCTTCCAGAAACGTCAACGAGCCGTCTTCATACCGGAACATGCCGGCCACGTGCATCGTGAGGTGCGCGACGAACCCGCCGAGCATCGCCGTGACCGCGCCGGGGGTGTTGGTCCGCCGCCAATACAGTCCATACACCATCGGCGCGAGGAAGCAGGCCGCCAGCCCGCTGCCGACGTACACGATGATGTCCTGCAGGAACCGCGGCGGGTTGACGGCCCCCAGCATCGCCCCGATCCCCACCAGGAGCGTGACGGCATAACTCATCCATTTGATCGTCCGCTGGGACACCTCCGGGTCGACGTTCCGTTGATAAATGTCGCGGACGACGGCGGAGGAGATCATCAACAACACGCTGTCCACGGTGGACATCACCGCGGCGAACGGGGCGGCCACGAGCAGCCCCGCCAGCCAGCCCAGCCCGATGTTCTCGGTGAGGAACACCGCCATCGCGGGCATGATGCGGTCCGGGTCCCCCTCCATGCCGGGCATCAGCACCCGCGCGCAGCAGAAGATGATCACCAGCGGGAAGTAGATCAGCGTGTAGTAGATCGCGACGGTGAAGATCGACCGGCGGAGCGTCCGCGAGCTGTTGAACGCCATCAGCCGCACCATGTTGTGCGGCTGCCCGGTCCCCGAGATGGCCCACATGAAGAAGAACGAAACGGCGGCCATCAGCGGCAGAAAGCCGCCCGCATTCTCGGGATCCGGCCCCGGCCCGGTGAGGAACACGCCGCGGTCCTCCGGATTCGCCCCGTGCTCGTACGGGAGGGTCTTCAGCTCGTCGACCGCGAAAGGCAGGGTCGCGAAGTCCTTTTCGAACAACTTCGTCCGCCGCACCTGGTCGATGTCCCGCGGCGTGACGATCTTGAGCAATTCGGTGTCGGCGGAGAGCCGTCCGGCGGGAATCACGACCTCCTTGATCGTGCGGTAGAGTTCGGGACGCTCGGAGTCGTCCACTTCCGAGTCGCCCGCATCGAGCGGCGGAGTGGTCCAATCGTGCGGAACGGCGATCCAGGCGTTCTTGCGGAGGGTCGTTTTTTCCGTCCGCGGTGCGTCGAGCGTGAGCCGCGCTGCGACCCGCCGCGGCGGCGACATCTGCGCCATCTCCCGCGTGGCCGCTTCGAGTCCGCCGGTCTCGTACAACGCCAGGGGGAGCATGATCATCACGCCGACGACCATGACCACCCCCTGCATCACGTCGGTCCAGACGACGGCGTGGAACCCGCCGTAGGTCGTGTAGAACACGACGGCGATGCCGAAGGCGAACAGGCACAGCAGATAGCTTGCGCTGACCCCTTCGAGGAACTCGATGTTCGGCTTCGATTGCGCGACGACGTCCGTCGCGTTCTGGAAAACCTCCACGTCCTTCAACAGCGCTTCGAGGAGCACGCTCCCCGCCTTGAACTGCGCGACGAGATTGAACGTCACGAAGAACACGATCATTCCGACCGCCAGCAGGCCGAACCCGGCGCTCTGAAAGCGGTCGCGGACCACGTCCGGCACCGTGATCGCCCCGGAAATGCGGGCCACCTGGTTGATCCGCTTTCCCAGGAAGCCCATCGTGCAGATCGGCACGACCATGTAGCTGGCGATCCACAAGGCGAGAATCCACCCGTGGGTGTAGATCTTCGCCGGAAACCCGGTGAAGCTCCCCCCCGAGGCGCTCGTCGCCGCGAACGTCAACGCGAAGGCCCACACGCCCAGGCTGCGGCTGCCGAGGAAGTACTCGCTGAGGAACGACTTTTTCTTCAGCAGCCGGTTCGAGGCCGCAGCCAGGGCGAACACGCACAGCGTGTAGACGAGGAACGTGTACAGCGCGGCGTTCGAGCCGGCGGCGAGCAGGGGCGTGAGCGCGATGCAGGTCATCGGCGGCCCTCCGCGGCGTCGCGGTCGTGCGCGTGCATCGCGGCGACCTCCTCGGCGACGTCGCGGCCTTCATGCGCTTCGCCGAGGTCGTCGTCCTGCATGTAGCAGAAGCAGAACCAGATCGTGAACGCGTCGGCCAGGAGCCAGGGGACCGCGATCCCCCAGAAGACCCAGCTCGGGACGCCCCACACCGTCTCGAGATCCGACGCTTCGACGTGGCCGGCGAAGCCGTGCAGGTAGCAGTACGTCACCGTCCACGCCAGGCACGCCGCCCACAGTCCGAAGATCACGCGCGCTTCGCGGCGGGAGTGCAGATAGACGGGATCGGATTGGTCGGCCTCCGGCCGCGGCGCGGAGGGGGAGGTCGTCTCGGCGGACATGGCGGCCTCCGGGAAAGGGCGGATTGCGAGGAAGCATTGTAAGGGCGGGCGACGAGGGATGCCAAGCGTCTGAATTCTTTGCGAATTCAGCTATCCGCCACTTCGGCCGCGAAAGTAGGTCTCGTCGGCCCGACGAGACCTGATGCGCGCAGCGCGGCTTCAGTGCGCTCCAAAACGGGTCCGAAGGCGCGAAGCGCCGAGTCCCTCGCCATCGCGTTCGAGGCTCCCTCGCGCGCCCCACGTCCCGCCGGGCCGGCGGGACGTACTTGGGAGGACGGATCGGCAATCCGTTCTACGAAACGACCGGATTGGTTCATGTCTCAACCGTTTCGCGTCGAAATATCAACAGGCGGACCTTTCGCGCGTCACGGAGGATGCGGGATGGCGATCCACGACACGAATTCCTCGATCGACGGCCCCGTTCCGGAACGGCCGGACGGTCCCGCGAACGATGCGCTCCAGGCGGTCGTCCGCGACCTGCAACGCGCCGCGGCGCTGTTGCGGAGCCTGTCCGCGGCGCGGCTCGCGGAGTTCGACCTCAACCCGGTGCGGCGGGGGGTGCTCGAAATCCTCGACGAGTGCGCGGAAGGCTGCTCGCAGACGGAGCTCGCGGAGCGGCTGCGGCAGTCCGAGTCCGGCGTGAGCACGCTCGTCGACCGCATGCGCCGCAGCGAGCTCGTGTACCGCCTGCGGTCGAAGGCCGATCGCCGCAAGCGGCTGTTGATGCTCGCCCCCAGGGGACGGGAGCTGCTGGGACTGGTCCGGCAACGCCGGGCCGATCCCGCCGACACGCTGCTCCGCTGCTTCGACGCGCCCGAAATCCGCGAGCTGGCGGGGCTGCTCGAACGGCTTGTGAAAGCGCTCGCCGACACACGCGCGGACCGGCCGCAGAACGATCGCCAGGCAGTCGCGGCATAGTGGCCTATCTGCATGAACGATCCGGGATAGCGAACGCACGGAGCTTTTCGCACGAGTCGCGGCTTCTTTCGGCATTGGACGACATGGGACGAGTTCCGATCCGATCGCCAGGAGTTCTTCAACGGCCGGACAGGCCAGGCGCCGACCCTCCCCCAGCCCCTCCCTGCAAGGGAGGGAGGTTCGGCGCCGGCTGGTGTCGCAACGCGCTCGTGTTGTGCGGATGCTTGATTTTGGCCGGCTGCTCGCGCTCCTTCTGGCGCGACCAGGCGAACCGCGACTCGTACGACATCATCAACCAGAAGATGAACGACCCCCGGTGGGCGTCGCCGCGGATCGACGTCAACGCCGATCCCCGCAGCCGCCTGTACGATCCCTACGACCCCGACCGCGGTCCGCTGCCTCCGGACGATCCGGCGGCGCACCGTTACATGCACTGTCTGAACGGCATCCGGGGATACAAGGGCTGGCACAAGCTCGGGGACGCGCTGTCGATCGAAAACCCGCACTGGCTCGCACCGTTCGGCATCTCCTCCGAGATCCTGCCCGCGCTCGGCGGTCAGATTCCGGAGGGAGTCGAAGGCTTGCGCGAAATGACTTTGCCGCAGGCGGTGGAGCTCGCGAACATTCACAGCCGCGAGTACCAGACCGAGATCGAGGACCTGTATCTCGCCGCGCTCGATCTGACGTTCGACCGCTTCCAGTTCAACGTGCGGTATCTGGGGCTGGGGGGCGAGCCGTCGGCGGACCTCACCTACACCGGCCGGCCGAGCGGGCCCGACTCGCTGGCGCTCGGCAGCCGCTTCGGCGTGAGCCAGCTTCTTCCCGCGGGGGGACAATTGGCGGTCGAACTGGCGAACAACACGTTATGGCTGTTCTCCGGTCCCAACCAGACGAACACGGCGAGCGTGCTGTCGTACTCGCTGATTCAGCCGCTGCTGCTCGGCGCCGGCCGGAAAGTGGTGCTGGAAGACCTGACGCAGGGCGAACGGAACGTGCTGTACGCGGCCCGCGAGCTGGCCCGCTTCCGGCAGGAGTTCTTCACCGCGACGGTCGCGGGCGGTCCCTCCGGCGGGTTCCTCGGGCTGCTGTTGCAGCGGCAGACGATCAGCAACCAGCAATACAATATCCGGCAACTCGAAGAGCAGGTCCAGGTGCTGCGGGCGACCTCCACGCCGCCGGCGGCGATCGTGCAGATCGCCGAGCCGCTCGAGGCGCTCCCCCCCGACCTCCAGTTTCCGCCGGAACTGCGCGACCAGCTGCGCTACGACGCGGAACGGAAGGTGCTGATCTGGGCCGGCGAATTGACTCCCGAGCAGGAGCGGCTGCTGCTCGAACTCAGCACCGACGAAGTGTTCCGCAAGGCGGCGGTCGACATCGTGCAGCGGCTGCGGACCGAAAGCGCCTCGCTCGACGTGCTGCAGCTCGAGACCCGGCTCGCCTCGGCGCGGAACGCGCTCCAGCAGGCGGAACGCCGCTACCAGGACAGCCTCGACCAGTACAAGACCCAACTCGGGCTGCCCCCCGACCTGCCGGCCTCCATCGACGAATCGCTGCTCGACCCGTTCGCCCTGATCGACCCGCGGCTGCTGGCGGCGGAAGACCGCATCGAGCAGTTCGTCGAAGTCTGGGCGCGATTGAACGCGGAAGATCCCGACCCCGCGCAATTGCGGGAGACGGTCGCCGGATTGCAAGAGCTGCTGGCGGAACTCCGCCGCAACGGCCTGGACCTCACCGACGACGACTTCCGCAAAGTCGAGGAGTCGATGCCGCGGCGGCTCGAACTGCTCGAGACCGAGGAAGCCCGCGCGGCGGCCCGCGCCGCGATCGAGCGGGACCGCCGGCTGCACGCCAGCATCCGGCAGGACCTGGCGGGGACGGCGGAGCGGATCGAGGCGCTCGCCGCCGCGGTCGCCGCGCCGAACATTCCGCTCGAAGTCCGCCGCGAGGCGGTCGAGCGGATCCAGAACCTGCGCGAGGAGCTGCTGAAGATCTCGCAGAGCCTGCAGGTGATTCAGATCGACCTCCGCGTCGAGCTGATCACGCTGGAGACGTTCGAGCGGACGCTGGACGAGGCGGTCCGCATCGGGCTGGACCAGCGGGTGGATCTGATGAACGCGCGGGCGCGGGTGATGGACGCCCGCCGCCGCGTCGAAGTCGCCGCCAACGCCCTGCAGGCGGCCCTCGACATCCGCATCGAAGGAGACGTCAACACGCCGACCGGGACGCGGCCCCTCGACTTCCGCGGGGCGCGGAGCAGTTTCCGGGCCGGGCTGGGGTTCACCGCGCCGCTCGACCAGATCGCCGAACGCAACGCCTACCGCGCCGCGCTGATCGACTACCAGCGGGCCCGCCGCGACTACATGGCCTTCGAGGACGACGTCAAGTTCCAGGTCCGCCAGAGCTGGCGGCAGATCGAAGTGCTCAAACGGAATTTCGAGATCGCCCGGCAGGCGGTGCGGCTGGCGGCCATGCAGTACGACCAGGCGGTCGAGCTGGCGAACGAGCCGGTCGCGGTCGGACAGCAACGGCAAAGCGGAAACCGCGGATTGAACCTGTTGAACGCCTTGAACAGCGTGCTCGACGCGCAGAACGACCTGATCGGAATTTGGGTCGATTACGAGCGCAGTCGGCTTAACATCCACCGCGACATGGGTATAATGGAGGTTGGCGCCGATGGGATCTGGGTGGACGCGTTCTATCAACAACAGGCGTTCGGACCACCCCAGACGCACTCACGCCGCAGCGGGCCCCGCAAACCCGAACACGCCCTGCGCTCCCCCCCGCCCGGTTCCCACCCGCTCCATCCCGGACAAGGCACGATCTGGCAGCCCGTTGTGGGGGCAGTCCCCCAGGAGGATGGCGATGCGCTCGAACCCCCGATCCGGCATGACGACGCGGACGACGACGGTGGCCCTGGCGATCTTGGCCGTGGCGATCGGGGCGGGGTTCCTGGTCGTGCGGGGCCGATTCGGCGACTCGCAGGCGAATGACGCCCGCTTCGTCACCGACGTGGCCAAGCGCGGGCCGTTCGTGATCACCGTGAACGAGCGGGGTGAACTGCAAAGCCTGCGGAATGCCACGCTGTCGAGCGCCGTCGAAGGCCAGAGCACGATCATTTCGATCCTGCCGGAGGGGCGGGAGGTGAAGAAGGGGACCCTGGTCATCGAGCTCGATTCGTCGCAGCTCGAAGAGCAGGAGAAGCAGCAACGGATCCTCGTCACCCAGGCCGAGGCCGACCTCCGCAAGGCCGAAGAGAACGTCGAGATCCAGAAGCAGCAGAACGAAAGCGATCTCGCCGCCGCCAGGCTCGCGCAGGACCTCGCGGCGCTCGACCTGGAAAAATTCTCGGCGCCGAGCGGGGAGTTCGACCAGCAGCAGAACGAGATCAAGGGAGAGATCGCCGTCGCGGAAGAGGAGCTGACCCGGGCCAACGAGAGCTACGAGTTCTCGAAGCGGCTGGCGAAGAAGGGCTATAAGACGCAGAACGACCTCGAGGCCGACCGCATCGCCGTCACCCGCGCCCGCATCAAGCGCGACGTCGCCGTCGACAAGCTCAAGGTCCTCCAGGACTTCACCTACAAACGGACGATCAAGGAGCTGGAAGAGAAAGCCGCCGAGTCCGGACGGCTGCACGAGCGCGTCAAGCGGCAGGGGCGGGCGGCGCTGGCCCAGTTCGAGGCCGACCTCCAGGCCCGTCGGCTCACGTTCGAGGTCGAGGAGGCGAAGATGCAGCGGCTCCGGGCGCAGATCGCCGCGTGCAAGATCCACGCCCCTCAGGAAGGCCGCGTCGTTTACGCCAATCAACAGAGCGATCGACGCGGCGATGACGCGGGGATCATGGAAGGGGCCACCGTCCGCGAACGGCAGGCGATCGTCAACCTTCCCGACTTGACCTCGATGAAAGTCGACGTGCGGATCCACGAGTCGAAGATCAGCCGCCTCCGCGAGAAGCTCCCCGTCAACATCCGCGTCACCGCCTTCAACGACGCCTTGTACCGCGGCGTCGTCGATTCCGTCTCCGCCGTGCCCGCCTCGGGCAACTGGCGGCGGAGCAATCAGAAGGAATACGAGGCCGTCGTCCGCATCACCGAGCCGGACCTCGAGCGGATGACGCGGCTGAAGCCGGGACTGACCGCCAGCGTCGAGATCCTCGTCCAGCGCCGCGACGATATCCTCCAGGTCCCGATCCAGGCGGTCGTCACGATCGGCACGCAGCACTACGCCTACGTCCTCGCCCAAGGCCAGACCGAGCGCCGCGACCTCGTCATCGGCGACACGAACGAGACGGCCATCGAGATCGTCAAAGGCGTCGCGGAAGGAGAGCGGCTGGTCATGAATCCGCGGACCCATTTCGCGGAGGAGCTTTCGGAGCTGGCCGCGCGGGAAGCCCGCGATCGGGAGGCGGAGGAGAACGGCGAGCCGACGACGGACGAGGCGCCGGAGCTTTCCCCGGAATCGCCGGCGGAAGGTCCCGCCCCCGAAGGGCGGCCCGGAGAATATCCGCGGGCGAACGAGCCGCGCGCCGCCGCCGGGCCGGCCGCGGAACCGCCTCCCGACCAGACCGCCGAGCGCCCTCCCGCGCCAGCCCCGGTCGTCACCGGCGCGCGGAAGGGCGCCGAATGAAGCTCGCCGCGCGACTCATCGACTTGCGCAAGCACTATCGCCTCGGCGACCACGTCGTGCAGGCGCTGCGGGGCGTGACGACCGACTTTCCCGAGGGGGACTTCGTCGCGATCATGGGCTCCTCGGGCAGCGGCAAGAGCACGCTGTTGAACCTGCTCGGCGCGCTCGACCGCCCCACCAGCGGCCAGTATTTCCTCGCCGGCCAGGACGTCTCCCGCCTCGACGACGACGAGCTGTCGAGCATCCGCAACCGGCGGATCGGGTTCATCTTCCAGTCCTACAACCTCATCCAGCAGTACACGGTGCTGGAGAACGTCGAGGTCCCGCTGTATTACCGGGCCGGCGGCGGCGCTGTGACCGTCCAGGACCGCAATCGCTGCATCGACGCCGCGGCTCGCGTCGGACTGGGAGACCGGCTCGACCACCGCCCGTTCCAGCTCTCCGGCGGCCAGCAGCAGCGGGTGGCGATCGCCCGGGCGCTGATCAACGATCCCGAGATCATCCTCGCCGACGAGCCGACCGGAAACCTCGACTCCGCCACCGGCGAAGAGATCATGCAGCTCCTCACCCGGCTGAACCAGGAGGGGCGGACGATCATCATGGTCACCCACGAGCCGGACATCGCCCAACGCGCGCACCGGCAGATCCACATGCGCGACGGGCTGATCGCCGGCGAAGGCGTTTTTCCGGGATAGTTCGAATCTTCGTCCCCCCGCCACCGGCTCATTTTCGACGCAAAGGCGCAAAGACGCAAAGGGACGCAAAGAAGAAGGAATGAAGTCGGCGAATTCGACTGTGATAGTACTTCCAAGAACACGACTTCATCATTCCCGCGCAGGCGGGAATCCAGCTTGTGAGCGCCGCCACTGGATGCCCGCCTGCGCGGGCATGACGCGCCGTCGCGAACTTGGAAGTACTGAGTGAGCGATTTCCTGACCAGGTTCTTTCGTTGAAGACCGTTCCACCTTTGCGCTGCTTTGCACCTTAGCGTCTTTGCGTCGAAAGCCTCCCCTGCGACGCCCGCCCTGATGTTCCCGCCATGTCGCTGATTCGCACGATCCGCACCGTCCGCCTGGCGCTCAAGAGCCTGCTGCTGCACAAGCTCCGCTCGGGCCTCACGATGCTCGGCATCGTGTTCGGCGTGTTCTCGGTGATCGCGATGCTCGCCATCGGCGAAGGGGCCAGCAGCCAGGCCCAGAAGCAGGTCCTGGAACTCGGCGCCACCAACATCATCGCCCGCAGCGTCAAGCCCCCCGAGGACACCTCGACCACCCGCAGCGACAACAGCTTCATGCTCGACTACGGCCTGAAGCGCTCCGACTACGCCCTGCTCAACGAGCACGTCATTCCCACCGTCGTGCAGTCCATCCCCATCCGCGAGGCCGTCCAGGAGGCCCGCTACGCCGGGCAGGCGATCAACGCCCGCATCGTCGCCTGCACCCCCGAATACAAGACCATCAACAACCTCCAGATGGACCGCGGACGCTTCATTTCCGATCAGGACGAACGCACCGTCGCCAACGTCTGCGTGCTCGCCTTCCAGGTCGCCGAAGAACTGTTCCGCCACGAGGACCCGCTCGGCAAGTTCGTTCGCTTCGGCAGCGGCGGCCGCTACGTGTACCGCGTGATCGGCGTGATGAAGCATCGCACCGCCTCCGCCGCCGTCGGCGGGAGCCTCGCCGCGCAGGACTTCGGCAAGGACATCTACGTCCCCCTGCGGACCTATTACGAGCGCGAGGGGGACGAGATTTTCCGCGCGGTCACCGGCTCGTTCAGCGCCGAGCGGATCGAGCTGAGCCAGATCACCCTGCAGGTCCAAGACCGCGACCAGGTCATCCCCACCGCCGAATACGTTCGCGAGACCCTGGAGCGCACGCACGCGGACCGCAAGGACTTCGACGTCGTCGTGCCGCTCGAGCTGCTCCGGCAGGCCGACCAGATCCGCCGCATCTTCAACATCGTGCTCGGCTCGATCGCCCTGATCAGCCTCGTCGTCGGCGGGATCGGGATCATGAACATCATGCTCGCGACCGTCACCGAGCGGACCCGCGAGATCGGCATCCGCCGCGCGCTGGGCGCCCGCCGCAAGGACATCGTCCAGCAGTTCCTCACCGAGACGGTCGTGCTCTCCGGCGTCGGCGGGCTGGTCGGCGTGATGCTCGGGCTGCTCACGCCGGTCGCCTTCGGCGTGATCCAGTGGTTCATCCAGAGCTTCGTGCTCGAGACGAACGTGGCCGGGACCGACATGGGGCGGATGTTCTTCGACATGCGGCCCGAAATCGCCTTCTGGAGCCTCCCCCTGGCGTTCGGCATCTCGGTCGGCATCGGCGTGATGTTCGGCCTGTACCCCGCCTGGGCCGCCGCCAAGCTCGACCCGATCGAGGCGCTGCGCCACGAGTGACAAGAGGAGGTCGGAAGGAAGAAGGAAAAATCGAACCGATCTCACTGTCATTCGTGCGGCCATCGCGCGTCATTCCCGCGCAGGCGGGAATCCACAGCGGCGCGAACATCGTGCCGCACCTGGATGCCCGCCTGCGCGGGCATGACGAGAAGCGAGCCGTATGAATAATCCGGCCTAGCCGCTTCGGATTCACGTCCCCGCGATCGCCGCGTAGCACGCCGCTCCGCAAGCCGCGGCAAGCGGCAGCGTCGTCACCCACGCCAATAGAATCCGGGCGATCGTGTTCGGGCTCCCCTGCCCCGTCGCCGCGCCGATGCCGAACAGCGCGCCGCAGCTCACGTGCGTCGTCGAGACCGGCAGCCCCAGGGGACTGGCGGCCAGCACGAGCACGCCGGTGATCGCGTTCGCGGCGAACCCCTGGCCGTGATTCATCTCCGTCACGCGATGGCCCATCGTGTCGGCGACGCGCCGCGCGCCGAGCCAGCCACCCGCCGCCATCGCCACGGCCACGAGCGCCACGCTTCCCGCGCCTCCGAGAGGCGATGCCAGGAGCAGCACCGCGGCGATCTTGGGCGCGTCGTTCAGCCCGCGGGCGAAGCTCACCACGCCCGCCGACAGATAGTGCAAGCCGTCGAGGACCGGCCCCGCCTCGATCCCCAACACCCGCCCCGCGTATCCGCTGCGGCAGGTCACGGCGTCCCCCACCCGCGCGGAGAGCTCCGTCACGCGCGCGACCGCGAGCGCCGCGTCCCCCGCGGGAATCACCTCGATCGTCTCCCGCCCCACGCACAAGCAGGTCGTCGCACTGATGCCCAGCCGCCGGCGGATGGACCGCAGCGCCGGATAGAGGACCGCGACGGCCGCCGCCGCGCAGAAGGGGCTCAACAGCAGCGGTGCGAAAAACCCGCTCCCCAGCTTGGCCCAGACGATCGGCGACCCGGCCGCCCACCCCGCGCCGACCAATGCGCCCACCAGTCCGTGCGTCGTCGAGATCGGCATCCCCAGCCGCGACGCGAGCAACACCGTCAATCCCGCCCCGAGCGCCACGGCGGCGCCGTACGAGGCGCTTCGCGTCGATTCATCCGCGACCAGCCCGTTGCCGCTGAACTTCGCCAGCAGCGTCCCCGCCAGAAACACCGCGCACAGCGAGCCGGCGAGCGTGGTCACGGTCCCCCACGCCAGCGCCCGCCGATACCCGGCCGTCCCGCTGCCATACAGCGTCGCCACCCCCTTGAAATTGTCGTTGGCCCCATTCGCCCAGGCGAGACAAACGACGGCGGCCAGGATGATCGCAACGGTCATCGGCGGAGCTTCGACCTGCGCATGACGATAAGACGTTCCGAGAACATCCTAAGCCCGCCGACCCCCGTCCACAACGCCGCGGAGTGCGGAGTGCGGAGTGCGGAGTGAATAAACGTCGAAGCTCGAATGACGAATGAAGCTCGAACAACGAATGTCGAATGCGACCATCTTGCAAAGTCGCCGGTTCGGACGAAATCCGGGCGTTCGCGCAACCTTCTCCGTATATATGGAGGAGCGAATTTCGAGCACGGACTTATGAAATCCGTCCCCATCCGTGGTGAAGAAGTTGCTTCCGATTCGTTTGCACCGACGAGCGACGAGCGAGAGCGCGTTGCCGAGCACCGGCCGGCTGGCACCGGCCACTCGCCCTGCAAGCCTGGAAAACTGGGCAAGCCGGCAGCTTGCCCACGGAGCGCGAGCGAAGAAAATGCGAATTGATACCCCCGACGCGGACCAACTCCGGCTTCCAACGTGGCTGGAACTCGACACGTCGCGCAGCCGGCCCACCGGCCGAGGTAGTACGGACTTAAGTCCGTACTACCTCGCTCGTCGCGGTCTCACCACCGCTGGTGCTTGGCTGCGCAAAGCGAAGAAATCGCGAGTTGATACCCCCCATACCACGCCCGACCGAGGCAATGCAAAGAAATCGCGTTCTGATACCCCTGCCCCGCGCCCGGCTGGAACGAAAGCTCGCGGTCCTGCGTCCAACAGGCGGCGTCCCCGTCGATCCATCATGGTCCGAACCGGAGCGTGCGATGAATCGTCTCCTCTTGAGTTGCGCAGTGGCCCTGCTCTCCAACGCGGCGGCGGCCCAGCCACCCGAGCCGATTCCGGCCGTCGGGCCGGTTGAAGTCGGCGGGTGGGCCGCGGGCGAACAACCGGCGGGGCTGGCGCTCCCGGAGGGCGAAAACGACGCGTTCCGCCGGCAGCTCGTCGAAACGCTCCAGTCGCGGCTGGACCAGATGTCGCCCGAGCAGTTGCGGCGCGTGCTGGAGGTGATCGAAAGCGACGGCACGCCCCTCCCCCCCGCCGCCGAAGAGGTCCTCGACGTCTATCGGCAGCAGGCCGGCGCGATCCAGCGGGACGCGAACCGCAAGATCGCCGTACACCGCCGGCAGACCGTCGCCGACCTCAAGGCGATTCAAGTCCGGCTGACGCGCGACGGCCAACTGGACGAAGCGGTCGCCGTCCGCGACTTGGTCCGCAGCCTCTCGGCCCCGCGCCCCACGAACGTGCAACCCGATCCCGGATCGCTGTCGAGCCATCGCGGCCAGGGGGGGCGGCCGCTGTATTTCCGCGTCACCGGAAGCATGAACGGCACGGTGTGGGGGAGCGACGTGTATACCGACGACTCGACGCTCGCCGTCGCCGCCGTACACGCCGGCGTCCTGCGGAACGGGCAAACCGGCATCGTCCAGGTGACCGTGGCGGCCGGCCGCGACACCTATGCCGGCTCGACCAGAAACGGCGTGACGACGCACGAATACGGCGCGTACCCCGGCAGCTACCGGGTGGCGCGCGTCCCCCCGGACACGGAAGAGGTCGATCCACCAGACGCGCCCGCGGCCGCCGCCGGCAAACCTGCCGCCAACGCGCCGGCGGCAGATCCGCCATCAACAGGAGGCCGCCGCGCCGCGGGAGCGCCGCCATTGCCCGGCCAGTAGAAACCATGAGCCGGCGGGATTATCCCGCCTGTGGGAATACGTACACCATACGAAAGAAGCCGCGTTCCGCAATCGGCCCGGACTTCGCAAATCGCCGTTTGCGGAATTCGTCTCCTGCGGACGGGGCCGACCACAAGATGTAGTGGACGCGGAGGCGCCATCTGGCAGGGATCGGGGGCGCCGCCTCTCGTCGAGCCGATTCGCCGTCCCCGTGCCGTTTCACGTGAAACGCGGAGGGAGCGATCGCGGGAAGCTCTGCACTGCCAACGATTGGAATTCGCGCATCGTGCGCGAATTTTCGATTGAACCAATGAGCCGAGGGGTTTACCCTCTCGGTGCTCTTCCGGCGACCCGGACCAGTGACGCGAGATTCCTCTGACGCCGCGCGCGTTCCCACCGAGGGGGTAAACCCCTCGGCTCATCATATCCTTCGCGGCTTCGCCGCGCTGAGCGTTTCACGTGAAACGCGGAGCGCGCGGCGGGCGATGGGAGGTCGTGCGCGTTTCACGTGAAACGCGGAGCGCGCCGTCTTCCTCCGCGTGCCGCCGGGCGTGGCGTCGTGCCGCTTCGAAACGTCTCGACGTTTCTCGTTCCGGCTGTTAGACTTCCGGCCCGACAGCGGACGCGGAACAGTCACGCAGGGACGCGAGTGAGCGAGCGGCGGCATGCAGGGGACGGATTACCTCCAAGCGCTCGTGCTGGGGATCGTGCAGGGGATCGCCGAGTTCCTGCCGATCAGCTCCTCCGGGCACCTCGTCATCTGCGGGGCGATGTGGCAGAAGCTCGCCGGCAGCTCGGCCTCTGCCCAAAAAGATCTCGCGCTCAACGTGGCGCTCCACGTCGGGACGCTGTTCTCGATCCTGTGGGTGTATCGCCGCGATTTGTGGGCGCTCGCGAAAAACGCGCGGCTGTGCCTGGCGGTCGCCGTGGCGACGGTCCCGGCGGCCGTCGTCGGGCTGGCCTTCGAGGACCGCCTCGCGGGGGCGTTCGCCACCCCGCTCGTCGCCGGGTTCGGGTTGCTCGTCACGGCCGCGCTGCTCGTGCTGGGGCAGCGGCTCGATCGCGGCGATCGCCCCCTGGAGCAGATTTCGGCGCTCGAGGCGCTCGCCATCGGCGCGTTTCAGGCGATCGCGCTCCTGCCGGGCATCTCGCGCTCCGGGAGCACCATATCTGGCGGAATGTTCACAGGGCTGAAGCGCGACGCCGCCGCGACCTTCTCGTTCTTCATCGCGATCCCGGCGATCGGCGGCGCGGCGGCGCTGACGTTCCGGGACGTCGTCGTCCAGGGGACGATGCCCGAGAATCCCGGGCCGCTCCTGCTGGGGGCCGCCACGTCGTTTCTCGTGGGCGTCGTCGCGCTGCGGGGGCTGCTCCGCGTGATCTCGCAACGGAAGCTGCACTGGTTCGCCGCGTACTGCGTCGCGGCGGGGGCCGCGACGATCGCCTGGCAACTCGCGGAGCGGTTCGCGATCTAGCTCGCGACGATCATTTCCCGTTCGCGCATCGCGAGTCGCCGCCGCCGCACCGCGTGCAGGATGGACGCCGCGACCAGCGCCAGTCCCACGATCCCGGGATCGAGCCACCACCACCAGACGCAGCCCACGAGCGCCCACGCGGCCGAGGGATGCGCCGCCAGCCAGGCGGCCAGCGCCGGCAGGGGTCGCCACGACAGCGCCGCCACGAGCAGGAAAATGGCGGCGGCCGCGGTCCCCGCCGCCGCGCTGCGGCGGATGGCCCAAAAGGAGACCGGCGGGGCGCTCGCGGCGGCAGGCAGCCGCCCGGCGATGGAAGGGTCGCCGATCGGGGAGAACGACTCGGCCCGGGGCTCCGCGCGCAATTCCTCGGGGACCGGCGCCAGGGCGGGTTGCGGGACCGATTCGGCGACCAGCCCCGCCCGCGGCAGCAAATGCACCTCGCCGTCGGACACGATCGACAAGTACGACTTCTCCGCCGGGACCTCCCGCGGCGCGGGATAGCTGGGCGAGACGGAGCGCATCACGGCGGGTCCGGGTTCCGCCGCGCGGGCCCAGAACAGCGCCACCGTGCGGGCCCCCGCCTCGACCGGAAGCACGAGGAGATCGCCCACCGGGCGCTCGAGTGCGACGGGCGCCCCGTCCACGAAGGCGGCGCGCAACTCGCATTCCGCGGGCCATCGCCACTCCAGCCGGCCTTGTTGACGGAGCGGCAGCTCCGCGACGCTCGTTCCGAACTCGCGTTCGCCCCCCCGCTGCCAGATCCGCGTCCAGACGGCCGCGACTTCCACCGGCCCGGGCGGTTCGCCGGAGTCGACGCGCGAGAGTTTCCACGGCAAGCCGGGCGCGCGGAACAGCATCGGCTGCTCGGGGAGCGCCTCGGGGGGGCGCGCCGCCACCCATTCGGGCGCCGCGTCCCGCACCGTTTCCGCCGTCTCCTCGGGGACCCATCCCGTCTCCAGCGACAGAAACAGGTAATGCTCTCCCGGGGTCCAGTCGACGATCTCGAGCTGCGGAAGGATCCACGTCTCGCCCAACGGCGCCCGGACCGTGCCGGTGACCGTGACGCTCATCGCCGCGGCGTCCTCCGGTTGCGGCTCGATCGCCGCCTCGAGCGCGCCGTCCGGCCGCTCCGCCGGAGGTCCGACATGGCAGCCGGTGGACGCGACGCGATGCCCGGCCGCGAGCGCCGCGGGAATGCGGAGTCGATACGGGGCCGCTCCCTCCGCCGGCGGCGGGAGCATGAGCGTCATGGCCAATTCCAGCCCGTCCGACCCCCGCGCGCCGCCGCCGAGCACGGTCAACGTGTCGACCCGCGGACGCTCGTTGAGCAGCGCGCGGACGCGGACCGGCTGCGCGAAGTCCGGCCGGACGAACTTGCCGATCGCGACGTCTCCGGGGGCCGCGATCTCCGGCAGGGCGTCGACCGCGTCGAGGCGCTCCAGCGCGGCGCCGCGCAGCTCGGCCGACACGCCCGGGTCGCGGACGAGTTCGATGCGGGATTCGACAAGCTCCGCGTCCTCGAAGCGCATGTCCGGGAGCGTCGTCTCCGCGGCGAACTCGAGCGGGCGGTCTCCCGTCACCACGACGCGCTGGGTGGCCGTGGTGCCGCGATCGAGGAACAGGTTGAGCCGCTCGCCGTCGCGGCTCCAGCGGACGAGGCGCTCGACTTGCGCCTCTTCGACCGACACCGACCGGATCCGCAACCGGGGATCGACCAAGAGCACGTGGCGGAAAGCCGGCGCCCCGGTCGTTTCGACGTCGGCGCGGAGCTTCCACGCCAGGTCGTCGCGGCCGAACCGTCCTCCTTGAAACTGTCGAACGCGGCGGAGGGGGACGAGCGGCTCGAGTGCGAACCGCAGCACGGCCGGGCCGTGCAGGTCGTAGGCGAATTGGGGGCGGTTCATGCCGGCGGCCGCAGCCCCCTCCGTGAGGAACGATTCCGGTGCGATGGCCGCCGCCGCCGCGTCGCGCTCGCCGGGGACGAGGCGGAACTCCGGCGCCGTGCGGACGCCGACGCGGTAGAGAACCGGGGTCGCCCCGCGGTCGGTCGCGGGCGGAAGGAAGTGTCCGGGAGCGAGGGGGATTCCGCCGGCTTCCTCGACGGCCGGCGCGATGAACGTCGCATCGACGGCGAACTCCCCTCCCCGCGCCGCCGGGAGCGTCAACAGCACCTGCGCGTCCCCCTCCGCGCGAGGCGCCTGCGCTGCCGAGATCGCCGCGCCGTCGATCGAGGCCTTTCGCAGGATCATGTTCCGGGGCACATTCCAGGCGAGGTAATCGACCTGGCCGTCCGGCACGCGGTACGAGACGCGGTAGCGGGATTCGATCCACGTGGGGCGAACGTCGACGTCGCACAGCACGCCGGTCGGGACCGCGGCCGCCGCGGGGGACGTTTCTCGACCTGCGGACCACGTCGCCTGCAGGCGGTCCGCTCCGCCCAGATCGGCCGTCACCGTGCGCGCCGCGGCATCGATCGACACCCGCCCGCGGGCCGCCGGAACGACGACCGCCGGCAACGCGCCGGTGAACCGCAGCTCGAGGCGGCTGGCGGCGACCGACGGGATTTCGACGTCGAACCCGGGCGTCCGCTGGCCGGGCGGATGCAACGCGAGACCGATCCGCACGCGCCGCGGTTGGTCGAGGCCCTCGGGACGCGAGACCGCCACCGTGAAGCTTCGGCCGCCCGGCAGCGGAACGACCGGGGCGGGTTCCCCGTCGACTCGGCAGGCATCCGGACCGCCCGGGTTGGCTCCCGCCAAGGGCAATTCGACGGCCGCTTCGGCGATGCCCGGGAGCAGGACGACCTCGTACCGGGCATCCACCGTCACCGCGTCGCGTTCCTCGACCGTGGCCCGGTAGTCGGCGCGGGCGATGAGATAGCGCGGCGACGCCGCGCCCCCTTCGAGCACGCGTCCCAATCGCTCGCGCAGGGCCTCTGTCACGTAAACGACCGCGAGGTCCTCAGCGGGTTGGCCGTCTTTCCCGACGGGCACGAGCACCGCGTGTTCCGCGGCGCGCTGCGCCGTCTCGGCGATCGCGGGAGCCGCCATGGGCGCGACGGTCTCCTGGGCCGCGGTGGACGATGCGATCCACACCACGCTCGAGAGCACCACGACCGCGGGAACGTGCTGATAGGTGGCCGTACTGCCGGTCGTGACGTGGTCCGCCTCCGGGCGCGGGCCGACGCGGCGGAACAGGCCGAGCGGCACGAGGGCCGACAACAGACACCCGGCGAACAATCCGCCCGTCACCGGCGCCCAGGCGGCCGGGGCCGCCCAGGCGGCGGCGAGCGCGGCGCTCAGCGCGAGGGTGGCGAGCGGCATCCGCCGGGGGAGGCCCAGCAGCCGCAGTGTCAGTCCGGCCAGAGACGCGGCCAGCAGCGCCGTCCAACCGATGAGGCGGATGCGGGATTCGTCCCGCGTGCGGAGCACGAGGCGTGGCGGGAGAAACGGGGCCGAGGCTTCGATCGTCGACCAGCCTGCCGGGGCCGCCCCGCCCGCGGCGGGCGGAGCGTCGTCCCGCGCGCCGGCGAACAGCCCCCGCCACGAGGACGCCAGGAACGGGTTGAAGAAGGGCGCGCCCGACGGTCGCCCCAGCGGCCCGAACATCCGCTCCGTCCAACCCGGCTCCGGCAGCTTCGAGCCGAGCGCCACGAGTTCCGGCTCCGCGGCGCAGCTCGTGCCCGGGGGCAGCGAAATCGTCCACTCGAACGCCAGCACCGACAGGGAGGACCGCGGCGTGTCGATCGCGTGCGTCCGCGCCGCGAGGCCTTCCCCCGATCGGGTGCGGTAGTCGACCGCCACGACGTTGCGGCGGCCCGGCTCGAGCGGCACGTCGAACGACGGCGCGTGCTTGACTTGATTGACGAGCACCGCCGTCAGCTCGGCGGCGGGCGGCAATTCGAAGGAGAACAGGCCGTCGCCCGTCTCGGGCGGAATATGAAAGACCGCCCGGTGATCGTCGAAGGTGGTGGCATCGGGAGAGAGTCGCGTGTGGAGCGAGACGGCCGCCCACCCGGAGGTCTCGCCGCCGCGCAGGCGGCGGACCGCGCGGATCGCCGCGGTCGGGCGGAGGTATTGCCGACGCGAAGCGGAGCGGGGATCGAGCGCGGAAGCCGCGCGTTCCGCGGGGTCGCGCTGCTCCGAGGCCGGGCCGTCGGCTTCGAGTTCGACCGCCTCGCGGGCGGAGGCATCGAGCGCCACGGTCCCCTGGAAGCTCATCGCGCCCGGCACGAAGGGAAGCGCCAACAGGTTCGCGCGGGCGAGCGGCCGCGACTGGCCGCCGACCAGCACGAACTCCTCGTCATATGCCGCGGGCAAACGGACCTCGTGGAGCACGCCTCCCGGGGGAAGGTCCCAGTCCTCGCGCTGATCGGGGGGGAGCGCGACGACGTCCAGCGGGGCGGACGCGGGAGGATCCAGCCGCCACGAGACGTCCCCATCGCCGGCGGCGAGGTGCACGAGCAGGCGCTCGACGGGCTGCCCGTGCGGCGCGACCCGCAGCGCGAAGCGTTCGACGAGCGCGCCGTCTTCGAGGGCCACGTCGGTTCGGGCGCGGACGTGGGCGGGATTGCGCGCGGCGGGAAACGAGAGCCGCCCGTCCGGCAGTCCCGCCGCGCGGAGCCACGTCGCTTCCCCCGCGCGACTCGCGACGTCCTGCCAGAAGGTCGAATTCCGCAGCGGTTCGGGGAGCGTCTCCGGGCGGACGACCGCGGTCCGCGCGGCCCCGCGGAGCCGCAGTCCGGCGGTCCCCGGATGCGAGACCGCGATCACGGATTCCGTGACGTCGCAATCCAGCGGGCGGACCGCGGGGACCGCGAACGGTTCGGCGGCGGGCGGGGGCAATCGCTGCGCGAGCACGACGACCGACTTGCCCGGGTTGTCCAGCGGATTCTCGGGGACCAGCGCGTCGCGAAACTCGAGCTGGAGTTCCGAGGAGCCGTCCTCCTGCGGCACGACGTCCCAGCCGGTGACGGCGGACCGCGGCGAATTGCCGGCGGAGCGGACCTCGGCGACCTGCCAGCCGGCGGGAATGCCGCACCGCGCGGCGAACGTCGATCCCGCGGTGGCCCGCCAGTCGATCCGCGTGCGGGCCGTCCAGTTGTCCGGGTCGATCAGCACGGCCGTCAGCGTGCGGGCCGAGACGGCCGGCTCGGGATAATCGGCTTCGACGATCAGCCCGTCCATCGCCTGCGTCTGCGGATCGGTCGAACGGAACCGCTGAAAAGTGAAGGTCTGCCCTTCGGACTCGGCGCCGATCTGCCGCGCGCCCGGCGCGCTCAGGCTGCGGACTTCGAGCGGCCTGTCGACGACGAGGGTGGAGCGGCCGCCGAGGAACAGCAGATCGTAATCGGGCGCGCCGATCAGCCGCGGCCGGGGAAGCATCCATTTCCGCCCCAGCCGCGGCGGCGCGAAGCCCCGAATCCGAATCGTCCGCGCGGGGCCGAGCACCGGATCGGGGAGCGCGACATCGACCAGCCGGGCGCCGTCGCGGACCGAGGCCGCCCACGGCAGCAGTCCGTCGGAACGGTATTCGACCGACAGGATCTCGGCCGCGGACGGCAGCGCGAACCGCAGGCTTCCCAACTCGCCCCCCGCGACCTCCAGGTCGAAGTCGCACTGGAACTGCAAGCCGTCCGGACGGAGAACATACGACACGTCCACCTGGGCGAACGCCACGGGACGCGGCGTTTCGGAGACGGCGATCCGGGCCACCGAGAGGCGGACCTCGGTGCGGCTGCCGGCGTCCACGCGCCACACGTTCCAACCGGACCGCGGGCCCGGCTCCGGGCCGCTGACGACCGCTTCGCCGCCCGACGCGCGAACCGCGTGAGTCGCCGGGACCGACAACACGAACCGCGAGACGGTCGCCCGCGGGATGCGGAGGTCGAACTCGACGCTCGCCGGCAGCCTGCGGCCGCTCAGGCTCCACGCGCCGTCCAGCCGGCGGCGGGACTCGTCGACGAGCATGGCGCTGCGTCCGTGGGAGTCCGTTCCCCACACCGCGGGATCATCCTTCCACGAGAGGTCGGCGAGGGCGAGGTTCGTCGGATCGAGCCACAACAGCCCGGAGGTTTCCCCCGGAGCGGCGATTTCGGCCGCCACCGTTCCGGCGGCGAAGGCGTCGCCGGTGAATTCGGCCCGGTACTCGGCGGTCGAGAGTCGGGGAGCGTGCTCGAGAGGCGTCCGTCTCTCGGCCGCGGCCATTCGCCTGTGGAACTCCGCCGCGTCCATCACGTGCCAGCGGCCTGTTCCCTGCGCGAGGAACTCGGAGAGATGCTCGACCGGCACGAGGATCCGCCGAACTTTCGGCAGAGCGGCCAATTCGCCCGTCTGCCCCGGCGCTCGACCGGAAGTCGACCAGCAGACCAGCACGACGATCGCGGCGCGTGCCAGTTGCGCCAGTCTCCGGGCCGCCGGGCGGCAAACCGCCCCGGCGGCGGATCGCGGCCGCTTCATCGCTCCCGGCTCGTCATGGTGGCGTTCAACCTTCAATCTTCAACCCTCGACCTTCAACCATCGCGCCAACCACCGGGGGGCTGACGCCACCCCGCTCGCCTTCAACCCCTTGTCAGCCCTGTCTCGACCCTCGACCCCTCATCGCTCGCGGCCGGTACTGGTGGTCGAAACCGGCTCCGCGGAATGACCGGGACCCGGACGGACGGCGGTGCGTTCGTCGGCCCCGGCGGGGAGCGCGCGATAGTTCCCCGACCCGCCCGGCGCCGGGGAGTAGAAATCGCTCGGCGTCGAGAGGGTGATGATCGACGGGGCCCGCCTCCGCTGGATCGCCTGCTCGATCGCCGCCGCCGCGAGCGCCAGCACCAGGCCGAGCAGCGCCGGCTGGAGCAGCACGCGGACCGGCTCGGCGTACCACAGCCCCGCGAGCGCCCCGCCGAAGGCGATGATCAGCAGCGTGAGCGCGTCGCGCGTCGCGGGGACCTTCAACAGCACGAATCCCGCCGCCAGCGACAGCCCCGCCCCCAGCAGCACGATCCACGACTGGCTCATCGCCTGGAATTGGAAAGCCGCCACCGGCCCGAATCGCGCGAAAACATAGGAGTTGCCGGCGTCGAAGATCGGGTCGGCCGGGGGTCCGTCGGCCGCGCCGATCCACTCGTCCAGATCGGCGTAGCCCGCCCGGACGTGCCGCGTCCAGAACACCGCCTGCCGCCGCCAATCGTACAGCGGAGTCAGGCCGGCGGGTTGCGAGAACAGGTGCTGGTCGATGGGAAGCACGATCTCGGCGGCGGACTGATCGACGCGGACGTTGGCCGGGAAGCTGGGGATCCGGACCTGGTGCGCTTCGCCCCACTCCGTTCCCGAGGAGCGGCCCGATCCGCGCGACTGGAAGTCGAGAGTGAGCAGGTGCTCTCCCGAAACGGGCCCCGCGGCGACGTCGGCGATCTCCAGCCGGTGCATCCCGGAGTTCGAATCGACTTCGACGAGCCGGTCGAGCTCGATCGGCCGCTGGTCCCACCACAGGGCCTGCACCGTCTGCCCCTCGGGAAGGTGCAACAGCAGCCGGGTGAATTCCCCCTCCAGGCGAAACTGCGCCCGCGACGCTGCGGCGCCGTCGTAGTCGAATGCCGTCCGCAGCAGGCAGCGACGGACGACGTAGTGCTGCGGCAGGTCCGGCGTCGACCGCTGCAACCGCAACGAGATTTCCCGCGCGGGCCCCGCCGTCTGCCATTGCCGGCGGTCGTCCGCCGTCATCTGCGGGACCCAAGCGGCCCCGCCGTCGTTGCCGTTCACGCTGACCTCGACCGATTCGATCGGCGGAGCGGAGAAGACGAGCGCGCCGAACGGGGCCTCCGCCGGAAGCACCAGCGGCAGCGCCGATTCGGCCGTCTCGGCGGGCGGAAGCGCGACGCCGAGATCGACGGAGTATTCCGCCGCGATTTCGAACCGGCCGATCCGCGGCTCCGCGAAGCGAATCACCGCCTGGCGCGAATCGGGGTCGCCGCGGTCCGTCCAGCTCGGCGTGAGGACCGCGCCATCCGGCACGTTCAAGAAGCGGACTTGCTCGCCGAGCGCGCGGGGCACCGTCAGCCGGACCTGCGGCAGCCGCTCATAACGGACGTCGTAGGCGATGCGTTCCCGCACGAGCAGGCGGTCGTCGGCGATCTCGACGGCGACCTGCCCCGTCGTCTGCACGATCTGCTCGTGGATCGACAGCCGGACCGCCAGCATCGGCGCCAGCGCGGGGACGCGGTAGTGCGCGGCCCCTTCCGGCCCTGCTCCCGCTCCCGCCGGATCGACCCGCTCCAGCGACGTCTCGCCCGTCGGCTCGAGCTGCACTTCGACGGCATCGGCCGCCGTCACCAGCAGGTCTGCCGGCGACGGAGTCGGCGTGTCGATCCCCGGGAGCGTGATCACGGCGGCCTCCGGTTCGGCAAGGAGCTTCCGCCCCGCGCGGAGACGCAGCGTGAACTCCCCCGGTTGCCGATCGCGGAGGTGGACCCGAACCAGGTCGCTCGTCTCGTCCGTCGCGAACTCGAACCGCTCGATCGCCGCCGCGTCGAGCGACGGATCGAACAGGTCGGGAGGATCGATCGCCCAACCTTCCGCGCGGCGATTCGGCCAGATGAGGTCCAGCGTCTCGACGACCCCCCGGTAGACCCGGACCTTGAACTCGGCCGTCAGCTCGACCCGTTCGCCCGTGAACCGCAGCCGCTGCTCCGGCTGGACCGAATAGCCCGGCGGGTCCCGCGTGACGGCGACGCCGAGCCGGAACGGCTGCTTCAAAAAGCGATAGGCGCTCGCCAGCGGGGGCTGCCCGATCATGATGCTGACGTTGATCCGGTGCACGTTCTCCGCCTCGAGCCGGGAAATCCGCAACCCTTCGACGAGCGCCAGCGCGACGTCCCCCGTCTGCCGCCGCGCATGCTCCACCTCGAACCCCTCGAGGTGCAGCTCGCCCGACTCGGGCAAGGGCGCTTGCAGCGTCCATCGCAGCTCGATCGGCCCCGTGCCCGGCTCCGCGAGCTTGACGGCGATCCGCCCGTCCGCCGCCGTCTCGTGCGACGCGTACTGCCGCCCTTCGACCACGATCAGCTCGAATCCCGGCGGGAGCCGGACCGTCAAGCCGTCGAAGCTCCCCTGCCGCGCCTGCACCGTCTGCGCCGCTTCCAGCAGTACCGAATCGATCGCCGGCTTAACCACGATCGACGTGTGCGACTCGAGGACCGTCGCGACCTGTGTCGGATCGGGGAGCGGCTGCCACGTCAGATCGAGACGTTGGTCCAGACCGAAGACTTCGATTTCGGTGGCGTCGTCCGGCAGGACGCGCGTGCGGATCGTCGAACGCGCGTCCCGCTCGAGCAGCGGATCTCCCGCCTTCACTGTGAGGCGCTTCATCGGGACGGAGATCTTCGCGTGGCTCACCGCCGTCGCCGGCAGCGCGAGCTGCAACCGCCGCATAGGCGACTGCTTCCGCACCGGCACGAACAGCGAGAGCCGCAACGTGTGCAGCCCTGCTCCCTTCAGCGACCAGCGATAGCCGGCGTCGCGGTCGAATTCGTCGAAGCCCGCCGGACCCGGCCCCTCGTGCGCCGTCTCCCGCAGGACCGCCTCGTTCAGCCGCAGCGGGACCTGCACCCACTCGTCCCCGCGATCCACCTGCACCTGGATCGTCGCGTTCAGCTCCGCCCGCTCATCCCCCGCCGTGCCGGACAGCGAGACGGACGTGACGCCGTAGCCGGGCCGCGCGGCGGGCTGCGGCGCGTGCTTTCGCGCCTTCCAGTCGAGGTACTCCCTCAGATCGGCGTCGACCGGGACCGGGACGAACTGCCCGCGGCCGTTCGGCAGATGGATCGTGTCCCACGGCCATCCGCCCTCGGCGGGCCGCGACTTGGCGGGCTCGGTCGATGCCGCGGGCGCCGTCGGTCCCGGCGCCGGCGCGACCGCGGCCGGTTGTTCTGACGGCGCTGGTTGCTCCTGTCCCGTCGCCGCTGCCGACAGCAGCGACAGCAGCGAGAACAACAGGCAGGCCGTGGAACCCGGACGGCGCACGTGGAAGCCCGATCGGTTCGACTGGAGCATGGACGGGAGCGCGGACCTTTCCCCCGGCCCGCACCCCCAATCATAACCCCCGGAAAAGCCCGGTAGAAGGACGAATCGCCCGTGCCCGCGGGGAATTCGCCTATCGCAGCAGTTGTCGCAATTCTTCGTGAAGCGCCGTTCCGTTCGTCGCGAGGATGTCCGGCGCCTCGACGTCGAACGTCCCTCCGCCGATCTGCGACACGCGCCCCCCCGCCTCGCGGACGATCAGCGCCCCCGCCGCCATGTCCCACGGCCTGAGGCTCGTCGAGAAAAACGCGTCGATCCGCCCGCAGGCGGTGTAGGCCAGATTGAGGGCCGCCGAGCCGGTCCGCTGAGTCGCCTGCGCCGCGGACATCGTCCGCACGAACCGCTCGACCGCCGGATGCCCCGGCTTGACGGCGACCGGCAGGCTCACCATGACCAGCGCTTCATTCAAGCGTTCGGCCCGCGACGGACGGATCGGTTCGCCGTTCAAGGTCGCCCCCCGGCCGCGCGCCGCGGCGAACAGCTCCTTCCGCGTCGGGTCGAGGATCACGCCGGCGATCAATTCCCCCTCGTGCTCGACTCCGATCGACACCGCGTAGTAGGGGAACCCGTGGACGTAATTCGACGTGCCGTCGAGCGGGTCGATGATCCAGCGATAGGGCGCGGGCCCTTCGTCGGACAGCCCCTCCTCGCCCAGGAAGCGGTGCTCCGGGTAGCGCGCCCGGAGCAGCTCGTGAATCGCCCGTTGCGATTCGAAATCGGCTTCGGTCACGAGATTCGCGGGACTCTTCTCGCTGACGGTGAACCGCCGCGACCAATCGTCGAGCACGCGCGCCGCCGCCCACCCGGCTGCGATCGCACTCTCAAGCAAGTCGTCGTGCGTGAACTCCATTTCAGACAAGGCGAACGCTCCGTTCCACATGCTGGCTGAATGATGGCTGAACGAGCCTCGGCGGGTCATTCTCCCGCCCTGGCCCGGTTGTCCCTTGTCGGGTTGCTCGCCAGCAGGACCCGACTCCGTTTCACCGGGCGCTGGTCACGATACGAGGCTGACGGACGACCTTCAAGCGGGTACGGTGGCAAGACCATCCTCGGGAGGATCTCGCCATGCAAGACCGGCAGTTGTACGAGCAGATTCTGGGCATCGGGCACGGCCCGCAGCGGCGACCACGTCTCCCCTTCGCCGATCTCGGCCACCAACCGGCAGCGGACCGGCTGAGCCGCGCCTCGTTCGGGCCCGGCCACGAGCGGGACGCCGGCTTCGTCGGGCGCGGACTTGGCGACCGTGTCGCGGGGAGGGCTGGGGAGGGGGCGGCTCCCTCCCCGTTCGCGGGGAGGGTTGGGGAGGGGGCGGCGATGTAGCGCTTCCACGGGCCATCGACGGAGCCGGGGAACTCGAGGATCTCCTCGCGGGTCCACTCGGGCGGGTTGAGCCAGGCGTTGCGGAGGCGGTCGAGTTCGCCTCTTTGACTTGCCGCCGACATCGCCTTACCATAACAGGGGCGTGCGACGCGGTTTGTGATTGTGGTCAGGCGGCTCGGTTGTAGGTGCG
>JBBDNU010000078.1:0-5704 GCA_040877365.1 Planctomycetales bacterium
AGTTGAAGCCACCGTCGAAACAAACTTAGTGCCATTGGGCACAGCCCACCCTACATTCTCATGGACACCACGAACCGGCCCCCTCACCCTGACCCTCTCCCCCGCAAAGCCGGGGGAGAGGGGATTGCCGTTCGACCATCCGACCTCTCATCCATGCCCGCCCCGAGCATCACCATCGCCGTCTGCACGCGGAACCGGGCGGACGCTCTGCGCGCCGCGGTCGCGAGTCTCGGCGGCCTCGCGACGCACGGGCGGTTCACGTACGACGTGCTCGTCGTCGACAACGGCTCGACCGACGAGACGCCCGCCGTCGCGCGCGAGCTGGCGGAAAACCTGCCGATCGAGGTCCGCTACGCCCGCGAGGAGACACCGGGGGTCGTGTTCGCCCGGAACCGGGCGATCGCCGAGTGCCGCGGCCAATGGCTGGCGTTCTTCGACGACGACCAGGCGGCCGACCCGGAGTGGATCGCCGAGCTGCTCGCCCTCGCCGAGCGGCGGAATGCGGAGTGTGTCGGCGGGAAGGTCCGGCTGCGATTTCCCGCGGGCGTCGAGCGCGCGCTGTCGCCGATCTGCCGGATGCTGCTCGGCGAATCGGTTGGCTTGGACTCGGAGCGGAAGTATTCCGCCGCCGTTACGCCCGGCGCGGGGAACTTGATGGTCCGCCGCGCGGCGCTCGAGCGCGTCGGCGGGTTCGATCCCGCGTACAACGGCCGCGGCGAAGACACCGACCTGTTCCTGCGGCTGATGTCGGCGGGAATCGAGGGCTGGTATTCGCCGGCGGCGATCATCCACCACATCATCCCGGCCGAGCGGGTCTCGGACGATTACCTGCTGCGGATGGCGGCGCGGATGTCGCAGGGGATGGCGGAGAACGAACGCCGCGCGCGGGGCGGCTTGCCGTATCCGCTGGTCTACGCGGCCCGGCTCGCGCAGGCGGCGGTGGTGCTCTGGCCGCGATGTCTCGCGGCGCGGCTGGGGGGCGATCGCGAAGCAGCGCTCGGGGCGCGTTGCCGGCTGCGGATCGCCGGCGGGTATTTGCGGGAAGGCCGCCGGCTGCTGCTGTCGGCCCCGGCCGATGTCGGCGTATTCGCTGCGGGGTGGATCGAGTATCCTTGAGGCGCCGCAGTTTCCCCGGAGGCCGTTAGCTGGCGGGGGCTGGGGCGTCTGATTCGGGGAGAAGGTGCGCCCGCGTCGAAGTGCCCGGCACTTTTCGGAGGTCCCGCATGAGCTGGTTCGATCGCAGATGGATGGCCGCGGTGCTGGCGGCGGCGAGTTATCCGGCGGCGGCCTCCGGGCAGCTCATACTTCAGCTGGCCCCAAATCGTGTTCCGGCGGCCCGGGAGGGGAACGAGTCGAGCCTCGACGGGCAGCGGATGTTCGTCGAGGACCGCACGATGACCCGCCGGATGCGGATCGCGCAGCGGCTGCTCCAGGAAGGCAGCGCCGCGGAGGGGCTCGACCTGCTGCAGCGGATCCTCGATCATCCGGAGGACTTCCCGTTCAACCCGCAGGAAGGGGACCGCTCGCACTTCCGCAGCCTGAAGGCCGAGGCCGCCTCGATCATCGCGGCGCTTCCGGCCGAGCAGCGGAAGCTGTACGAACAGCAGGCCGGGAGCGCGGCGCGGCGGATCTTGAAGGAGGCGGTCGCGGCCGGGAGCGTCCGGCAGCTCGAGGAGGTCGCCCGCCGGTTCTTTCACACCGAGGCCGGCTACGAGGCGGCGGACCGGCTGGGGACGCACCTGCTGGACCGCGCGGAGCCGTTGGCGGCGGCCCTGCACTTCGACCGCTTGCGTAAAATCCCGCAGGCGGCGGAGGGGCGCGAGCCGATGCTGTCGCTCAAGGCGGCGCTGTGCTGGGCGCGGGCCGGTTTCCCGGAGGAGAGCCGGGCGGCGCTCGTGGATGCGAAGCACCGGGCCCCGCGGGACCGGATCGTCGTCGGCGAGCGGACGCTGTCGCTGTTCGGAGATGACGAGCAGGCGCTGGCCTGGCTCGCGGCGGAGTTCGGCGGGCAGCGGAAACTGGACACCCCCGCGGACGCGGATTGGCCGCTGTTCCGGGGGAACGCGGCCCGCGCGGCCGCCGTCGCGTCGGCCAGCCCGATCTGGGAGCCGCAGTGGCAGGTGTCGACCATCACCCGCCCCCGCGGCCTCGGGGGAAACTGGCCGCCGGCGTCCGCCGCGGACGAGTTCGCCGCCGCGCTCCGCAAGCAATTGGAGACGCGGCGGCAGAGCGGCGCGCTGACGATCCCGGCGGTCCATCCGCTTGTCGTGGGCGACGTCGTCGTGTACCGCACGCCGAGCAATCTGCGGGCGGTGGATTTCGCGACGGGCAAATCCCTCTGGGAAACGGAGATCGATCGCACCTATCAGAAAATCCTGGAGGGCAAGGAGGACCAGCCGAACCCGCAGGTGTATGGATATGCCCAGGCGCAGAACCCGCGCGACGCGTTCCTGGGGCAGCGCGTGTGGGACGACCTGACGGCCGGCACGCTGTCGAGCGACGGCCGCTACGTCTTCGCGGTCGAGGGGCTGGGCTACGTCAACGGGATCCCGCAGCTCCAGATGTTGAACCGGGCCGGCGTCGAACTCCCCACCAAGGACTTCAACAAGCTGATGGCGTTCGATGCGGCCACCGGCAAGCTGAAGTGGGAGATCGGGGGGCAACCGGGCGAGGCCGCGATCGAATCCGCGGGGGCGTTCTTCCTCGGCCCGCCGCTGCCTCTGGGTGGCCGGCTGTACTGCCTCGTGCAGGACCGCGAGGAGGTCCGGCTGCAAGTCCTCGATCCCGCCACCGGACGGAGCGAGTGGTCGCAGCTCATCGCCGTTCCCGGCAGCAGCATTCAGCATCCCGTGCGGCGGACGGCGGGGGTCTCCCCCTCGTACCACGACGGCGTGCTCATCTGCCCGACCGGCTCGGGGGCGGTCGTGGCGATCGATCCCGGCCGGCGGACGCTGATGTGGGCCTATCGCTACGAGAGCAACGTCCCGCAGAACTCCGGCGACGTCAATGCCCTGTTCCTCCGGCAACAGATGCTGCAGGGCCAGACGGCCACGAACGACGATGAAAGCCGGTGGATCGACTGCGTCGCCACGATCGCCGAAGGAAAAGTCCTGCTGGCCCCGCGCGATTCGGACGAGCTGCACTGCCTGAGCCTCGCCGACGGGCAGCCGCTGTGGGCCAAGCCGCGGCCGCGGCAGCAGGGGCTGTATCTGGCGGCGGTGTTCGAGGGGAAGGGGGTGGTGGTGGGCCGCACGCAGGTCGAGGCGTTCCGCCTGGCGGACGGCTCTCCCGCCTGGGAAGAGCCGGTCCCGATTCCGCTCCCCGCGGGACGGGGCGTCCGGAGCGGCGAGTTCTACCACGTCCCGCTCACGACCGGCGAATTGGCGACGCTCGACTTGCGAGACGGGCAACTGCTGGCCCGCTCCCCCTGTCCGGCGGGAGTGGTCCCCGGCAACCTGATCGCCGCCCGCGGCGCGATCGTGTCGCAGACGGCCGATTCGTTGCTGCGGCTCGAATCGCTCGACGTGCAGCGGGCGCGGATCCTGGCGTCGCTCGACAAGGACCCCGACGACGCGGAGGCGCTCGGACTGCGGGGCTCGCTCGCGCTGCACGAAGGGGACGAGGAGCGCGGGCTGGCGGACCTCCGCCGCGCCGTCCGCGGCGGCGCCGCGCCCCGCGCGCGGCAGTTGCTGGTGGCGACGCTTCTGGAAGGGTTGCGGCACGACTTCGCCGCCTATCGCGATTCGGCCGAGGAGATCCGCGAGCTGGTGGAGGACCCGCGGCAGCGGTCGCAGTTCCTGCGGCTGCACGCGGCGGGGCTGCACAAGGTCGGCGAGCAGGAGAAGGCGTTCCAGGAATACCTGCAGATGGCCGGCCCGGAGACGGGAAGCCCCGAGCTCGAGCGGCTGAACGTCGCGCAGTCGGTGCGAAGCGACCGCTGGGTCCGCCCGCGGATCGCCGCGGTGCACGCCGCGGCGGCCCCCGCGGTCCGCGCGCAGATGAACGAGCTGCTCGAGGCGGAGCTGGCGAAGGCGCGGGAGGCGGAGGGACCGGACCGGCTGCGGCGGTTCCTCGAGTGCTTCCGCGACACGCCCAGCGCGGACGAGGCCCGCTGGGAGCTTGTCGAGCGATTGCCGCCCGGTCTCGCCGCCGAGCTGCACTTGCTCGAGTTGCGGGCTTCCTCGAACGAGGAAACCGCCGGCCAGGCGACCGCCCGGCTGGTGCGGATGCTGCTCGCGATGGAGCGCGCCGCAGACGTCCCGCCGCTGCTCGACGAGCTGGAGGCGCGGTGGGCCGACGTCGCCTGCCTCGACGGGAAGACGGGCCGCGAGCTCGCGCAAAGCTGGTCGGCCGAGCCGCAAGTGGCCGAGGCGCTCGCCGACCGCTCCGCCTGGCCGGCCCGGCGGATCGCGGCGCAGACGACGCGGCGGAACCAGCGGGCGAACGTGCAGCAGATGTTTCCGGTGGACGTCGAGGGGCCGGCGGGGCCCTTCTACGAGGGCTGGTCGTTCCAGCTCGACCAGTCGCAGCAGCAGCTCGCCGCGCACGACCCCCTCGGGCGGAAGCGGTGGTCGGTCTCGATCCGCGTGCCCCAGGAGGGGGTCCGCAACGCATTCGCCAACTTCGCCCGGATTCACGGGCACCTGATCGTCGTCGGGTTCGGCTCGCACTTCGTCGTGCTGGACGGTCTCGCCGCCGAGAAGCCGAAGCTGCTGTGGCACCAGGCGCTGCACGACGGGGGGCAGCAGTCGGTCCAGGTCAATCGCGGGCGGCTGCCCGGCGGCGGGATGAAGATGGTCGTGATCGACCAGTTCGGCCGGCAGATCGGCAGCCTGGGGCCGATCTGCGACGACTTCATCTGCTATCAGGTCGGCGGCCTGCTCACCGCCGCCGATCCGCTCACCGGCGAGCCGCTGTGGGTCCGGCGGAACATGCCCCGCGGCTGCGAGCTGTTCGGCGACGACGAGTTCCTGGTCGCCGTCCCGGCGGGGGGCGATCGCGGGACGCTCCTCCGCGGCGCCGACGGCGAAGAGCTGGGCGAGCGGCGGGTTCCCGGCGTCAACGAGCGGAAGTTCGCCGCGGGACGGCGACTTCTGACGCACTCCCAGCAACCTCAGCACTCGCAGCTCTCTCTGATCGACGTCGTCACCGACGAGGCCCTCTGGATGCGGAAATTCCCGCGCGACATCCGGATGGAGCTCGTCGCGGGCGAAGAGCTGGCCGTGATCGATCCGGCGGGCCGGCTCGAGATCCTCTCGCTGGCGGACGGCAAGGGACTCCTGGACCAGAAGATCGAGCCGATCCAGAACCTGTCGGCGTTCCAGGTGCTGCGGTCGCGCGAGCGGTACGTGCTGCTCACCTACGATCCGACGCTCAATCAGCAGAACAACGTGCAGGTGATTCCCATCAACTACGCCTATCCGATGGTCAACGGCCGCTGCTACGGGTTCGACCGGGCGACGGGAAAGAGGTTGTGGTCGCGGATGGTCGCGCACCAGTCGCTGCAGCCGGGGCAGCCGCAGGAGCTCCCGGTGCTGATGCTGGCGGCCCGCACCTACCGTCGGATCCAGCAGGGGAACCGGATCGTCGCCCCGAACCAGTACCAGGTGCTGGTGCTCGACGTGCGTTCGGGAGAGACGGTGGTCGAAGAGGAAAGCCAGGTGGCGTCGGCGGGCCACGACTTCCACTCCGACCCGGCGGAGAA
>JBBDNU010000079.1:0-1886 GCA_040877365.1 Planctomycetales bacterium
CGAGTACATGTTCCTGGACGACACCGCCTGCAACCTGTCGAGCATCAACCTCAAGAAGATGCTGCTGGCCGACGGCACGTTCGACGTCGAGCGGTTTCGCCGGGCTTGCTCGATCTACATCACCGCCCAGGAGATCCTCGTCGATCACGCGAGTTATCCCACTCCCGCGATCGCCGAGAACAGCCACAACTATCGGCCGCTCGGTCTCGGGTACGCGAACCTGGGGAGCCTGTTGATGTCGATGGGGATGCCCTACGACAGCGACGCGGGGCGGGGCATCTGCGGGGCCCTCACCGCGCTCCTCAACGGGCAGGCGTACCTCACGTCGAGCCGCATCGCGGGCTTCATGCAGCCGTTCGCGGGCTACCGCGAGAACGAGAAGCCGATGCTCCGCGTGATGCAGAAGCACCGCGACGCGGTCGAGGAGATCGACCCGGCCTGCCCGGCGTATCTGCGGGACGCCGCCCGCGAGGTGTGGCTGGACTGCCTCGAATCGGGCCGCCGCCACGGATATCGCAACGCCCAGGCGACGGTCTTGGCGCCGACCGGCACGATCGCGTTCATGATGGATTGCGACACGACCGGGATCGAGCCGGACATCGCCCTCGTGAAGTACAAGCAGCTTGCCGGCGGCGGGATGATGAAGATCGTCAACCGCAGCGTGCCGGCGGCGCTCGAGGCGCTGGGTTACGAGGAAGGGTCGGTCGAGCGGATCGTGAAGTGGATCGACGAGCACGACACGATCGAAGGGGCGGCCGACCTCAAGCCGGAGCACCTTGCGGTGTTCGACTGCGCCTTCAAGGCGGCGAAGGGCGCCCGCACGATCCCCTGGCGGGCGCACATCCGGATGATGGCCGCCGCCCAGCCGTTCCTTTCCGGCGCGATCTCCAAGACCGTCAACATGCCGCAGGAGTCGACCGTCGAGGACGTCGAAGAGGCGTATCTCGAAGGCTGGCGGCTGGGACTCAAGGCGCTCGCCATTTACCGCGACGGCTCGAAGCAGAGCCAGCCGCTCGCCACCACGAAAGAGGGGGACCGCAAGAAGAAGGGAGCAGCGAGCGAGCCGGGCCGGCCGGCGCGGAGGCACCTCCCCGCCACGCGGCACTCGATCACCCACAAGTTCGCCGTCGGCAGCCACGAGGGGTACATCACGGTCGGCCTGTTCGAGGACGGCAGCCCCGGCGAGCTGTTCATCACGATGGCCAAGGAAGGGAGCACCGTCGGCGGGCTGATGGACGTGGTCGGCACGCAGACCAGCATGTGCCTGCAGTACGGCGTGCCGCTGGAGGTGCTGGTCAACAAGTTCTCGCACTCGCGGTTCGAGCCGTCCGGCTGGACGAGCAACCCGGAGATTCCGCACGCCAAGAGCATCGTGGATTACATCTTCCGCTGGCTGGGGATGGAGTTCATCCCCGGCTTCCGCGAGGCGACCGCGCCGCAGCGGAACGGTGAAGAGAACGCGAACGGCAACGCGGCGCATGGGTCGATGACGAGCGGCGCGGCGAACCTCGATTCGACCTTCCGCGCGATGAACCAGATGGTGCACGAACTCGGCGCGCTGGCGTCGGAAGGGGACAGCCCGGCGGTCCGCAGCAAGCAGTTCGCGGCGTTCCAGTCGGACGCCCCGGCCTGCGACAACTGCGGCGCGATCACCGTCCGCAGCGGGAACTGCTATCTGTGCCACAACTGCGGGAACTCGATGGGATGCAGTTGAAATCTCGCCGTGCGAACTGTGCGAACTCAAGTCCGTTCTGTCATTCAGTGATTCCAAATTCTCGTCTTCAAGATCATGCGAGATGAGTCTTGAACCCCGAAGGGGTTGAACAACATAGCCCAGGGTAAGCGGCGCCGCGCCGCGCCACCCTGGGTATCTGAGCGTGATGAAG
>JBBDNU010000079.1:1986-5667 GCA_040877365.1 Planctomycetales bacterium
GCCCAGGGTAAGCGGCGCCGCGCCGCGCCACCCTGGGTATCTGAGCGTGATGAAGTGGCGAACCCTGAAGGGGTTCCACAAGACCTGGCGGTTGTTCGACCCCTTCAGGGTCGCGGGAGGTTCGTGTCGCCCACCCCAGGGTGCGCTCGCATTCGCTCGCGACCCTGGGCTATGTTGTTCAACCCCTGCGGGGTAATCGGGTTGCTTCCCGCGTTGCTGCGTTCGTCACTCGTCACTTTCCGAACCCGTGGAACCCCGGCCGTGGAGGTCGGCGCGAAGGGAGTCGCCCGCGATGGCCTCCGGCGGCCGTTCTTCCGGCGGATCATGAGGAGCCGCTCTTCCCTGGGGCGGTTCGCCCGGCGAACCGCCCCCGCTGCCCGAGACGCCGCTGACGGAGCGGCCCCGCGTCTCCCGCATCCGCACCCCGCAGGCACGACGCCTGCGGGGTGTCTTCGTTCGAAAACGCGCTCCACCCCCGCCGGGTGGCACGCCCTGAGGCATTGGGAAGGGCGTGTTGCACGCAGCCACGGCTCATCTCGTCAATCTGCGCAATCAGTGCAATCCGTGGATGAATTCGCCGCACCCGCGAGCATGGCCGTGCGATGCGACCGAAAAATCATCCACCGATTTCGCAATTCGTTGTAGCAGGGGAGCCGACGCACCGCCCTCTGCGCCCTCCGCGCACTCCGCGGTTCGGATCATTCGGACGATCTTGGTGACGTCTTGAACCGCAGAGGGCGCCGAGGGCGCGGAGCGGAACTCGACGCGGCGGACGCGGAAACCAATCGGAGTCGATCCACCACGGATCCGGAACCGCGGTCCCTTGAGGCCCGGCGGCGGATCGGCGACGATGACGGTCGCAGCCGAGGCTCATTCGGTGAATCGCATCCGAAAGACTGTGTCCTACCCGCCGCTCGTCGGGGCGGCCGCGCAGGATCAACCGCGGGAGCCTGACGAATGATCGATCAGCCGACGTCGCCTGCGGACAGCCGGGGGCAGCCGGATCCCGCGCGCAGCGGCGAACCTGCCGCGCTCCGCCGGCCGCTGACCTTCGGGGATTTCCAGCAGCTCATCGACCGCATGTACTCGCGGAAGGATGAAGTCCGCGGCGTGGACGGGACCTTCATGTGGCTGATGGAGGAGGTCGGGGAGCTGGCCGCCGCCCTCCGCGAAGGCACTCCCGGCGAGATCGAAGCCGAGTTCGCCGACGTGCTGGCGTGGCTCGCCACGATCGCCAACGTCGCGGGGATCGACCTGGAGCGGGCGGTGCTGCGAAAGTATGGCTCGGGCTGCCCCGGCTGCGGGCGGATGGTGTGCGAGTGCGGGATGCACGCGAAGCCGTAGCCGCTAGAGCAACCTTCGTTGACACCGCCCGGCGGTCGCGCTACGATGAAACTGTCCCGAGCGGCATTCTCCCGCTTGCGGAATTTCGCTCCGGATTCACCCGGTCGAGCGTCTCTCTGGGCCCGGGACCTGCCGATCGACGAACCGTCGGATCTCCTTTTCGCTTCGCAAGGTTTCGGCACGGGCGCATGGCGTCGTCGCAGTTGGAATCGCGGAAAACCGTGCCCGGCGGACCGGCCGCGCCGGTGCTGCGCACGACCCGGTACGACAAGATCACTTCCGGGCTGCTGGCGGGGGTCATCGGGCTGGTGGTCGCCGTCGTGTGCCTGTTTCTCGTCTGGGCGGCGCTGTGGCGGACGGAGGTCGTGACGGCGATCCCCTTCGAGCTCGTGGAGGCCGGCGGCGTTCCCGAGGGCGCCCCCGACGAGACGCTGCAGCTCGAATCGCCGGAAGACGTGACCGAGGATCCCGCCCTCGAGGAATCGCCGATCGAAACGGAAGTCTCCGAGACGCTCGAAACCGTGATCGAGCTGGCCGACCAGGCGACCGAGCAGGTCCAGGAGCAGTTCGAGCTCGAGCCGGACAACACCGGCCAGCCGGGGAGCGCCGAGGGGACCGGCCGCCGCGCGCTCGGGATGGGCCCCGGCGTGGGCGGCTTTCCCAACGAGGAGCGATGGTTCGTGCAGTTCGGCGACAACGAGTCGCTCGACGCCTACGCCGCGCAGCTCGACTTCTTCGGCATCGAGATCGCGGTCTGGAAGGGAGACACGATCACCTACGTCAAGAACCTCTCGCAGGCGCGGCCGGACGTGCGGGTCTCGAACAAGGGGGACGCCAACCGGCTGTTCTTCAGTTGGCGCGGGGGGGGGCGGAAGGAAGGGGACCTCAAGCTGTTCCAGAAGGCCGGCGTCGACGTCGCCGCGGGGCAGATCATCCACCTCTATCCGCGGGAGACGGAAATCCAGCTCGCCATCGCCGAACGCGACTATCGCGGGCGGACGCCGGACCAGATCCACCGGACGTACTTCGTCGTCCGCGGGACGCCCGGCAACTACCAGTTCGTCGTGACCAAGCAGACGTATCTCAATTGAAACTCGATCGGAAGCGGTGCAACTCGATATGAGCGGATCTCACGTTCTCGAAGCGGCCGGGTACGCGATCTACGCGGCGCTCGGCTTGTGCGCCTTGTACGGCATCTACTGCGTGCTCGTGTTGACCCGCCGGATCGCGCAGAAGCGGTTCGGCACGAACGCCGCCGCCGAGCAGTTCCTCGACGAGGTCCGCGACAAGCTCGCCCGTCGCGACTTCGACGGCGTCGCGGCGGCGTGCGACACCCCCGGCTACTGGAGCAAGGCGGTCCCGCAACTGGTCCTCGTCGCGCTGCAGAACCGCAACCTGCCCGCGGCGAAGGTGCGGCGGGTGGTCGCCGAGAACTTCGAGCGGGAGATCCTGGCCGACCTCGAATACCGCACCTCGTGGATCGCGACGCTCGTCAAGAGCGCGCCGATGCTGGGGCTGCTGGGGACGGTCGTCGGGATGATCAGCGCGTTCAACACGATCGCCGGCGCCTCGGCGCAGGGGGTCGATCCGAAGATGCTCGGGAGCGACATCAGCCTCGCGCTGATCACCACCGCGATCGGTTTGATCGTCGCGATCCCGCTGGTGCTCGCCGGGGCGGCGATCCACGTGCGGATCGGGAAGCTGCAAGACTCGGTCCAGCAGCACATCGGCCGCTTCTTCGACGATTACGAGGCCGCCGTGCCGGGAGATCGCGCAGCGTGAGGCGGCGACGCACCACTTTCGGCCATGCGGACGATTCCGGCTTCGCCCCCCCGAAGCGCGCGGAACAGGACGCCGATCTGGACATCACCCCCATGATCGACGTCACGTTCCTGTTGCTGATCTTCTTCATGGTGACTTCGACGATGCAGGGGACGCCGGATCTCGACGTCCCCCCCGCCCGTTACGGGACCGGGACGGCGCTCAAGGACTCGCTCGTCGTGCGGATCGTCGCCGCCGGCGCGGAAGGGAGCGACCGCCCGATCATCCAGATTCCCAGAACGAATGCGGACGGCGGCGACGCGACCGTCCAGGACGCCAACCTCGACGACGTGACCCGCGCCGTGGGCGAGGCGGTGCAGGGGAGCCGCCCCAATGTGATCATCAAGGCCGACCGCGAAGTCCCGCACGGATTCGTGCAGCAAGTGGTCCGCGCCGTGACCGCGGTCGAAGGAGCGAAGTTCCTGATCGGCGTCCGCGACAAGACCAGCGGGTGAGGCGGAAGGCGGAAGGCGGAAGGCGGAAGGCGGAAGGCGGAAGGCGGAAGGCGGAAGGCGG